>NZ_CP022187.1:3352859-3657664 GCF_003111645.1 Parazoarcus communis
GACCCTTCTGCTGTCCGCCTGCGGGCAGACGCCGGTGCGCACGCCCGGCTCGCAGGCGCAGACGCCCGACGCCGGACAGACCGCGTCGTCCGCAAAGTCCGGGCGTCGCGGCGGTGGCTACTACAAGGACGATGGCCCGCACGACAACCCGCCGTCGAACCTCGAGGCGGTGCCCGATGCGTCGCCACGACTCGAACCGCTGCATCGTTTTGCCAACCGGCCGTATAACGTGTTTGGCCAGGATTACGTCCCGCTGACCGCACTTGCGCCCTATCGCGAGCGCGGGCGGGCAAGCTGGTACGGGCGTCGCTTCCACGGCAAGCCCACCTCAAGCGGCGAGCCTTACGACATGTATGCGATGACCGCTGCGCATCCCACGCTGCCGATTCCGAGCTATGCGCGCGTCACCAGCCTGGCAACCGGCAATTCGGTCGTGGTGCGCATCAACGATCGCGGCCCCTTTCACAAGGACCGCCTGATGGATCTGTCCTATACGGCGGCCTACAAGCTCGGTTACATCAATCAGGGCAGTACCGAAGTCGAGGTCGAACAGATTCTTCCCGACGAACTGCCGATGGTGGCCAGTGACGATCCGGTGCCGCCAATGACCAACCGCGAGCCGCCGCAGCCGGTGGCAACGCCTGCGGTCGTAGCGCCGCGACCGCATGAGCCGGTGCAACAGCTGTCTGCCGCCGGTAGCGGGGTGTTCCTGCAACTGGGTGCGTTCTCCTCCTTCGACAACGCCGAGGGCTTTCGTGCCACCATCGAGGCGCAGATGAGCGCATTTGCAGATCGCCTTGAGCTGTTCGCCGACGGAAGCCGTTTCCGTCTCCATGCCGGGCCTTACGCCTCTGTCGACGAGGCCCGCTCGGCAGCTGACCGCATTGCAGCGGCATTGAAAATGCAGCCTTTCGTCGTCGTGCGCTGATTTTTTGCCGAGCTTGAAACAAAAACTGTCCGTTTTGGTCAGCTCTCCGGCAGCGTCCTATAATTTCGGGTCGCCCGTCCTTCCAATTACCTGGTCATTTCCGATGCGTTTTTTAGTTGCTTTCCTGTTTTCGCTGTTTTCCCTTGTGGCAGCCGCCCAGACCATTCCTGCGCCGGCGCTGGCGGCCAATGCCTGGGTGCTGGTGGACCACAGCACCGGTCAGGTGCTCGCTGCCAATGATCCCGACATGCGTATCGAGCCGGCATCGCTGACCAAGCTGATGACCGCCTACCTCACCTTCTCCGCGCTCAAGTCGGGCAGCATCACGCCGGAGCAGCCGGTGAACGTGTCGGAGAAGGCGTGGCGCCAGGAAGGCTCGCGGATGTTCATCGAGCCCAACAAGCCGGTGACGGTGCAGGAGCTGATTCGCGGCGTGATCGTGCAGTCCGGTAACGACGCCTGCGTGGCCCTGTCCGAACTCATGGCCGGCAGTGAAGAGGCGTTTGCCGCGCTGATGAATCGCGAAGCCAAGCGCCTCGGCATGACGAACACCAACTTCACCAACTCCACCGGCCTGCCCGATCCCGCGCTGTACACCACCGCGAACGACCTCGCGCTGCTGGCGTCGGCGATCATTCGCGACTTCCCGGAGTACTTCGAGCTGTACTCGATGAAGGAGTACACCTACAACAACATCAAGCAGCCCAACCGCAACCGCCTGCTGTGGATGGACGGCACGGTCGACGGCATGAAGACCGGCCACACCAGCGCCGCCGGCTACTGCCTGGTGTCGACCGCCTTGCGTGGCCCGCGTCGCCTGATCTCGGTGGTGCTGGGTGCGTCGTCCGATACCGTGCGTGCGCAGGAGTCGCTCAAGCTGCTCAACTTCGGCTTCCAGTTCTTCGACACGGTGAAGCTGTATTCCGCCGATCAGGCGCTGTCGCAGTTCCGCGTGTGGAAAGGCCAGGAGAACGAAGTGGCGGCCGGCTTCACCAGCGATTTCGTGCTGTCGCTGCCCAAGGGTCAGGCTGACAAGGTCGAAGCCACGCTCGAGAGCATGCAGCCGGTGCTCGCGCCGCTGCAGAAGGGCCAGGAAATCGGCACCCTCAAGCTCAGTGTCGACGGCAAGGTGCTGGGGGAATATCCTGTCGTAGCGCTGCAGGACGTGCCGGTGGCCGGGTTCTTTGGCCGCTTCTGGGACGCACTGGTGCTGTGGATCAAGAGCCTCTGAGCGACCGGGGAGTAGTGGAGGATGTTGTGAGCCTGTGTTATCTGAACGGACGTTATCAGCCACTCGACGAAGCGCGGGTGTCGCCGATGGACCGCGGATTTCTCTTCGGTGACGGTGCCTACGAAGTCATCCCGGTGTATTCGCGCCATCCCTTCCGGCTGGAGGAGCATGTCGCCCGTCTCGAGAGCACGCTGGCTTCCATCCGTCTGCCGAATCCGCATCGTCCTGACGAGTGGGCCGCAATCATTCGTGAGGTGATCGACCGTAACGTCTGGGAGGACCAGTCGGTCTATCTGCAGGTCTCCCGCGGTGCGGACGACAAGCGCAATCATGCGTTTCCCAAGGTGGTGCGGCCGACGGTGTTCCTGATGAGCGAACAGCTGATCACGCCGCCGGACTATCAGCGCGAAGAAGGCGTGGCCTGCGTCAGCGCAGCGGATTTCCGCTGGCTGCGCTGTGACCTCAAGACCGTGGCCCTGCTCGCAAACTGTCTGCTTCGTCAGCATGCGATCGATCAGGGGTGCGTCGAAACCGTCCTGTTTCGGGACGGTTTCCTGACCGAAGGGTCGTCGTCGAACATTTTCATGGTCAAGGACGGCGTGGTGCTGACGCCGCCCAAGAGCCACCTGATGCTGCCCGGCATCACCTACGATGTGGTGCTCGAGCTCGCCGTCAGCCACGGTTTGAAGCATGAGGTACGTGAAATTCTCGAAGACGAGGTGCGTCATGCCGATGAGCTGTGGATGACCTCGTCGACCAAGGAAGTGCTGCCGATTACCCGGCTCGATGACAAAGCGGTCGGCAATGGCCGTCCGGGTCCGCTGGGGCAGCAGATGTATGCGTGGTATCAGGACTTCAAGAATACGGTGATGCGCAGTGGATGATCAGAACAAGCAAGAAACCCGACAGACGCTGCTCGAGTTTCCCTGTGACTTTCCCATCAAGATCATGGGCGCGCGGGTGGATGGTTTCGCCCAGGCGGTGACCGAGGTCGTGCTGACCCATGCGCCGGATTTCGATGTGGCGACCGTGGAGATGCGGCCCTCGAGCAAGGGCAACTACCTTGCGATCACCTGCACCTTCCGTGCGGTATCGCAGTTGCAGGTCGATTCGATGTATCGCGAGCTCACGGCGCACCCGATGGTCAAGGTGGTGCTGTGATCATCAAGCGCCTCGGTCTTGTCGAGTACGAACCGGCACTCGAGGCGATGCGGGTGTTCACAGCCGGGCGCAATGAAGGCACGCCGGACGAAATCTGGCTGCTTGAGCATCCTCCGGTCTACACCCTCGGGCAGGCCGGGCTTCCCGAGCATCTGCTGCGCAACGACGCCGGCATTCCGCTGGTCAAGATCGACCGCGGCGGTCAGATCACCTATCACGGGCCCGGCCAGCTGGTGGTCTATCTGCTGCTCGACCTGCACCGGCGCCGGCTCAAGGTGCGCGAGCTGGTGTCACTGATGGAGCAGGCGATCATCGATACCCTGGCCGAATACGGTCTGAATGCCGTGCGCAAGGACGGTGCGCCGGGTGTGTATATCGACGGTGCCAAGGTGGCTGCACTTGGTCTGCGCGTGCGCAACGGCTGCAGTTATCATGGCCTGAGCCTCAACGTCGACATGGATCTCACGCCCTTCAGCTGGATCAATCCCTGTGGTTACGAAGGGCTCAAGACCGTGCAGCTGCGCGATTTCGGCGTGGCCGAAACCGTTGCGGGTGCGGGTGAGCGCCTGCTCGGTCACCTCGACCGCCTGCTTCCGCCGCCCGTGAGTCCGGCTGCGGATGCTCCCGCTATGAGTGCGGCGCCCTGATGGGCACAATGCGCTTGATGAATTCCCAACAATAGAGACAGAGACCATGGAAACCCCCGTTCGCAAGCAGCGTGGCGCCGACAAGACGGCCCGAATCCCGATCAAGATCGTGCCCGCCGAGCGCCTGAAGAAGCCCGAGTGGATCCGCATCAAGCTCGGTGCCGGCGTCGAGGCCGAGCGCTTCAACGAGATCAAGGACACGCTGCGCGAGCACAAGCTGCACACCGTGTGCGAGGAAGCCTCCTGCCCCAACATTCATGAGTGTTTCGGCAAGGGCACGGCCACCTTCATGATCATGGGCGACATCTGCACCCGCCGCTGTCCGTTCTGCGACGTCGGTCATGGTCGTCCGGACCCGCTGAACGTCAACGAGCCGGTCGATCTGGCCAAGACGATTGCCGCGATGCGCCTCAACTATGTGGTGATCACCTCGGTCGACCGTGACGATCTGCGTGATGGCGGTGCGCAGCACTTCGTCGAGTGCATCACCGAAACCCGCAAGGCGTCGCCCAAGACCACCATCGAGGTGCTGGTGCCCGACTTCCGCGGGCGCATGGACATCGCGCTCGACATCTTCGACCAGGCGCCGCCCGACGTCATGAACCACAACCTCGAGACCGTGCCGCGTCTGTACAAGCAGGCCCGTCCCGGCTCCGACTATGCCTACTCGCTCGAGCTGCTCAAGCAGTTCAAGGCACGTCATCCCGAAGTGCTGACCAAGTCCGGCCTGATGGTCGGCCTGGGTGAAACCGACGACGAAATCCTCGAAGTGCTGCGCGACCTGCGTGCGCACAACGTCGACATGCTGACCATCGGTCAGTACCTGCAGCCTTCGGGCGGTCACCTGCCGGTGCTGCGCTACGTCCATCCTGACACGTTCAAGATGTTCGAAACCGAGGCGCTGAAGATGGGTTTCCGCAACGCAGCCTGCGGGCCGATGGTGCGTTCGAGCTACTGGGCCGATCAGCAGGCGCACGGCGCCGGCGTCGCCTGAGGCGTGTTCAGGGAAAGCGCCGGGCAAGGCTCAGCGTTTTCCCTTGCACTGCCCGCCCTCAGTCGGGGCAGCCGATGCAGCCCTCGGTTTGCGTGCCGAGAAAGATCGCGCCGCCAAGTTTGGCGCCGGTCAGATCGGCGTCGACGAGCGATGCCCGGTTGAAATTCACGCCCTGAAGGTTGGCGCCGACAAGTGAGGCGCCTTTCAGGTTCGCCGCGCGCAGGTTGGCGCGCTGCATGTCCGCATTCTTCAACTGTGCGCCGCCCAGGCGGGCGTTGGTGAAGTCCGCCCCGGTAAGGATGGTGTCGGACAGATCGGCGGCGCTCAGGTCTGCATTCTGAAACGTTGCGCCATGCAAGTCCGCGCCGGCAAGCCTGGCCTCATTCAGCCGCGCCCCTTTGAGGTTGATGCGCGACATCGACGCCTCGCGCAGATCCGTGCCGCGCAGATCGGTGTAGGAAAAGTTGGCTTCGCCCAGCTCGGCACCGCGCAGGTTGGCGCCGGCGAGACTGCTGCGGGTGAACTGAGAGTTCATCAGATTGACGCCGGCCAGGTCCGCACCGTTCAGGTTCAGGCTGGTGCACAAGGTGCCGCGCCGGATGTCGCAGCCGCCCACGTTGCGACGCTCCTGGGCGTGGGCAGCAGTGACGGCGATGAAAGCGATGATCAACGGAAGGGTTTTTTTCAGCATGTTGTCCGCTTGGTATGGGCGTGATTCAGCCTGTTGGATAGCGTCCGGGCCGATTGGTTTGCCCGCATGCACAGAATTATCAATGACGGCACGCGAAAAATGCGGCCGCAGGCGGTTCCGGTAGGTGGGTTGTCGAGCCGGTCAGGGTGCCGGGAGACATCGGGCTGTCGGGAGGCGTCAGCCCAGCGGGCCTGGTATCGGGGATGAAAACCGCAATTGCATCGACGTCCCGCTGCTGCATACTAATCGCTTGATCTTGTGGAGGATGCCATGCGTTCCATTCTGAGAGTTTTCGCCTTTCTTGTCATCAGCGCACCGGTGTGGGCGGCCGGCGGACTGGCCGCGTTTACCGACAGTGAGGCCTCGGGTGGCCTGAAAGAGGCCCTGAGTCAGGGCGCCAGCCGCGCAGTCGAGCTGCTTGGACGTAACGGCGGCTTTCTCAATAACGACAAGGTGAAGATTCCCTTGCCCGACGGGCTGGCCCAGGCCGAGCCGCTGATCCGCATGACCGGGCGCGGCAAGGACCTCGACGAACTCGTGACCACGATGAACCGTGCAGCCGAAGCCGCCGTACCCGAGGCGAAGACGCTGCTGGCCAACGCGGTGAAGCAGATGAGCGTCACCGACGCCAAGAACATCCTGACGGGTGGCGACGATTCGGTGACCAGCTACTTCCGCGAGAAGACCCAGGACCAGCTCACCAAGCTGTTCCTGCCGGCGGTCAAGAAGAGCACCGACAAGCTCGAGCTGTCCGGTCAGTACAACAAGCTGGCGGGTCAGGCGGCCGGTATCGGTCTGGTAAAGGGTGAGGATGCGCAGATCGAGAACTATGTGACGCGCAAGGCGCTCGACGGTCTGTACCTGATGATCGCCGAGGAAGAGCGTGCGATCCGCAAGGACCCGGTCGGTGCGGTTGGCGGTCTGGCGAAGAAGATCTTCGGCGCACTCTGAGCCGTCTGCCTGATCGCGCCGGCAGCGCGCGAGCAAGGCTTGGGGTACACTTCCGCAATGCCGCCTGTCCGGGCGGCATTGCTTTTCCGGTCCCCTTCAGATGTCAGCCCTCCTCAACGCCCCCCAACGTGAAGCCATCCACTATCTGGACGGTCCCTGTCTCGTGCTCGCCGGTGCGGGCAGTGGCAAGACGCGGGTCATCACGCAGAAGATCGCGCACCTGATCAACGAGTGCGGGATCAGCGCAAAGAACATCGCTGCGATCACCTTTACCAACAAGGCGGCCAGGGAGATGCAGGAGCGTGTCGCCCACCTGATGGGCGGCCGCGTGCCGGGCGGTCTCACGGTGTGTACCTTTCATGCGCTCGGCGTGCGGATCATCCGCCAGGAAGCGGTGCATTGCGGGCTCAAGCCGCAGTTTTCCATTCTCGATTCTTCGGACACGGTACAGATCGTCTCCGACGTGTCCGGCGACAACGACAAGGGCATCGCCAAGCAGATGCAGTGGCAGATCTCGTCGTGGAAGAACGCGATGATCACGCCGGAGGAGGCCGCGCAACTGGCCGACAACGAGATCGCCTCCACCGCGGCGCTGCTGTACAAGGAGTACGAGCGCACGCTGCGTGCCTACCAGGCGGTCGATTTCGACGACCTGATTTCGCTGCCGGTGAGGCTGTTCGACGAGAACCCCGAGGTGCGCGAGCGCTGGCAGAACCGGCTGCGCTACCTGCTGGTGGACGAGTATCAGGACACCAACCGCGCGCAGTACCGCCTGCTGCGCCTGCTCTCGGGCGTGCGTGGCGCATTTACCGCGGTGGGCGACGACGATCAGGCCATTTATGCCTGGCGTGGTGCCGACGTTGAAAACCTGCGTTTGCTGCAGGTCGATTACCCGAAGCTGAAGGTGATCAAGCTCGAGCAGAACTACCGCTCGTCACGCCGCATTCTCGAAGCGGCCAACACGGTGATCGCCAACAACGAAAAGCTGTTCGAGAAGCGGCTTTGGTCCGAGCACGGCATTGGCGAGCAGATCGTGGTCACCAACTGCCCCGACCCCGATCGTGAAGCCGAGACCGTGGCGATGAAGATCACCGCGCACAAGTTCGAGAACCGCACCCGCTTCAAGGACTACGCGATCCTGTACCGCGGCAATCATCAGGCGCGGATCATCGAGCAGCAGTTGCGCAACCAGCACATCCCCTACGTGATTTCAGGCGGACAGAGCTTTTTCGACAAGCCCGAGATCCGCGACCTGATCTCCTACCTGCGCCTGCTGATGAACGAGGACGATGATCTTGCCTTCATTCGCGCCATTACCGTGCCCAGGCGCGGCGTCGGCGCGGCAACGATCGAAGCGCTGGGCAACTATGCCGGTCACCGTCACATCAGCCTGTTCGCCGCGGTGTTCGAGGAGGGCGCGGCGCAGCACCTGAATCCGAAGCAGCTCGAAGGCGTGCAGCAGTTCGCCGGCTTCATCAATCGCATGCAGTACCGCGCTACGCGTGAGCCGGCGGCGCAGCTGCTCGAGGACCTCCTCACCGCGATCCGCTACGAGGCCTGGCTGTTCGAGCACTGCACGACGCGCGAGGCCGAGACCAAATGGAGCAACGTGCGCGATTTCGTCGACTGGCTCGGGCGCAAGGGCGCGGAGGACGGCAAGAACCTGATCGAGCTGACCCAGACCATCGCGCTGATTTCGATGCTGGACAAGGAAGATCCCGACTTTGACGGCGTGCAGCTCGCCACCCTGCATGCGTCCAAGGGGCTGGAGTTCCCGCATGTGTTCCTGATCGGCGTCGAAGAAGGTTTCCTGCCGCACCAGAGCAGCATCGACGAGGACAAGGTCGAGGAAGAGCGGCGCCTGATGTATGTCGGCATCACCCGCGCGCAGCGCAGCCTCAATATCACCTGGTGCGAACGGCGCAAGGCGGGCAAGGAGGTGCGCGTATGCGAGCCCTCGCGATTCATTGCCGAGATGGGGGGCGACATCCGTATCAACGACCGCAAGAAGAGCGGCCCGGTGTCGAACGAGGAAGGGCGCGCCCGTGCGGCCAACCTGATGGCCATGCTCGAAGCGCGCAGCAAGCCCGGCGCCTGACGCTGCGGCGGGCCGGCCGGGGCCGGCAGGTGGACTAAAAAGGGCAGCCAGCGGCTGCCCTTTTTGCGTTCCGGGACCGTGCCCCGATTACTGCTCGACCGGCGGCTCGGTGAAGTTCGCACCCGCCTGATTCACCAGGTAGGCGACTGCGCGCTTCACTTCGGTGTCGGTCAGGTCGCTTGCGCCGCCGCGTGCGGGCATGCTGTTCTTGCCGGCAATGGCCGAACTGGTCAGGCCGTCGAAGCCCAGTGCGATGCGGGACGCCCAGGCACCGGCGTCACCGGTCTTGGGGGCGTTCAGTGCGCCGGAGTCGTGGCAGCTGGCGCAGACGGCCTTGTAGATCTGCTCGCCGGTGCGGCTGCCCGGGGCCACCTTGGAGACCTTGACTTCAAGTCTGGCGACCGGCTGGATGAGCGTCGCGGTGAGTTCCGGATCAACCGTGTTCTGCTGGCCACAGCCTGCGAGCAGCACGGCTGCAGCGACGGCGATAACCGGCAGGGCGAGGCGGGAGGGCCGCTGGGCGGCGTTCTGGGCGCGATGTACCGACATGCTGGATCCTTTGACTGGCGCGAGGCAAAGCAAAAAGTTGGAAACGGTTTTCCGCTCACAAAAAAACCGCCTCAGAAGCGGTTCCGCTGAAAGCGTGTTTGGGCCCCAGGCAGCATTTCAGACCGCCTGCCTGCCAAAAAACTTGCACGAAAAGCCGCGCCTTGACAGGCATCAGGGCAAAAACCCTAAAAACAGGCCGCATTTTATCACCCATGCCTCAGTGAGGCCATAGCACCGGACATGCAAGATGTGCGCAGCCTTTCGCGTTCCCTGTTTCAGCGCGGCGTATCTGCATCGATGGCAACAACGCAGTTGCGCCCCCTGTCCTTGGCTTCATAGATGCCCTGGTCCGCACGGTGCATGAAAGCGGCGGGCTTCTCGCCCGGCCGAAACTGCGACACCCCAATGCTGATCGTGCACCGGATCACGATGCCGGAAGACAGCACCACGGCCGTGCTGGCAAAGGCGGCGCACAGGCGGTGGGCGAGTTGTTCGGCCTCGTCCAGCCCGGTACCCGGCAGCAGCAGGGCGAACTCTTCACCGCCGTAACGGAAGTTGGTGTCGGCGCTGCGGGTGCTGTCCGTGATGACCTTTGCCAGCGCCTGCAGCACGCAGTCGCCTTCCAGGTGGCCGTAGGTGTCATTCAGCTGCTTGAAGTTGTCGGCGTCGAGCAGCAGCATCGACAGCGGTTGACGGTAGCGGCTGGCCCGCTCGCACTCCGTCTCGAGGCGGGCGAAGAAGTGACGGGCGTTGTACAGGCCGGTGAGCCCGTCGGTGATGCTCAGCAGGCGGTAGCGCGCCTCGCTGTCGCGCAAGGCCTGCTCGGCGCGCTTCTGTTCGGTAACGTCCTGCAGGGTTTCGATCGCGCCGACGACTTCGCCCGCCTCGTCGTGCAGCGGTGCTGCAGTGAAGAACAGCCAGCGTCCGCCGTCGCCGATGGCCGGGAAGAAGTCCTCGGCCTCGAAGGCGCCCGGTGTCAGTGGCGAGGGGCGGGATTTCTCGTGGTAGAACTGGCTGATCCTGTCCTCGAGCGCGCCGTCCAGTACAAGGTCGGCGAGCGTCGGACGTGCGCTGGGATAGAAGGCTTCCCATTGGTGGCAGGTGCCGACCTGGCGCTCCGGGGGCAGGCCGGACAGGGCCGCCAGCGCACGGTTCCAGTGCGCAATGACATGGTTGCGATCGAGGACGAAGATCGGAATCGGGCAGCTGTCGATGCCTTCCGCCAGCATGAAGTTTGCAGCCGGCAACCAGCGGGCTGCGGCGGCATGCGGAGCCGAGAGGCCTTCACCTGCTTTGTCCAGGGGCGGATCCATGCGCATGGTGGTCGATGTGACTGGAGAGGACGCAAATATCCTCCGCACAACAAGGGAATGCAAGTCGCAGCCGGCGCCCGCCTGCTTAAGCGGGCAGCATGAAGCGCTGCGCGTGCCTGCTTTCAGCTGTCCTGAGGACGGGCCGACGCAAGGATGCGGAGCACCGGTTGCTCATGCTGCGATGCGCGATAGAACGCCATGATGCGGCGCACGTATTCCTGAGTTTCATCATAGGGCGGCACGCCGCCATAGCGCTCGACAGCCCCTTCGCCGGCGTTGTACGCGGCCGCCGTCATCAGCACGTCGCCCTCGAAACGCCGCAGCAGCCAGCGCAGGTAGGCCAGGCCGCCGCGCACGTTCTGCTCCGGGTCCATGATATTGCGCACGCCGAAGCGCTCGGCCGTATCGGGAATCAGCTGCATCAGGCCTTGCGCGTTCCTGGGCGAGCGGGCGTCCGCATTGAAGTTGGATTCGGTGCGCACGATGGCCAGTGCCAGCCGCGGATCGACGTCGTAGCCCGGCGCCAGGCGCTGGACCAGGCGCGCATGACGACGGCGTTCGACCGACAGGGAGGCAATGAAGCGCTCCACGACCTCGAAGGGCACAACCGCGCCCGAGTCGGCGATGGAACCCGCATCATCCGAGAAAAGGCATTCCGGCAAATCATTGCCAATATCGGCGGGGGATGAGCGGCCAGCAGCGAGCAACGCCTGGGCACCTTCATGTCCCTGGCGTGCAGCCAGCGCCAGCAGGTTGACCGCGTTATCCGGCTGATCGGCGAGCCTGCGATTCTTCAGCAGCAAGCGCCCCAGCTGGAATTGAGCCTCGATGCTGCCATGGCGAGCGGCGCCGCAGTAGCGTGCAGCCGCCAGCGCTGTCAGCCGACTGCGTTCGGCCCGATAGCCGTCTTCCAGCATGCGTGCGAGCACGGGTGGCTCATCCGTCCAGGCAGGCGCTTCACTGCTCGCGCCATTGCCACCGGCAAAGCCGGTCGTGGCACAGAGCAGCAGTGAAGTTGCAAGCAGCAGGCGGAAAGGAGCGGGCATCGCAGCGTCATCGGAGCCGGTGATTGATGCCATGACTCTAACGGCAGCGGAGGATGAAAGATGTGAACACCGACACCAAGTGAGGCAGATTGATATCAAGATCGTGCAGCATTCGCCTGGGGAACGATTACCTGAGTATTTCGGTCGGATACTTGTTACTTCATCAAGGAGCGCCGCCATGGACTTGCCGGCAAAGTTGCGCAAATTCCGGATTTTTCAGGACGAGGTGAAGCTCGCCCATACTTCGCACTGGGACCTTGATTATCTCGGTCAGGCCGAGTTCGACGCACTCATGAAAGCGCCGATCGTCGGCGCGGACGACAACGCCTCCGAAACTGTCAAAGGCCTAGATCCTGCGCCACCAAAGTAACTGCATGAAGCGAACCCACGAATCCAGGCAAGGAGTGACACTGATGAAGCGGAGCACAGCAACGCTGGCACTGACCGCAATCCTTTGTGGCGGCGGCGTGACGGCGACAGCGTTTGCCACAGATGTTTCCACCGGGACAGGGCGGGTGGCAACAGAAACGGCGATTTTCGCTGGCGGATGTTTCTGGTGCACCGAGGCTGATTTCGAGAAGCTCCCCGGGGTGATCTCGGCGGAGTCGGGCTATACCGCCGGCAAGGAGGTCAATCCGACTTATGAGCAGGTCAGCGCGGGCAATACCGGTCATACCGAGGCGGTGCGTGTAATCTACGACCCCGCCCGCGTCAGCTACCCGCAACTGGTCGAGTACTTCTGGCGCACCATCGACCCGACTGCGAAGAATCGCCAGTTCTGCGATGTCGGCTCGCAGTATCGCTCCGGCATCTACTGGCAGAACGAAGCCGAGCGCAAGGTTGCTGAAGCCAGCCGCGAGGCCTTGCTCAAGAGCGGCAAGGTGTCGCGCATCCATACCGAGATCCTCGCCGCCTCTGCCTTCTATCCGGCCGAGGAATACCATCAGGACTACTACAAGAAGAACCCGCTGCGCTACAACTACTACCGTCGCGGCTGCGGCCGCGATGCCCAGCTGGAGAACATCTGGGGCAAGCGCTAGCGACCCGCGGGAGCGGGCCGCCTGATGGCTGGGTGATTGTCAGCGCAGCGGAAGCTTGCCCATGGCGGCGATGGCGGCTTCGATGTTCTTGCGTGCTGCGCCTTCGTTTGCCAGTCTGAGCCGGGTAACGCCAACCAGGGAGTCGCCCGCGGTGGCGGTGTGGGCGCTCTTGATCGACTGCGCCCACACGGTGCTGCGGGTGCTGCGATCGATCAGCTTGTAGCTGACCTCCATTTCCACGGTGAAGGACATGCCGAACATGGGCTGCGAAAGGGTGGCGATGAAGGCCTCGAGCGAGTAGCCGGTTGCGCCAGCGTCGCCAGCGCGCGGAAACAGGCCTGCGGCGATCACGGACTGACTCAGGGCCGCAGCAAAGTCGGCGCTGGAGATCTGCGACGCACCGAGTGTGCTGGTGTCCTTGCCACCGATCACCGTGACGTTTACCGCCTCGGTGCTGCGTGCGCTGGTAGCGGGCGCCTGTTGAACCACCATGCCTTCGATCGTGGATGGTGTGGCACAGCCTGCCGCGACTGCGGCAGCCATGAGGGAGACAATCAGCTGCTTTTTCATTTTGCTTCCGCCTTGCGCTGGAAAATGTCGTCGAGCACTTCTTCCACCATGACCTCGGGTGAGCGTCGCTGCAGCGAAGGCCGGTAGGACTCGCCGACGGCAAGGATTGTGTCCTCGCGACCGTCACGCAGCGTAATCGTGAGCCGCAGCAGATACATGGTGATATCCCACATCCAGCGATCCACATACGTCAGCGTAGCATCCACTTCGTGATCTGGCCGCGCGGCGGCGCTGGTGGTGACCTGATAGCCCAGCGCGGTCAGGCGCTTGGCGATGAGCAGGTCGATGTCCGCATCCTCGCCTTCGAGCTTTTGCACATGAATGGTCTTGATCCGGGACAGATCTGCGTCTGGCGCCCGGGTGGATTGCAGCGATGCACACCCCGTGAGCAGGCCGATCAGCATGGTCAGCAGGGCGTATCTGAATAGTCGGGTCATGGATTTTCCTCTGCACTGGTTAGTTGTTCTGCATTGAGCGGCGGCGAGCGTAGCAGCATCGGTGGGGTATGCGCATGCGTTTTCTCAAACGATTCGAAAATTATTCTTGATTTTATAAGTGACCGGTCTATTATAAAAAGCATGACTGAAGCCACTGTTGCTCGCCGACGCGGTCGCCCCCCACGCCAGGAGGGCGCGCGCGACCATACCCGCGAGGTTCTGATGCGCGCCGGCACCGAGATCCTGACCGAGCACGGCTTTGCCAGCACCGGTATCGATCTGGTGCTGAAGCGTGCCGGGGTGCCGAAGGGCTCGTTCTATTACTACTTCAGCAGCAAGGAAGAGTTCGGCGCGGCCGTCATCGCGCAATACGCGAACTATTTCGCGCGCAAGCTGGATCGCTGGCTGCTGGACGAAGCCACGCCGCCGCTTGAGCGTCTGTCCGCTTTCGTGGCGGACGCCAAGGCGGGCATGTCGCGCTTCGAGTTTCGTCGCGGCTGTCTGATCGGCAACCTGGGGCAGGAGCTGGGTGCGCTCAACGAGAGCTACCGTGTCCAGCTCGAAGCGGTGTTCTGCGACTGGCAGCAGCGTCTCGCGCACTGCTTCGAGGCGGCGAAGAGGTGCGGGCAGCTCGCGCCCGATGCCGATGCGGCGGCGCTTGCCGAGTTTTTCTGGATCGGCTGGGAAGGTGCGGTGCTCAGAGCCAAGCTCGTGCGCAACGCCGAACCGCTGGATCGTTTTTACCGAGGTTTCCTCGCGGCTTTGCCGCGCGGGGCATAAGTACACCCACAGGAGGAGAGATACATGTTCAAGGGCATTCTGATCGAGAAGGACGACGCCGGCTATCGCGCCACGCTGAGCGACATCGACGAGGCGCAACTGCCTGAGGGCGACGTGACCGTCAACGTCCAGTACAGCACGCTGAACTACAAGGACGGTCTCGCGATCACCGGCAAGGGTCCGGTCGTGCGCAAGTTTCCGCTGGTACCGGGGATCGACCTGGTCGGCACCGTCGAGTCGAGCAGCCATGAAGGCATCGCCGCGGGCGACGCGGTCGTGCTCAATGGCTGGGGCGTGGGTGAAGGGCACTGGGGCGGGCTGGCGCAGAAGGCGAAGCTCAAGGGCGAGTGGCTGGTGCCGCTGCCCTCGGCATTTACGCCGAAGCAGGCGATGGCCATCGGCACCGCCGGCTATACCGCGATGCTGTGCGTGCTGGCGCTTGAGCGCCACGGCGTGACCCCGGACAAGGGCGAAATCCTGGTGACCGGCGCCAATGGTGGCGTGGGCAGCGTGGCCGTGGCCCTGCTGGCCAAGCTCGGCTACACCGTGGTGGCCTCCACCGGGCGTCCGCAGGAAGCGGATTACCTGAAGTCGCTCGGTGCGGCAGAGATCATCGACCGCGCGCAGTTCTCCGCAGCTGGCCGCCCGCTCGCGAAAGAGCGCTGGGCCGGTGCGGTGGATACCGTCGGCAGCCACACCCTGGCCAACGTCTGCGCCAGCACCCGCTATCGCGGTGTGGTCACCGCCTGCGGTCTCGCCCAGGGCATGGACTTCCCCGCCACCGTGGCGCCCTTCATCCTGCGCGGCGTCACTCTTGCCGGTGTCGACAGCGTGATGTGCCCGCGTGTCGATCGCCTCGAAGCGTGGGCACGTCTGGCACGTGACCTCGATGTCAGCAAGCTTGATCTCATCACCCACGAGATCGCGCTGTCTGATGCCATTCCGGCGGCTGCCGAGCTGCTCGAAGGCAAGATCCGCGGTCGCGTTGTGGTTGATGTAAACCGCTGATCAAGTGTTAATTTCCGAGACGATGGCCGCGTCAGCATGCGCGGCCATCGCAGCGTCAGTGAGCTGATTTTTCTGTCGCCTATAACAATTACAGGCACGTTTTTTTGTGAGGAGAACCGCATGACCGATCGTTCCATCAGCCGCTTCCCCGTTCCCGAGCTCGCCGAGCTGCCCGAGGACATCCGCAACAGGATTCTGGCGGTGCAGGAAAAGGCTGGCTTCATTCCCAATGTGTTTCTGATGCTGGCGCATCGCCCGGCCGAATTCCGCGCCTTTTTTGACTATCACGATGCGTTGATGGAAAAGGATGTCGGCCTGTCCAAGGCCGAGCGCGAGATGATCGTGGTCGCCACCTCGGGCGTGAGTGAGTGTCTGTACTGTGTCGTCGCGCACGGCGCGGTGTTGCGTATTCGCGCCAAGAACCCGCGTGTCGCCGACCAGCTGGCGACCAACTACCGCAAGGCCGAGATCACGCCGCGTCAGCGCGCGATGCTCGATTTCGCGGTCAAGCTGTCGACCCGCGGCGGAGAAATCGAAGCCGCCGACATGGACGCGCTGCGCGAACATGGCTTTGACGACGAGGCCATCTGGGACATCGGCGCGATCACCGCGTTCTTCAGCATGAGCAACCGCCTGGTGCACCTCACCGGCACGCCGCCCAACGAGCAGTTCTACCTGATGGGCCGCATGCCCAAGGCCTGAGCCCTCAGGTCCTGAAGCTTCATCCGGGGTGGCAGGCTTGGCTCCGTGCCCCGGATGAAGTGCTCAGCTGCGTTTCAGGATCAGACTGAAGTTATTCGCCGGCATGGCGATGACTTCGTCGAGGCACAGCCCGCACGCGGCTGCTTCAGCCTCCACCGCTTCGATATCCCGCACACCGAATTCCGGATCGCGACGCTTGAGCCAGGCATCGAATTCCTCGTTGCTCGGCGCGGTGTGCCGACCTTCGCGCCGATAAGGGCCGTACAGATACACGATGCCACCTTCTGGCAGCACCCGTGCTGCGCCCGCGAGCAAGGCTGGCGTGCTTTCCCATGGCGAGTAATGGATCACATTGATGCTCACCAGGGCGTCGGCCCGGGTGAGCGGCCACGTCGGCGCGCGCACGTCGAGCGCCAGCGGTGCGGCGACGTTTCCTGCGCCGGCGTGCTCGGTCCAGGCCCTGATCGAAGCCAGCGCCGCAGGATTCGTGTCGCTCGGCTGCCAGTTCAGGTGCGACAGTGCCTGAGCAAAGTACACCGCATGTTCGCCGGTGCCACTGCCGATCTCCAGCACCGTGCCCGCGGCGGGCAGCACGCGCTGCAGGACGGGGAGAATGAGGTGGCGATTGCGCTCGGTAGCGGGGGCGAACTGGCGTGGGTCGAGCTGCATCGGGTTCCTGTTCAGCGGGGTGGCGAGGTTTTCAGGCTGCCATGGTAAACACGCTGAGCACCCCGGTGTAGCCGTAGAGCCGGTCGCGCGCGATCTCGCCGTTGGCAAAGAAGCCGACCAGCGGCAGCTCGCCGAGCACGTCGCGGATGGCGGACAGCTCTGCATCCGGCGTACCGAAGTGTGGGCCGCCGCGGCCGACACAGCTGACGTAGATGGCACCGGCGGCGCGCTGCTTGCTCGTTTCGAGCTCATCCCTGATCTCGGTCGCGATGCGGCGAACATCCTCCAGTGCGGCTTTGGGGTTGCGGCGGCAGAAGGTGAGCTGCGCGCCGGTCTCAACCTCGTCGCCGATGGCCAGCACCCGGGCGCGGGGATCGAGACCGATGATGTGGCGCACCAGGGTGTCCGGGCCGAAGCGGGCCGGCGTGGAGGCCTGGTCGTCGCTGCTGCGGCACAGTCCAACCAGGGTCGAGGACAAGGCTTCGGCCATCTCCTCGACAGCGAGGTCGTTCGCCAGCCCCAGATCCTGCAGGGCGCAGGCAAGCGCCGGCTGGCCGTCGAGGGTGAGCACGTTATTGTCCTCGGCCCGTGTCACCTGCCGTGCCGGCCCCATGGGCTGGCAGCCCTGCGTCACCCGCGACAGCAGGCCGACTTCCTCTCCAAAGGCGACACCCGACAGTCCTCCGGTAAGCACTGCGTCGGCAATCTGCAAGGTATGGGTGCGGGCCGAAGACAGCCCGCCGAACAGGTATCCGGTCGCAGTCCGCTCGGCCAACTCGGGCAGCAACTCCTGCAGGTCGGGCGTGGTGCCGTCGGCATGCACGAGCGCGGTGTGGGCGTTGAACGCGCCGGCTTCCGGCGTCATCGGCAAGGGCTGGCGACCGGAGAACAGCCTGAAGGAAGGGCGCGGCATGGGGGCGAGCATCAGGGCAATGGCGGGCTCGTCGATGTACTCAACGCCACTGGCCGCGATGCCGATCCCGACCGTGCCCACCCAGCTCACACCGGGCAGGTGTTGCCTGAGTTCGGCGAGTATCGCTTCCGCCGCATCGGCAAAGGGGTCGGTCAGATAGCACCAGCCCAGCGTGTATTCGGCCACCGGCGCCGCACCCGCGTCCGCTTTCGCAGCGCGGGTCAGCTGTTCCAGACAGTGATTCAGCGCGGTGCGCCAGTCGGGGTTGTTGTCGTGCGCGGCAATGAAAGGCGAGATGGACATGGCAGTCTTGAATCCGTGAGGTTCAAGGTCTGACAGCGTTTTTCGCCTCCGGTTTGCGCCGGCGACACTTTGTTGCCGTCAGGCTGCCCGCCTACAGCGGCGAATCGCCCTGACGCTCCCGCCAGGTGGAGAGGAACTGCTTCAGGCGCGGGCTCTGCGGTGCGCCGAAGATCTGCTCCGGCGGGCCTTGTTCCTCGATGATGCCTTCGGCAAGAAAGACCACCTTGTCCGACACTTTTGCGGCGAAGCCCATTTCATGGGTGACGATCACCATGGTCATGCCTTCTTCGGACAGGGCGCGGATCACGTTGAGCACTTCACCGACCAGCTCCGGGTCGAGCGCAGAGGTCGGTTCATCGAACAGCATGATCTTCGGCTGCATGGTCAGTGCGCGGGCGATGGCGACGCGCTGCTGCTGCCCGCCCGAGAGCTGGCCGGGGTAGGCGTCTGCCTTGTGCTGCAGGCCGACGCGCTCCAGTTCCGCCAGCGCACGTTTGCGCGCTTCGTCTTTCGCCACGCCCTTGACCAGCCGCAGCGGGGTCGACACGTTGTCGATCACGCTCATGTGCGGCCACAGGTTGAACTGCTGGAACACCATGCAGACATCGCTCAGCGACGCCCGGATGGCGTGCTCCGGCAGCCGGTAGTAGGTGCCCACGCCGGTGGTGCCGTAACCCAGCAGCCGGTTGTTGATCAGGATCTCCCCGGCGTTGTACTCCTCAAGGAAGTTCATGCAGCGGAGCAGGGTGGATTTGCCCGATCCCGAGCCGCCGATGATGGTCACGACTTCCTTGGGCTCGATGTCCAGGCTCACGCCCTTGATGACCTCGTGATCACCGTAGCGCTTGCGCACGTCCTTGAGCTTGATTGCGTAGTTGTGCTGCATGATGGCTCCTTCAGGCTGGGCGGGCGAGATGTCGGGTGAAGCGGCGCTCGATCATGTGACCGCCGCGGGCAACGCCCACGGTGAGCGCCCAGTAGGTCAGCGCCAGCACCGCGTAGGGCTCGACGATGGCGAAGTTTTCGTTGGCGATGCGCATCGCGATCGTGGTCAGCTCCGGCACGGTGATGATCGACAGCACCGAGGACTCCTTGAGCAGGATGACGGTCTGCCCCACCAGGGGCGGCATGCAGCGCGCCAGCATCTGCGGCCACACCACCACACGCAAGGTCTGTGCGGCGTTCATGCCGAGATCGCGCGCCGCTTCAAGCTGGCCGCGCGGCACCGCCTCGATGCCGGCACGGAAGATCTCGGCAAAGTAGGCCGCGCCGTACATTGCCAGGCCGGTGATGCCGACCTGCTCGGCCGACCATTCGATGCCGACGTAGGGCCCGCCGTAGAACACCACATACAGCTGAACCAGCAGCGGTGTGCCGCGAAACAGCGTGATGTAGGCGCGATACAGAAAGTCGAGGCGGGGGCCGAAGAGTTTCCTGAACCCGAGCAGCAGCATGCCGCCGACGAGTCCGAGCCCGATGCCCGCCGCGCACAGGCGGATCGTCATCCACAGGCCGGCCTTGAGGGCGTCGGCGTTGGCCGTAATCAGTCCAAAATCGAACATGGTGAGCTCCGTTTCAGCCAGCGGGCAGGCGACGTTCGAGCCACGCGCCAATGCGCGCAGTACTCATCGTCAGCACCAGGTAAAGGACACCGGCCGCGACAAAGAACTCGATCGGGCGGTAGGTGGTCGAGGCGTACACCTGGGCGGTTCGCATCAGCTCGGTGACCGCAACGGTGGACACCAGGGCGGAGTTCTTGATGATGTCGATGGTTTCGTTGGTCAGCGCCGGCAGCATGGAACGAAAGACCTGTGGCACCTGAACGTGGCGCAGCGTCTGCCAGCGCGTGAGTCCGAGATCGCGTGCGGCCTCAAGCTGGCCCCGTGGCAGCATCAGGAAACCGGCGCGCAGGATCTCGCCCTGAAAGGCGGCGGTGTTCAGCGTGAGTGCAAGTACCGCGGCAACCAGCGGCGGCAGGCTGATCCCGGTTGCGGGCAGGGCGTAGAACACCAGCGTGAGCTGCACCAGCAGCGGCGTGCCGCGAAAGAAGCTCACATAGAGGCGACTGATGGCGGACAGCCAGCGCAGGTGACTCACACTGCCAAGGCAGATCGCCCAGCCGAGGAAGAAACCCAGGGCGATAGCCGTGATCGACACGCCGAAGGTGGCGGCCAGACCGGTAAGCAGTTGGGGCAGTGTCGTCAGGACGACCGTGAAATCGAACATGGCGCTCTCCCGACCGACCGGCGCCAGGCCGGTCGGTCAGCGGATGACTCAATTGACCGGCGTCGGAACCTTGTCGGACGGGACGGGCATCGTGAATCCGAACCATTTCTGCTGCAGTTCGGCGAGCTTGCCGCTCTTGTTGAGCTTGGCAATGCCGTCGCTGAAGAGCGCGACCAGCGAGGCGCTGTCTGCGTCGTTGCGGCCAACCCAGCCGTAGTAGGTGGCGGGGCCGAACGGAGGCATCACGATTTCGAACACATCCGGACGCTCCTTGACCAGCGGAGCGAGGTTCGGCAGTGCCTGGGCGACGGCATCCACACGGCGCGAGGCCAGGGCGGCGTAGGCTTCGTTGTAGTCGATGAACTCCTTGACCTCCTTCAGCGCCTTGCCCATCGGTTTCAGCGTCTTCTCGTCGTACTCGCGCAACAGCTGCACCTGAGCGGCACCCGACTGGCTGCCGACGACCATGCCGGCCATGTCTTCGGCCTTGTTGATGCGGGTGTCGCCCTTGCGCTTGAGCACGGTGACGTCCGCAGTCGAGATCGGCAGCGTGAAGGCGTAGTTGGCTGCGCGGACCTTGGTCATCGTCAGTGAGGTGGCGACAAAGTCGAAGCGGCCTGCGGTCAGGCCGGGCAGGATGCCCTGGAACGGCACATCGAGCTGCTTGAGCTTCACGCCGGGCAGGTCCTTCATCACCTCGGTGAGAATGTCCTTGCCGTAACCGACGATCTTGCCGTCCTCGAGCATTTCATACGGCGCGTAGCGGGCTTCGGTGGCGATCACGATCTCGCCCTTCTCCTTGATCTTGGAGAGCAGGTCGGCGTGGGCGGCGGTAGCGGCAAGTGGCAGCAGCGCACCAATGAGGAGGCGACTGAGCAGCGGGCGAATCGTCTTCATGGCAGTTCCTTGTCAATATTGAGTAAGTCTGTGGCGCCTCCGGGGAAGGCCGGGTGTGCATCGCGGAATCCAGATTGCCGGGACGTGCTGCGCAGCACAAACGACAATTATTAATCCGCTTTCATTAGCATTTCTAATGTCGGTACGAATATTGCTTAAGCTTTACTGAGAGCACTCTTTGCAGGGGTCAGAAATGCCCGATTCGCGACACCTTCCTCCACTGGATTCATTGCGTTACTTTGAAGCATCCGCACGCCACGGCAGCTTCACCCGAGCAGCGCAAGAGCTATGCCTGACGCAGAGCGCGGTCAGCCAGAAGATCCTCGCGCTGGAAGCCCGTCTCGGCTATCCGCTGTTCGAACGTCTGCCGCGCGGGCTGCGGCTGACCAGGGAAGGCGGGCGCCTGCTGCAGGGGGTGTCGGCCGCATTCGAGCTGCTCACCAACACGATGCACACGATCCGCAGCGAGGCGCAGGAGGGCACCTTGAAGGTGCGCGTGATGCCCTCTTTCGCGAAAAGGTGGCTGATGCCACGTCTGCCGCGCTTCTCTGCCGCCTATCCGAACATCAGGCTGCTGATCGACGGCGACATGACCCCGGCCAACTTCAAGGCCGACGAGGTGGACGTCGCGGTGTCCTGCGAATGGATCGACAACACCCGTCTGCTGCAGCTCCAGCTGTTCGAGGATGTGAGCTATCCGGTGGTCAACCCGCAGCTGCAGGAGGTGCTCAAGCTCAAGGACTACATCGACCTTGCGCGCACGCAGCTCCTGCACGATTCCCTGCCGCAGGCGAACTACAGCACCAACTGGGACGTGTTCTTCACCCGGATCTCGCGCTTCGACGTGAGCACGCGCGGCGGCGCGGCCTTTTCACCGGCCGATCTCGTGATCCAGGCTGCATGCGGGGGGCAGGGCGTCAGCCTCGCGCGCCATTCGCTGTGTGCGGACGACCTTGCTGAAGGGCGTCTGATGCGTCCCTTCCCCGACGTGATCCAGGAGGGCGCGGTGTATCTGGTGTGTCCGCTGGCGGATCAGACGCGTCCCCGTGTTGCTGCATTCATCGAATGGATGCGGGCCGAGGCCGAGGATCACGTGCGGTGCCGCGACGCTGCGCTGCAGCTCAGTTTCGACAAGGAGCCGGTGGCGGCCTGAGCGTGTGCACACCCCGGCCGGGGGGCTTCAAGCCCCGGCCGGGCGGGCGTTCGCCGTGTTTCCGCGCAGTGCATCGACGAAGGCCTGCACCGCGATGGTCTGCCCGCGATCGCGGCGGGTGACGATGCTGAAGGCGGCCTGCTGGCTCAGCAGGTCGGGGCGCACGGGGCGCATGCGCTGCGACGCGACCCACTGTGCGGCATAGTGTTGCGGCAGGTAGCCGACAAACGCGCCCGACAGGATCAGGGTGGCCACCGCCTCCATGTGATGGACGGTCGCACTCGCATTGAGACGCGCCGTGCTGCTCAGCTCGCGGTTTTCGCGCATGTAGCCGCGGGAGACAAAGTCGAGCCCGTCGAGCTGCGTCAGCTCGACCCCGTCCGGCGCAGCGTCAAACAGCGGGTGACCGCTGCCGCAGTACAGCGTCAGGGTTTCGGTGTACAGCGGTTCGTAGCGCAGACCGGGCAGTTCGTTGTACGACGGCACGATGCCGACATGCAGCCGGCGCTCCTGCACCGCCTGTTCGATTTCGCTCGGTGACTTGATCTCGAGCCTGACGTGGAGATCGCCGCCGCGTTGCTTGAGCGCGAGAATGGCCGCACTGATGCGCGCCTGCGGATCGGTGAGGGTGTTGTCCACCACGCCGATGCCCAGCTCCCCGCCGATCTGCTGGTGGATGGCGCCGACGCCTGCGCGAAAGTCCTCGACCGAGTTCAGCAGCTGCTCGACCAGCAGGTAGGTCGCGCGCCCCTCGTCGGTGAGGCGGAAGCCCTGCCGGCCACGCTCGCACAGACGCACGCCGAGGCGCGACTCGAGTTCCGACATATGCGTGCTGATGGTCGACAGGTTCATGTCGAGCGTGGTCTCGGCGGCAGAAAATCCGCCGCAATCGGTGACGCTCTTGAAGATGCGCAGCAGGCGCAGGTCGATATCGGTCACGCGCAGCATGTGGATCGGCCTCCGGCGCCGGGGCGTGGTCGCACTGTGGTCATCGGGTCTCGTGTTGGCTGCAATGTTCTGAAAATCCGCAACTAAGGTTTCAACAATCGGGATTCAAGCCCGCGGGGCGGCGTGGAAGAATCGCTCATCACCTCCAGCATGTTGCCATCAGGAAGTCAGTCATGAGTGAAAACAAGTTCGAGCCCATCACCGGAACGGTGATGCCACGCTATGCCGGCCTGCCCACCTTGATGCGTCTGCCCTTCACCCAGCTGACGGATGCAGACATCGGGGAAGTCGAGATCGGCCTGATCGGGGTGCCATGGGATGGTGGCACCACCAACCGCCCCGGCGCACGGCACGGGCCGCGTCAGTTGCGCGATCTGTCGACGATGGTGCGCAACGTCAACCGGGCCAGCGGCATCAATCCGTTTGCGCTGTGCAATTGTGCCGACCTCGGCGATGCGCCGGTCAATCCGGCCGACCTGCTCGATTCGCTGCAACGCATCGCCGGCTTCTACGACACGGTGTGCGGGCGGGGCATTGCGCCCCTGTCGGTGGGGGGCGACCACCTCGTCACCCTGCCGATCATGCGCGCGCTGGCAAAGAACGGGCCGGTTGGCATGGTCCATTTCGATGCCCACACCGACACCTGGGACACCTACTTCGGTGGCAACCCCTATACGCACGGGACGCCGTTCAGGCGCGCGATCGAAGAAGGTCTGCTGGACCCGAAGCGGACGGTGCAGATCGGCATTCGCGGCGCTCTTTACAACGACGGCGATAACGACTGGGGCGAGCGCCAGGGCATTCGCGTGATCGACATCGACGAGTTCCACGCCATGGGGCTGGATGCCGTCATCGCCGAGGCGCGCCGGGTGGTCGGCGATGGCCAGACCTATGTCAGCTTCGACGTCGACGCGCTCGACCCCGTCTATGCGCCCGGCACCGGCACGCCGGAGATCGGCGGACTGACCACGCTGGAAGCGCAGCGCATGGTTCGCGGTCTGCGGGGTCTGAACCTGGTGGGGGGCGACGTGGTGGAAGTGTCGCCGCCTTTCGATCAGAGCGGCAACACCGCACTGGTCGGTGCGACCATGATGTTCGAGATTCTGTGCGTGCTGGCCGACAGCATCGCGGCACGGCGATAAGCACGTTCGGACGCGGCCGGCATTGGGTCAGGCCATAGAAAAACTAATGCCGGCCGATTAGAAATCGCTGCTTGTTGGGCTCACGGCCGATGCGAGATGCTTGCCTCGCCAATCATCCCGCCAGGAGCCATCATGGACATGCCCAGCCTCATCACCCTGAACAACGGCCCCAAAGTGCGGCCGACTTTCAGCGCCCCCGAAGTCAACCGTCGCCTTGGTCTGCTGCGCGCCCACATGGCCGAGCAATCGCTCGAAGCCGTGGTGCTGACTTCGATTCACAACATCAACTACTACGGCGACTTTCTGTACTGCAGCTTCGGCCGCAGTTACGCGCTGGTCGTCACCCAGGACACCTCGGTACTGATCACCACCAACATCGACGGTGGTCAGGGCTATCGCCGCTGCTACGGCGAAAACCTGATCTACACCGACTGGCAGCGCGACAACTACGTCGTCGCGGTCAAGGAGGCGCTGCCGGGCAAGGCACGTCGTGTCGGCTTCGAGCAGGACCACCTCAACCTCGACAATCTGCGCAAGTTCGAGCACGCCCGCCCCGACGTCGAGTGGGTCGATGTGGCGTCGGCCACCATGCGCATGCGCATGATCAAGTCGGACGAGGAAATTGCCCTGATCAAGATCGGCGCCGCGGTGGCCGACATCGGCGGCGCGGCCTGCGTCGACGCGATTGCCGAGAACGTGCCCGAGTACGAAGTCGCGCTGGCATCGACCGCCGCCATGGTGCGCGAGATCGCCAAGCGCGTGCCGCACTCGGAGCTGCGCGACACGTGGACGTGGTTCCAGTCCGGTATCAACACCGACGGTGCGCACAACCCGGTCACCACCCGGCGCGTGCAGCGTGGCGACATCCTGTCGCTGAACTGCTTTCCGATGATCGCCGGCTACTACACCGCGCTCGAGCGCACGCTGTTCTTCGGCGAGCCGAGCGCCCGCCACCTCGAACTGTGGGAGATCAACTGCAAGGTGCATCGCCGCGGCCTCGAACTGATCCGTCCGGGCGCGCGCTGCTGCGACATCGCGGCCGAGCTCAACGAGATCTATCGCAGCCACGGCCTGCTGCAGTACCGCACCTTCGGCTACGGTCACTCGTTCGGCGTACTCAGCCACTACTACGGTCGCGAGGCCGGCCTCGAACTGCGCGAGGACATCGAGACCGTGCTTGTCCCCGGCATGGTGGTCTCGATGGAGCCGATGATCATGCTGCCCGAAGGCATGGCCGGCGCCGGTGGCTACCGCGAGCACGACATTCTTGTCGTCACCGAACAGGGTGCGGATAACATCACCGCCTTCCCGTTCGGGCCCGAGCACAACATCATTTCCGCGTAAGGGGAATCGGCATGACACCGCGCGCGCTGCTGGCCGCCCTGTTCACCATTGTGGTGTGGGCGTCGCTCGCCTTGCTGACCGACCGGGTGAGCCATGTTCCGCCCCTCGTGAGTTCCGGCCTTGCCCTGTTCGTGGGCGGTCTGGTGGGTGGCGGCCTGCGGCCGCACGCGTGGCGCACACAGCCGCGCGCCTATGCGGTCGGGGTTGGCGGGCTGTTCGGCTACCACGCCCTGCTGTTTGCGGCCTTCGGTCTGGCGCCGGCGGTCGAGGTCAACCTGCTGCAATACCTGTGGCCGCTGCTCATCGTGCTGCTGACGCCGGTCTTCCTGCCCGGCAACCGTCTGGGCGTGAATCACGTGCTGAGCGCGGTGCTGGGTTTCGGCGGCGCGGTCCTGATCCTCGGGGGCGAGAAGTTCTCGATCTCAAGCGAGCATGCGCTGGGATACCTGAGCGCAATCGCGGCGGCTATCGTTTGGGCGGGCTATTCCCTCGGCTGCCGCCGGATGCCGTCGTTTCCGACCGCGGCCATCGGTGCGTGCTGCCTGATGGCGGGTGCCGCGTCGATTTTGCTGCATCTGGCACTGTTCGGCAGTGCCGGCCTGCTTGGTCTGTCCGGCAGCGACCTCGCCCTGATTGCGGGTCTGGGCCTGGGGCCGATGGGGCTGGCCTTTCTGACCTGGGACATCGCACTGAAGCATGGTGATCCGCGCGCGGTCGGTGCCCTGGCTTACCTGACGCCCTTGTTGTCGACCATTCTGCTGATCGTGGTGAATGGCCATCACTTCGGACCCGCAACCGGCTTCGCGGCAGCGGCCATTCTCAGCGGTGCCTTGCTCGGCAATCTGCGCTGGCCCATGCTGGCGCGCTTCCTTCCGCGGCGATCGGCCGCCAGCGCGCCGCGTTGAGTCCGGCGCCGGCCGCATTCAAATTTCCCGTCGCAGGTATCCCGGGAAAATCGAGACGCGGATAGACTTGTTTCCGCACGTGCGAGCCCGGGGCGCGATCCGCTCCGGGGTGCACATAACAAGGAGATTCCCGACGTGTTGTCCGATCACAACGAGCAGTATGTCTTTGCCCCGGCCGTACCCAGTGTCGCAGTGAGCGGGAGCGCAAAGCGCTTTCCGGTGCGCCGTGTGTATTGCGTGGGCCGCAACTACGCCGACCACGCGCGCGAAATGGGCCACGATCCCGACCGCGAGCCGCCGTTCTTCTTTACCAAGCATCCAGACAGCCTGATCGCATCGGGCAGCGTGTTTCCGTATCCGAGCGAATCGAACGATGTTCATCACGAGATCGAACTTGTTGTCGCGATTGGTCGCGGTGGGCGCAACATTGCAGCCGAAGACGCGCTTGAGCATGTGTTCGGCTACGGCGTCGGTCTCGACATGACGCGGCGCGACCTGCAGGGCGCGGCAAAGAAAGCGGGCCGTCCGTGGGAGATCGGCAAGGCCTTCGACGCCGCGGCGCCGTGCTCCGAGATCGTGCCGGCAAGCGGCAGCGGTCATCCGGCCGCCGGCGAGATCTGGCTCGACGTCAACGGTGAGCGCCGCCAGCAGGGTGATCTTTCCTCGCAGATCTGGAGCGTGCCCGAAGTGATCGCCCACCTGTCGCGCTATTTCGCCCTCGAAGCCGGCGACCTGATCTACACCGGCACGCCCGCCGGGGTAGGGCCGGTGAAAGTCGGCGACCGCCTCGAGGGCGGGATCGCCGGTGTGGGCAGCATCGCTGTGACCGTCGGTGAGAAGCGCTGAACGCCAAGGGGGCGGGGCGACGCAGTCCGCCGTGAGCGCCGTTCAATCGACGGACTGGCGTCCCAGGTGTTTCAGATAGGCCACGAGCTCCCAGATCTGTTCTTCCGAGAACGCCTCGCCCCAGGGCGGCATGACGTCGGCTGTCTGGCGTCCTTCCGAGATGGTCTTGAAGGCTTCTTCGGCACTCAGGTCGGTGCGGCCCTTGAAGTCGGGGGCCCGCCCGCCGATTCCTTCGTGGCCGTGGCAGTAGCCCGCGCAGGTTTTTGCGAAGCGCTTGCGCCCGGTCTCGATGCGGGCCGGGTCCATGAGGTCGAATGGCAATACTGCGCCGCCCCTGGGAGCGGGCGCTGCCTGCTGTGTGCGCGGGCTGTCGGCAGGCGGAGCGACGGCGAAGGCGGGGGTGACAGCCCACAGTGAAAGCAGGATGGCTGCGAGGAGGCCCAGTGAATTGCGTTGGGCCATGGCGGTCAGGGCGAATGCGCGGTCATTCCGGTTCATGTGCAACTCCATTCGTTCGGGTGTGATGGTCTGCGCAGGGGCGCGAACGACATCGCCGGCCCCTGCAGATGGGCGGGTGCCTTAATCGAGCGTGAAGCCGATCAGGGCTGCGCCGCCCGGCAGATCCTTGATCTGGGGGAAGGCGCCGGCGAGAAAGCCGGGGGCGTGGGAGCCGAGACCGGTCGGAATCACGATGTACTGCTTTCCATTGACCGCGTAGCTCACCGGTCCACCGCGTACCCCCGACCCGGCACTGAACTGCCACAAGGCTTTGCCGTTGTCGGCATCGTAGGCATACAGATGGCCTTCCATGTCACCTGTAAACACCAGCCCGCCAGCGGTGGTGAGCACGCTGCTCAGTGGTGGCAGTTCATAGCGCACGCTCCACTTCAGCTTGCCGGTGAGCGGGTCGCGCGCATCGAGGCGGCCGTCAGGCTTCTTTCCGCCCGGCGGCGCTACCAGCTTGATCTCGTCGATGCCGAGTGAGAGCGCCGAAATCGCTCGCAGGCTTGCAGGATCGTCCTTGCCCGACACCACTTCGTTGCACACTTCCATGCCGTGCGAGTACCACAGGCCGGTGCCGGGGTTGTAGGCGCCGTGGTTCCAGCTGCGTGCGCCCAGCAGGTTGGGGCACAGCAGTTCGCGCTTGCCCGGCTGCGGGCGGCGCGGCTCGATGAGCTCGCCGGTCTTCGGGTCGATGCCCTTGGCCCAGTTCATGTTCTCGGCGAACTGCCACACGTTCTCAAGCTTGCCGTCAGCCTTGTCCATCACGAACACGAAGCCGCTCTTGTTCAGATGGACGATCACATCCTTGCCGTCCTTCTTCACCACCAGCGCCTCGTAGGCGGAGTCGAAATCCCAGGTGTCGTGCGGGATCTCCTGACGATGCCACTTCAGCTTTCCCGACTTGGGGTCCAGCGCGAGCAGGGTGGCGGTGTATTTGTTGTCGCCCTCGCGTCCCGGTGTGTAGTAGTCGGGCGCTGCGTTCGAGGTGCCGATGTAGATCGTGTCCGATTCGGCGTCGTAGGTGCCCGGCATCCAGGCCGACCCGCCGCCGACCTTGCCGCTGTCGCCGGGCCAGCTCTTGGGGTCGTCCTTGATGATCTCGAAATTCCATACCGGTTTGCCGGTGTCCGCATTCACCGCGTAGATTTTGCCCGCGATCGGCTGATCGCCGCCGGTGGTACCGCCGAACAGGACGTCTCCCGCCAGTTGCGGCGGCGCCGAGAACAGCGCGCCGTACTGGGTCTTGAGGTCGGTGAGCTGGGTGGACCAAAGCTGTTTGCCGGTTTTCTGATCGAGGGCGACAAAGCGCCCATCGAGTGTGCCGAGGAAGACCTTGCCACGGCCTACGGTCACACCGCGGCTGGCCGCTGCATAGAACACCTGCTTTGACAGCGGGTCGAGCTTGGGTTCGAAGTGCCACAGGGTCTTGCCGCTGGCTGCGTCTACCGCCCACACGTTGTTGTTGGCCGAGATGTAGTACAGCACGCCGTCGATCACGATCGGCGTGGCCTGCAGCCCGTGGGTGATGTTGCCCGGCTGGTGGATCCACGCCACTTTCAGGTTCTTGACCGTGTCCTTGTTGATCTCGGTCAGCGGGCTGTAGCGCCAGGCATTGGAGGTGCGGTGATACTGCGGCCAGTTGTCGGGGTCGACCGAGCCGGGACCGGCGCTGGTTGCGGCGATGACACTGGCGCAGGTCAGGGACAGTACAAGGGGGGTGAGGCGGATGCTTGGCTTCATGGTGTCTCCGTATATTTTCCGGTGTGGATGGCTGCGTCCGGCGCGGGTCGGGCCGGTGTCAGGTGCAGCACGGGTGCTTACCAGGCGTAGGCGTACTTGAGATTCAGGCTGTTGGTCGCTGCGCGGTTCTTGCCCTCGATGCCGCCGGAGTAGCGCAGGGTCAGCGACTGGTTGCCGTAGTACTTGAACATCACGCCCAGACCGGCTGTGAGTTCGTGATTGCGCGGGTTGCGCGCGCCAGTGGCCTTGTTCGTCCATGCAGCCTGCGACTCGTAGTCGAGGGCGATGAAGGGTTCAATCACGTCGCCCATGGCATATCCCAAGCGATGGTTGGTATGAAAGATGGTGCCGGGCGTGGCGTCGGCGTCGGTGGACTTGCCGAAGAACACAAAGCCGGCATCGGCGGTGTAGCTCACCTTGCCGAGCTGCAGGTCCCAGAACAGGCTCGAGTAGTTCTTCCACACGTCGCCGCCACCGACGTCCGAGTCGCCAACCGGCACTTGCATGAAGGTCTGGAAGCCCAGCGTGGCATTGGCTGAGGGCTTGTACCAGATCGCCGGTCCGGTGAGCGGGTCGCCGATACCACTGGACGAGCTGCGGTTGGCGCTACTGCGGATGCTCACTTCCGGCACGATGATCTCGTAGGCAATGCCGATATCCGGATGCGATTCCGGCGACCAGAAACGGACGTACTTCGACATGCCTACGATGACGTCCGCACCAGGTGCATCTTTGCGTTTGCTGCGCGAATCCCACAGTCGGTTGCTGTCCTGGAAGGTCGCGTACTGGACGAATACGTTGAAGGGTTTGAATCCGACGGGTAGTTCGTATTCATGAGGGCCGATCACGTCGAACGTGACCTGGGCCTGGGTCGGTGCGCCGCAGCCCAGGCCGGCTGCCATGGCCAGTGCGGCTGCCATGCGTTTCGGGGCTGGTGGGTAAGAGCTCAGTCCGAACATCCTTTGTCTCCTGATTTTTTGATTTTGCCGGCAATGGTCGCCACGAAGGCCTGCGACTGTCACCGCGGTCGTGCCAGGCGTTGATGCAAGACACGATGGGCACTACGCAACTTTCCTGCCACAAAAAGAAGTACATAAAAACAATGGCTTGGCGGAATTCTTCCTGTCTCTGCGCGGTGACAGCTGTCGCTGTTTGTGTGCGACATCCGTTACAGCCGTGACGTCCACAGGCTTGCGTTCTGGCGTTGCCATGCGGCTGCCGGCGGACCCCTCGGGAGGACCGGGCAAGTCTGTTCGATCTCCCATCCTCGTCCGTGCCGAGGACACGTAGCGCCAGGCGGACATCCGTTTAATGCGCAGCGACATCTGTCGCTGTCGCTGCGACACATCGGAGTCCGTGGCGCTTCGATGTGTGCCGGAAAAATAATCTTTAAAACATTGAAAACAAGGGGTTGAGGCGCTTCTTTGGCTGTCGGTCGGCGCCTGGCATTGCTCTTGCGATGACGAAGGGCAAGCCGGCCGCTGACGGGGCCGGATGCGACACACGGCGATTCGCCGGCCAACAAGACGTTTAGAGGAGACACCTGCTATGGACCCGACATCCGAACAGTTGCTGTGGATGTACGAAAAGATGGTGGAGATTCGCGAGTACGAGGAGACCATGGCCAAGGTCTATCTCGAGGGCAAGCTCCCCCCCAAGATTCAGAAAGGCCTCGCCTTCGATATCGGTGGTGGCCCGGTGCCGGGCGAGATGCACCTCGCAGCCGGACAGGAGCCGGTTGCAGTGGGCGTGTGTGCCCACCTGAGGACGGAAGACTCGGTGGTTGGCGCGCACCGGCCGCATCACTTCGCGATTGCCAAGAACGTCGACCTGAACGCGATGACCGCCGAGATGTTCGGCAAGGCCACGGGCCTGGGCCGCGGCAAGGGCGGGCACATGCACCTGTTCGACCCGGCGGTGAAGTTCTCCTGCAGCGGCATCGTCGGTGCCTCCGCACCACAAGCCTGCGGTGCGGCGCTGGCGGCTAAGAAGCTGGGCAAGGACTGGGTGGCGATTGGCTTCTTCGGTGAAGGCGCTGCCAACCAGGGCGCCTTTCATGAAGCGCTCAACCTGGCCTCGCTGTGGAAGCTGCCGGTGATTTTCGTGTGCGAAGACAACAAGTACGGCATCTCGGTGGAGAAGCAGGACTCCACCTCGATCGAGTCGAACGCCGACCGCGCGGCCGGCTATGGCATGCCCGGCGTGCTGGTGGAGACCAACGATGCCGTTGCGGTGTTCCGCGCGGCCGGTGAGGCCGTGGCACGGGCGCGTCGTGGCGAAGGCCCGACGCTGATCGAGGTCAAGACCGACCGTTACCTCGGCCACTTCCAGGGCGACCCCGAAACCTACCGCCCCAAGGGCGAAGCGCAGGAATTGCGCACCCACGACCCCATCCCGGCGCTTGGCGCGCTGCTGCGCTCGCGCGACCTGCTCGACGACACCAGCGACGCCAGCCTGCGCAAGGCCGTGAGCGAGCGCATCGAGGCGGCCTATGCGTTTGGCCGCAACAGCCCCTATCCCGAACCGTCCGAAGCCCTGCTTCACGTGTTTGCCGACTGAACCGGACCCGCGACGAGAGGAAACAGCGATGACAACAGAAACCAAAGTCCGCACCCTGACCATGGCGCAGGCCATCTCGGAGGCGGTGGCCCAGGAGATGGAGCGCGACCAGCGCGTCTTCGTGATGGGTGAAGACGTGGGCAAGTACGGTGGCATTTTCAGCGCCACCACCGGCCTGCTCGACAAGTTCGGCCCCGACCGCATCATGGATACGCCGATTTCCGAAACCGGCTTCATGGGCGCGGCCATCGGCGCTGCTGCCGAAGGCCTGCGGCCGATCTCCGAACTCATGTTCGTGGATTTCTTCGGCGTGTGTTTCGACCAGATCTACAACCACCTCGCCAAGAACACCTACATGTCGGGTGGCAACACCAAGTACCCGGTGGTGATCACCACCGGCATCGGTGGCGGCTACAACGACGCCGCCCAGCACTCGCAATGTCTTTACGGCATCTTCGCTCATGTGCCCGGCCTCAAGGTCGTCGTGCCGTCCAACGCCTATGACGCCAAGGGCCTGATGACGGCGGCGATCCGCGACGACAACCCGGTGGTGTTCATGTATCACAAGGGCATCATGGGGCTGTCGTGGATGTCCTATTACGAGGGCAGCACCAACGCCGTTCCGCTCGAGCCCTACACCATCCCCTTCGGCGAGGCCAAGGTGGTGCGCGAGGGCCGCGACCTGACCATCGTCACCCTGTCGCAGATGGTGCAGAAGGCCGTGCTGGCAGCGGACAAGCTCGCCGCCGAAGGCATCGACGTCGAGATCATCGACCTGCGCACCCTGGTGCCGCTCGACAGGGAGGCCGTGCTGCGCTCGGTGGCCAAGACCGGCCGCCTGCTGGTGGCCGACGAGGACTACCTGTCCTTCGGGCTCTCCGGCGAGATCGCGGCGATCGTCGCCGAGCATCTCGACCGCGTGAAGCTCAAGGCGCCGATCCGCCGCCTGGCCGTGCCCGATGTGCCCATTCCCTTCAGCCGCCCGCTCGAAGACTTTGCCATTCCGCAGGTGGATGGCATTGCCGCCGCGGTGCGCGACCTGATGCAACTCAACCTGAACTGAAAGCGAGAACACACATGACCGATATCGTGATGGACGACGCCGTGTGGGCGGATGTGGAAGAGGGAACCGAAGCCTTGCTGCAGGAGTGGCAGGTGGCCGAGGGCGACAGTGTCGAGGCCGGGCAGATCCTGGCCGTGGCCGAGCTGGTGAAAACCACGCACGAGATCCTTGCCCCCTGCGGCGGCAAGGTGGCCGCACTGAAGGTCGCAGTTGACGACACTTTCGGTCGCGGCGCCGTGCTTGCGGTGATCGAGGGCTGATCATGAATGCCCCCGCAAGCACTGTGCAAGCAGCCGACGTGCCGGCTGCGCAGATGATTCCGCTCACCGGGTTGCGCGGCGCCATTGCCCGCAACATGGGGCAGGGCTGGCAGATTCCGCGCGTTCTGCACTCGGTCGAGGTGGATGTGAGCCGTTGCGAGGCGCTGCGCCGCGACCTCGCCGCAGCCGGCGACAAGGTGTCGCTCACCGTACTGGTGCTGCGTGCGCTTGCCCTCACCCTGCGCGAACATCCGCGACTCAACGCACTGATGCGCGACAAGGCGGTTGAGCTCATGCCCGAGATCAACATCGGGGTCGCCGTCAGTCTCGACGACGGCCTGATGGTGCCGGTCATCCGCAATACCGACCGGCTGGCCCTGCCGGCACTCTCGGATGCGCTCAGGCAGGTCGCCTCCGGTGCACGGGCAGGGGCGCTCGGTGCCGGCTACTACCAGCGCGGCACCTTCACCGTGACCAACCTCGGCACGACCGCGATCGACAGCTTCTCGCCGATCATCAATCCGCCGCAGGTCGCGATCCTCGGGGTGACACGGGTGCTCGACAAGCCTGTTGCGCGCAATGGCGAAGTCGTCATCGCACCGATGATGGGCCTGCACCTGGTGTTCGACCACCGCGCGGTGGATGGATACCCGGCGGCGCTTTTTCTGGGCGACCTCGCGCGCCGCATCGAGTCGGCGGATCTGTGATGTACGACGCTGAGCCCCGCCTTGCCATGGTGAGCAGTACCGACGAGCAGCGCTGGCATGAGGCGCTGCTCCAGGCGCCGGTGCGCGAACCGCAGCTGCGCTTGTGGACCTATCGCGCGCCGGGCGTGGTGTTCGGCTGCTCACAGGCGGCATTGCTTAATCAGGCGCGTTCGCGTCCCGCCGGTTGCGAGCTCGTCCAGCGCAGTTCGGGCGGCGGCGCGGTGCTCACCGGGCCGTGGATGCTCAGCACCTCCATCCTGCTGCCGCCCGACCACCGGCTGCTGGCGGGGGGCACGGTCACCAGCTACCGCTGGCTGGGGGTGCTGATCGCGGGCCTGCTGCGCGACATGGGCATTGCCGCACACGCCCTGTCGCCTGCCGACGTGCGCGGCAGCACCGCAGATCCCGCCCTGGGCTGGGCCTGCTTCGGCGGCCTGTCGCCGTGGGAGGTCGTGGTCGACGGTCGCAAGATCGTTGGCCTCGCGCAGCTGCGCCGGCGGCACGGGGTACTGCTCACCTCGGGCACCCTGCTTGCGCGCCCGGACTGGACGCTGCTGTGCGACACCCTCGACCGCCCCGCCGGAGACAGGGCAGCGCTGGAACGTCGGACGACGTCGTGCGAGGAAGCGCTCGGGTCAGCGCCGCTGGTCGAGGGCTTCGCCTCGGCCCTGCACCAGATGCTGACCGATGTGCTCGGTGTGCACCCGGTCCCGCTTTCCAACCCGTTTCCAACCCATTCCGTGGCGGCCTGAATCCGCGAAATCCAAGTTACGACCAGGCAGTACAAAACAAGAGGAGACATCATGAAGGACGAACACCGCAACACCCCTGCAGCGCAGGGCATGCGCGTCGTTGAAAAACGGATCACCGTCAGCCGGCGCGGATTTCTCAAAGGTTCTGGCGTGGCGGCGGCGAGCGTGACCGCGCTGTCCGCGGGCAGCCTGATGATGCCTGCGCGTGATGCCCTCGCCGCGGGCTTCACCCAGCTTGGCGCGGGTCCGGGCAAGACCCTGCTGGTCATGGCGCGCGACATCTTCCCCCACGACAGGATCTCGGATCGCTACTACATGCTCGCGATCGAGCCCTACGACGCGATGGCGGCCAAGGACCCCGCGCTCAAGAAGCTGATTCTCGACGGCGTCGCCCAGCTCGACCGCCTCGCCATGGCGAGCTTCAGGAAGCCCTATGCCGACGTTCCCACCGAAACCGAACGTCTGGGCCTGCTGTATGCGATCGAGCGCGGCGCCTTCTTCCAGAAGATCAAGGGCGACATGGTGACCGGCTTCTACAACAACAAGGCGGTATGGCCGCTGTTCGGCGAGGAGGGCTCGTCGTGGGAGAAGGGCGGCTACGTCGATCGCGGTTTCGACGATATCGACTGGCTGCCCCAGGCCTGATCCCGCACATCCATAAGAACAGACGGAGACAAGAGACATGAGCAAGACCTTTTCCAAGGACGACAACAGCGTCGTCGTCATCGTCGGCTCCGGCGCGGGCGGTGGCACGCTGGCCGACGAACTGACCCGGCAGGGTATCGACGTGGTGATCCTCGAGGCGGGCAAGCACCACACCCAGGAGGATTTCGAGAACGACGAGTGGGCCATGTTTGCCAAGATCTCGTGGCTCGACAAGCGCATCTCGGCCGGCGGCTGGCACCATACCGAGACCTATCCCAACCTGCCGGCGTGGATCGTCAAGGGCGTGGGCGGATCGACCATGCACTGGTCCGGCCTGGCGCTGCGCTTCATGGAGCACGAATTCAAGACCCGCAGCACCTACGGCCACGTGCCGGGTGCCAATGTGCTCGACTGGCCGATCAGCTACGAAGAACTGGCGCCGTACTACGACATCGCCGAACGCAAGATGGGTGTGGCGGGCACCAAGGCCAGCGGCCTGCCGCCGATGCCGCCCAACAACCACTATAAGGTGATCGAGGCCGGCGCACGCAAGATCGGCTACAAGGAGATCGTGCGCCCTGTGGCTTCCAACACGCGCCCCAACGATGGTCGCCCCGCCTGTCAGCAGATCGGCTACTGCATGCAGGGGTGCAAGATCGGCGCCAAGTGGTCGACGCTGTACTCGGAGATCCCGCGTGCGATGGAGACCGGTCACGCCGAACTGCGACCGCAGAGCATGGTCCTGCGCATCGAGCATGACAGCAGCGGCAAGGCCACCGGCGTGCTCTATGCCGACAAGGACGGACGTCAGCATCTTCAGAAGGCGCGTGTGGTGTGCGTTGCCGGCAACTCCATCGAGTCGCCACGCCTGCTGCTCAACTCGGCATCCTCGATGTTCCCCGACGGCCTCGCCAACTCCTCGGGACAGGTCGGCCGCAACTACATGAACCACACCACGGCGGCGGCGCTCACCATCAATCCCGGGCCGGTGTACATGTACCGGGGCTTCGACATCGCCGCGGTGGTGTCCGACGAAGTGCCCAACAACCCCGACCGTGGCTTCGTCGGTGGCTATCACCTTGAGGGCCTCGCCCTGCACCTGCCCTTCGCCGCCGCCTTCATGAAGCCCGGTGGCTGGGGCCGCGAGGTGAGCTCGGCGCTGGAGAAGTTTGACCACATGAGCTGCGTGTGGGTATGCGGAGAGGATCTGGCGCAGGAGGAGAACAGTATCACCCTCCATGCGACCGAAAAGGATCAGCACGGTCTGCCCATCCCCATCGTTACCAAGACCGACCACACCAACGACGCGGCCATGCGCCGCCACGGCCTCGGCCAGTGGCGCAAGCTGTCCGAAGCCATCGGCGCCACCCGCGTGATCGACATGCCGCCCTATCCGGCAAGCCACAACATGGGCACCAACCGTATGAGCGCAGAGGCGCGTGATGGTGTGGTGAACAAGTGGGGGCAGACGCACGACATCAAGAACCTGTTCGTGTCCGACGGCAGCCAGTTCACCTCCAGTGGCGCGGCCAACCCCACGCTCACCATCGTCGCGCTTGCCGTCCGGCAGGCGGAATACATCGCGGGGGCGATGAAGCGGCGCGAACTCTGAGCGTCCGTGCTCCGGGCGACACAGTCGATGAACGCGTTCCTCCTCGCGTGAGCTTGGGGGGCCCGCTTGCGGAGCCCCCACCTTTTCGCCTCAGCAAGCCTGCAGCGAGGAGCAATGACAAATGCAGAACATGAAAGGAATCTCTCAAATGAAACTCGAAAACAGCTCCAGAAGCGGCCGCCTGTTCCGTCGTTGCGTTGCCGCCCTTACCCTGGCCGCCATCTTGCCGGCCACGCACGCTGCCGTACCCGGCATGCGCGGTGTTGAACACTTCGGCTTCACCGTGCCCAATGCACAACAGGCGGTGGATTTTTTCGTGGGCGTGATGGGCTGCAAGGCCTTCTTCACCATTGGTCCGTTCGGTCCCTTCAAGGACGACTGGATGAAGGAGAACCTCAACGTCAATCCGCGCGCCGAGATTCCGGTAGCCCACCTCGTGCGATGCAATAACGGCACCAACTTCGAGATCTTCGAATACACCTCGCCCGATCAGCGCAAGCAAGGGCCGAAGAACAGTGACATCGGCGGGCATCACATTGCCTTCTATGTCGACGACATGAAGGCGGCGATGGCAGACATGAAGGCAAAGGGGGTGAAGTTCCTCGGCGAACCCCATCTGTTTGCCGACGGGCCGCTCAAGGGGCTGACCTGGATCTACTTCATGTCACCGTGGGGCATGCAGCTGGAACTCGTGAGTGCGCCGGACGGGCGCGCCTACGAACTCACCACCAGTGAGCGGCTGTGGGACCCGCGCAAGTAAGGGCGCGGCTCGCGTGCGGCGCGGGCCGCACGCTTGTCTGGCTGCTCCTTGCCTGTGTGCTGTCGTATGGCGCCATGGCAAGGGCCCACTTCCAGGACTTCATGGCCCGCATCGTCCACGTCGTGCCGCATGATGGCGCGCTGCGGGTGTATGTGCAGATGCCGCTGGCCATGGTGCTGCTGCCGCACGACTGGACTGTGGGCGGTGATCAGCCGCCACCGCACTTCCTCGACACCGATGAGCGCGGGCAGCTTGTGGTGGATGGTGCGGCCCTGCGTCGCGACACCGGCTTGCTGCAGGCGCGCCTCGGTCGTGCGCTGCAGATCGATGGTGCGTATGGCAGCCTGGAAGGGGCGCGCATAGACACCCTCACTGCGCGCGACCCCTTCACCTATCTGCCAGCGATCGAGCGCAACGTGGGCGATGGTGTGACCGTGTACGACGATGTCTCGGTCGACCTGGCTGACGCGGTCGTCAGCATGCGCCTGCGCTTTCCGCGCCCGCTGCCCGGGGTGCAGTCGGTCTTGTCCGGCAGTCCCCTCGAGTGGCCTGATCTGGCTGAGCGTGCTGTCAACATCGTGCGCATCCATCGCGACGACAGCAGTGTCGGCAGTCATCAGAGCGTGGGCAGTCTGTCCTCCACATTCGACATCGAGGCGGCGCGGGCGGCGACTGCAGGTGGTGGCGGCGCGCAGGCGGCAGAATCGCAGCCAGGCTTCCTCAACTACATCGAGGGGGGCGTTCACCATGTGCTCGGCGGGCTCGATCATGTGCTCTTCATCCTCTTGCTGGTGCTCGGCGCATCGAGCGTGGCGCAGTTTGCGCGCACCTCGCTCGCCTTCACGTTGGGGCACTCGATCACCCTGTGCGCTGGCGCATTCGGCGGGTTGAATGCGCTTGCGTGGTTTGCGCCCGGGGTGGAGGTGGCGATCGCGGCGTCCATCGTGTACGCCGGCTGGCGGGTACTGAGGGCAAGCGAGCGCGCCCTGCTCGTGCCTGTGGTGTTCTGCGTCGGGCTGGTCCACGGGTTCGGCTTCTCGTTCGCGCTGACCGACGCTGCATCGAGTCTTGCCGGCAATCTTGCGGGCCTGATCGTCGGCTTCAACCTTGGCATTGAACTGGGCCAGATTGCCCTGTCGCTCGTCGCTGCGCCGCTGCTCTGGCTGCTGCGGCGCTACTGGCGAAGCCCGCACTTTGCCAATGGACGGGTGCTGGCCCTGCCGTGCTTCGTGGTCGCGTCGTTCTGGGTGGTTGAGCGTGGTGTGGCGCTGGCCCAGGCCTTGCCCTGACTGCAATGAAGGCGCACGGTCTGCGCCGAAGGGGGGCGGGCCGTGCGCCGGCAGGATGCTACGAATGATATAAGATGAGGAAATGACGACGCAGGCCGCCCGAACGGCCTGACGTACGACCGACGCCTGGGGGGCTCCCCGCAAAGGCGCGCATGGAGGAGACATTGGCAATGCAACTCGCTCAACGCGATCATATCTCGCGGGTGCTGTCCGTGGCCCGGAGCAATGACGTATCCAAAGACCGGATCCAGCGTTCCTGGCTGCGCTGCATCGAAGAGTACGATCTCGACCCCACCCGGCCGACGCCTGCACACATCATCGAACACAGCCAGCTGCGCCAGCACCGCGAGCAGATCGAGGATTTTTTGCTGGTCGCACGCACGGGTATGGAGCAACTCTACAAGCGGGTATGCGATCTCGGCTACGTGCTGCTGTTGACCGATGCCAGCGGCGTGACCGTGGACTTTATCGGCAATGACCGCTGGGAGGGAGAACTCCGACGCTCGGGTCTCTACCTCGGTGCCGACTGGAGCGAGGCGCGGGCGGGCACCTGCGCGGTGGGTACATGCATCGCCGATCTCAGCCCGATTACCTGCCACCAGATCGATCACTTTGACTCGTCTCACATCGCGCTGACCTGCAACAGTGCGCCGCTGTTCGACCCCACCGGGGCGTTGCTCGGGGTGCTCGACATCTCCGCCCTGAGCTCCCCTTCACCGCGCGAGAGTCAGCACCTGGCGCTGCAGCTGACGGTGATGTACGCCAAGATGGTCGAAGACGCCAACTTCATGCGTTTCTTCCACGAAGCCTACGTGTTGCGGCTGGGTGCGGCGTGGCCGATGGTCGATGCCAGCGGTGAAATGCTGCTGGCTTTCGATGCCGACGGCGTCGTTGTCGGCGCCAACAATGGTGCGCGCCGCGTGCTCAGGGCCGGGAGTGACCGCGGCGTGTCCTGCGCGCTCGTGGGCAGTTCGCTCGATTCGATCTTCCGCGAAGGCAGTGCCGAGGTATGGCGCATTGGGCGCAATGCCTTACTGAACGAGCGCACGGCCCTGACCACCTTCGATCACGACGTGTTTTACGCCCATGTGATTTCGCCCAGCGTCGCGCCCGGTCGCAGGACGGAGCTGGCGCAGATGGCCGAGCCGGACGTGAGCGCGCCCGCGCTCGACCGCCTGGCGGGGGATGATCCGCAGATGCAGCGTCTGATCAGGCAGGCAAAACGCCTCGTCAACAAGTCGGTCTGCATTCTGTTGCACGGCGAAACCGGGACCGGCAAGGAGGTCGTGGCCAAGGCCCTGCACGAATCGAGCGACCGCTGCGACAAACCGTTCGTGGCCATCAATTGCGCCGCAATCCCCGAGTCGCTGATCGAGAGCGAACTGTTCGGCTACACCGCCGGCGCCTTTACCGGCGGGCGCAGCAAGGGCATGAAGGGGCTGATCGCCCAGGCTGACGGTGGCACCCTGTTCCTCGACGAAATCGGTGACATGCCCATTCACCTGCAGACGCGACTGCTGCGTGTGCTGGCCGAAAAGGAGGTGACTCCGCTCGGCAGCGACAGAGCGCAGCCGATCCGGCTGACGGTGGTGGCTGCATCGCACCGTGACCTGCGCAAGCTGATTGCCGATGGTCTGTTCCGCGAGGATCTCTACTACAGGCTGTGTGGTGCGACACTCTACCTGCCTGCACTCAGGATGCGTGAGGACAAGACCTACCTGATCAATCTGCTCGTGGCCGAGGAAGCGGCCGAGATGGGATGCGAAGCCGACATCGATCCGGCGGCCATGGCCCTGCTGTGCGGTCATGCCTGGCCGGGCAACGTGCGCCAGTTGCGCAACGTGCTGCGCTTTGCGCTCGCGGTCAGCGACAGCGGACGGATCCGGGTGTGTGATCTGCCCGATGAGTTCATGGAGCCGTCACTTGCTCACAGGCCTGCGCCCCAGGCGCCAGCGCCGACTGCGATGTCGTCCATGGCCGGCTCGGGGCCGCGCTGGAGCGAGCGTGAGGGGGAATGGTTGCTCGAAGCGTTGCAGCGCCACAAGTGGTGCGTGACTGCGGCAGCGGCTGAGCTCGGGCTGTGCCGTGCAACGGTTTATCGCCGCATGAAGCGCCACGGCATCGTGCCCCCAAACCAGCTCTGAGTCGGTCTCGCGGTGTAGGCTGAGGGCACCCGCCCGGCGTCAGTTGCCTGAAGGCCGCTCGACGGGTTCGTCGGTCGGGGGGGACGTCTGCTGTTCCGGCCCGGCATGCTGCATCTGCTCTTGCGCAATCTGCTCGTCGACCCGCGGGTCGAGGGCTGCGGCCAGCGGCGAGCTGCTGGTGCTGTCGGGCATCGGGATGTGATGCAGCGGCGCGTCGTCGACCTGATGCAGGTGGGTCGCACGCTTAGGCTGCACCCGCCATGCCACCACGGCCGCGCAGACGGCGACAAAGACATACAGCATGTTGGCGCCGAGAAAGCGCATGAGCACGCCGGCGAGGAGTGGGCCGATACTGGCGCCGACACCGAAAGTCAGCAGCAGCATGGCGGTGAGCGATACCCGCAGGTCTGCGGTCACGTGGTCGTTGGCGAGCGCAACCGCAAGCGGGTAGAGGCAGAACTGCAGCATGCACACCGCAAAGCCCGCCGCGAACAGCAGCCATATCGGCGCCTCGGGCAAGACTGCGAGCGGCAGGGCGAACACCGCCAGCACCGCGCCACAGCGGCTGATCAGCCATACGCGATCACGCCGGTCCGACAGCCAGCCCAGCGGCCATTGCACGAGCAGGCCGGCAAAAATGCAGCTACCCATGAACAGACCGACCTGCTCGGTCGTCAGGCCCATGCGCGTGCCGTAGAGCGGCGCGAGGCCGTAGAAGGAGCCAATCAGCAGCCCGGCGACCAGAATGGTGATCAGCGACAGCGGAACGCGTTTGAAGAAGAAGCGCAGCTCGAGCGGCGCCGGATGCAGCTTGGCCGGGTGCAGCTTGTGGGTGAGGGCAACCGGCACCAGGCACAGGGCAAAACACAGCCCGACCAGCATCAGCAACTCCAGGCCGAGCTCGGGGTGCGCCACCAGCACCAGCTGGCCCAGAATCAGGCCGAGATAGGAGGCGCCCATATATCCGGAAAACACCTGGCCGCGCTGCTCGGCATGGGACTGTTCGTTGAGCCAGCTCTCGATCACCATGTACTGGCACATCATGCACAGGCCGATCACCATGCGCAGCGTCAGCCACGCCGGCAGCCAGTCGGTCAGGCCGTGACCGAGCACGGCCGCCGTCACCACGCCGGCGCACGCCACATAGGCGCGGATGTGGCCGACGCGTCCAATCAGCCGGTGTCCCACCTTGCCGCCCAGCACCAGGCCGACGTAGTTCGCCGTCATCAAGGCACCCACCCACAGGCCGTCCGCCGTTGCCGCAACCCGCAAGGCCAGGTAAGTGCTGAGCAGGCCCGAGCCCAGCAGCATCAGCAGGGTGGCAAAGTAAAGTGAACGGAAGGACTTGAGGATCAGAATCATTGTGCGGGGGCTGACTCGATTGGCGGCGGGCGGGGCGAGGGGCGCCCGCGAAAGATCCCGTCATGTTACCCGTGCTATCCCGACTAAGGTACTCGGATAAACACCAAGTTGGTGCGCAAGGTCACGGTGAGGGGCGATTCAAGTTTTTCTGCGCACTGCCGTTAAGCCCGGTATTGGCGTGTTCGCCAGAATCAGACAAGGAGGTGCGACATGGATGTCTCATCCATCGCCGCCGCCGCGAGTGCCAACTCCGCGGCCCAGCTGCAGCAGGAAGTGTCGATGTCGGTGCTCAAGAAAGCCATGGACATCCAGGAGCAGAGCGCAATGCAGCTGCTCGAGGCCTTGCCGCCCGTGCCCGCTGCGCCCGCCGGAACCGCGGGTGGCGTGATCGATACCTGGGCATAGTCAGTTCCGTCGCGCCCGCTGAAAACTTGGGGCGCAGCCGGGGGGCTGCTATCGTTCGCCTGCCCCGATCCGAGACAAGCCCATGGCAGACGCACAGCCCAACAATCCCCTCCACGGCCTCACCCTGGAGAAGATCCTCAACGAACTGCTGACCTACTACACGTGGGCGGAGCTCGGGCAGCAGATCGACATCCGCTGCTTCAATCACGAGCCCAGCATTGCCTCCAGTCTCAAGTTTCTGCGGCGCACGCCGTGGGCACGCGAACAGGTCGAGGCGCTGTATGTCTATACGGTGCGCAACGGTATCCCCAGGCACTGAGCGTCCGCACCATTCTGCCGCACCTCACTCGCAAGGACAGGACGATGGACTTCCAGCCCGTACTCGACGACATCGTCAGCACGCTCAAACCCGAACTCGGCGCCGGCAAGGTGGCGAGCTACATCCCCGCCCTGGCGCGGGTCTCGCCCCACCAACTGGGCATTGCACTGCGCACCCGCGAGGGCGCGGAGTACTGTGCCGGCGATGCGACGACGCTGTTCTCCATCCAGAGTGTCTCCAAGGTGTTCTCGCTCACTCTCGCCATGCGCAACCTGGGCGAGGTCCTGTGGCAGCGCATGGGGCGCGAGCCTTCGGGCAACCCGTTCAACTCCCTGGTGCAGCTCGAAGCCGAACACGGCGTGCCACGCAACCCCTTCATCAACGCCGGGGCGATTGCGGTGGCCGACCGCCTGGTGAGCACTTGCGGCGATGGGCGGGCCGAGATTCTCGCGCTGCTCTCCAGCCTTTGCGGCGAAGCCGTGGCGTTTGACGAGGAGGTGGCCGCGTCGGAGGCAGCGACGGGGTTTCGCAACATCGCGCTGGCCAACTTCATGAAAGGCTTCGGCAATATCGACAACGATGTTGCGCCGGTGCTCGATCTCTATTTTCACCAGTGCTCGGTGGCAATGAACTGCGTGCAGCTTGCCCGGGCCATCGGCTACCTGTGCAACGATGGCGCGCATCCGCTCGATGGCTCGGCGCTGGTTTCCGATCGCCAGGCACGTCGCATCAACTCGCTGATGCTCACCTGCGGCACGTACGACGCGGCCGGCGAGTTCGCCTTCCGCATCGGCCTGCCGTGCAAGAGCGGGGTGGGCGGCGGCATCGTGGCCGTGCTGCCCGATACGCTCAGCCTGTGCGTGTGGTCGCCGGGACTGGACGAGACCGGCAACTCGCTGCTGGGCATGAAGGCGCTCGAAATGTTCGTCGCGCGCACCGGCCTGTCGGTGTTCTGAGTGCCTGCTGCAGGCGTGGACGATCAGCCCGGACGCGCGTGATTGTCGAAGGCGAATGCGTGTGGCCAGTGCGCCTGGGCGCGGGCTTCGGCGGGTGCGACTGCCCACAGGTCGCCGCCGTCGCCGGTGGCAAGCAGCCCCCCGCGCGTGGCGGTCAGCGCACAGACGCCGGGTGTGGGCAGATGGCCGATGAAGCTGCCGTCCGCCTCCCATAGCGCAAGCGTGCCGGCCACGCTGCAACTCACCGCGAATACGGGGCCCGTCGGCCCGTCAATCGCGACAATGTCGCCGGCGTAGCCGCCACAGGCTGCGAGCACCTCGGGCGTCGCCGTGCCGTAGCGCAGGCCCTCGTCCGTGAGCAGGGCGAACAGTGGCCGCGCCCTGATCGTGTCTGCCGCATCCCCGGCTTCGTTCTGCAGCGACACTGCGATGCGGCCATCGGCCGCCTGTGCGATGTGGCGCACGCTCATCCACGGGTCCGGCACGCGGTATTGCGCGAGCACGCGGCCGTCTTCGGGGTCGAGCAGCGCGAGTGTCGGGTCCATTCTGTCCAGGTTGCGCTTGAGGCGTCCGGTCTCGGGCAGGGTGAGGATGCCGCCGTTGGCGACCGCAATGCGTCCGTCGGTGAGCTGCATCAGCGCATGCGGGCCAATGCCTCCGGTGGGCCAGGCGGCGAGGCGCTGGAGCGTGAGTGCGTCGTACACGCCCACGCGGCCGTGACCATTGATGAGTTCGCTCTCGGTGGCGAACAGCAGGCGTCCGTCGCGGCTGAAGCTCAGATGGCCCTCGAGGCGGATGTCCTCGTCGGCGTCATAGACGTCGAACGCGGCCAGCTGCCGGCCACTGGCCACGTCCCAGCGCAGCAGAAAGCGGCCCGGTCTGCGCGCGGCGACCACCGCGGAGCCGTCGCCCGACGGATGCCAGGCCAGTTCGTGACCGCGCGCGGGCAGCTCGAATGCGTGGGAGATGTCGGTGCTGCGCCCGGCAAAGAAGTGGCGCGGGCGTGAGGGCGAGTCGGCCCAGCAGGTGAGCAGCGCGGGTTCGGCGGCAAACGCGGCCCGGGCAGGCGCGGGCAGATGCGCGAGGATGAAGCCGGCGGGAAGGGCGGCCAGCAGGCGGCGGCGCTGCAGATCAGTCGCCATCGTTCTCTCCGAAGCCGACGCTGACCTTCATCGCGTCGGCAAGCTCCTCGGCCAGCAGGCGTTGCAGGCGGCTGAGTTCGCTGACCAGGGTGTCAGTCTGCAGGCGTGCAGCGTCGGCAGCGAAGTCCGGGGGCAGCGCCGTCTGCACCGCGTCGATGCGCTGGTCGAGGCGCTCCGCCAGGGTCAGCAGTCCGCGTCCGCGCAGCATTGCGGTGAGCCCGGGCATGCCCTCGTCACCCTGCAGGCCGGCGCGCAGGCCGGAGAAGTACGCCATCAGGCCGGCACGTGCGGACCCGCTGCGCCAGGCGTCGGTTTCCGCCGGGCCGGTGTGCGGGCGCAGGGGCTTTTCGAGATACTTGAGGCGCAGGGTTTCGGTGCTGCCGATCAGGATGTTGATGCCGTCGGCGAGCAGGCGTGCCTCGCGTTCGGGTTCGGCCTCGGCGAGGCCGGCAATCCAGTCCGGCCAGGCCGATACGGTCGCAGAGATGCCCGCAGCGGTGTCGCGGGCGAGCCACACGGCATAGCGGCAGGCGGGACCGTCGTCCGCGAGCGCCGGCCGTTCGGCGTCGAACAGAAGGTACTCAAGCGCAGGCAGGCCGCGCGCAGGCAGGCCGATGCGCGCGGTGTTGGCGGGCGTCTTTGCATACTGCGCGATCGAGCTTTCGATCTGTGCCGGACGCGTGGGCCAGAAGTCGATGCGGCGCAGCAGGCGCGACTCGAGCACCGGCCCGATGGGCAGCGGGCTCAGTTCGCGCAGGTCGTGCGCAGCCTCCAGCCAGCGCTGGCGGGCAGCCGCGGCTGCGGCGGGCTGACCCTCACAACTTGCGGCGAGCGCGCTCGCCAGCGCATCCACCTTGTCACCGAAGTGGCGGTAGCCTGGCGCAAGGCGCTGGCTGGCCAGGGCGCTCATCCACTGCGATGGCATCACGATGGGCGCCGGCGCGGCGGCGTGGGCAGGCAGGGCAAGCGAAAACAGCAGGCCGGCGAAGGGCAGGCCGAAACAGCTGGTACGAAACCGGGTAAACATCATAGTGACTCCACAAAGCGGACCAGCGCATCGCGCTCGGCAGCATTCAGGCCCAGCACGTGCTGCCTGGCGGCTTCCGCCTCGCCGCCGTGCCACAGAATTGCCTCCAGCACGCCGCGCGCGCGGCCGTCATGCATCAGGGTCTGGTGACCATTCACGGTCTGGATCAGACCGACGCCCCACAGCGGCGGGGTGCGCCATTCGCGCCCGTCGGCAGCAAAGTCGGGGCGGTGGTCGGCGAGTGCCTCACCCATGTCGTGCAGCAGTAGGTCGGTGTATGGCCAGATGGATTGCCCTGCCAGTTCCGGGAAGGCGTCCGAGTCGCCAGTGACGTGGTTCGGTACATGGCAGCTCGCGCACTGTGCCTGATGAAAGATGCGCTTGCCCTCGAGGACTTGCGGGTCGGCCGGTGCGCGCCGGGCGGGTACCGCGAGCGTGGTGGTGTAGTAGATGCTGCGATCGAGCGAGCGGTCGTCGATGTCGGTGCGGTGCTCTCCGCGCTCGCTGCGCCAGGCGGCTTCCTGCTGCAGCCGCGCACGGCAGTCCTGCTGTGCCGTGGTGCATTCTTCGTGCGGGAACAGGCTGGAGGTGATGCCGATGTCGCCGTTGAAGGCGGCGGCAGTCTGGTGTGCGACGCTGCCCACGTTGGCCTTCCAGCCGAAACGCCCCACGACCCAGTCCTGCCGCACCGCGTCCCACACCCGGTTCGGGCGGCCCGAGATGCCGGCCTGATCTGCAGCCTGGCGCGCTGCGATCTCGAGCAGGCGGGCTTCGGGGATGGCCTCAAGCAGGCCGAGGCCGATGACCTGGGGGGCAATGCGCGGTGAGATCAGCGTCTGCGGGTGCAGCGGACCGTAGCCGGGTTCGCTCAGCGTGTACGTGGGCTGGCGCAGGCTGTAGGGCGTGCCGTCGGCGAAGCGGCCGGTTACCTCGGTGTAGCTCACGGTGATCAGGGCCTCAGGGCGGATGCCGGGCAAGGCCTGATTGTTCAGTTGCGAGCCGTAGGTGGGCTCGGGCACCACACCGTCCTTGCCACCGTCACCGGGGATCGACAGGCGCAGCAGCAGGCCCACCGCTTGTTCGGTGCTGACGCCGTTGGCGTCCACCGCCGGCGGGGCACCGCGGCCGTCGAGCACGTGACAGCCGGCACAGGCGCGGGAAATGAAATGCGGGCCGAGCCCGTCCCGACCCGAGGTCGAGGCCGGTGCGCCGACCCAGCTCTTCTTGAAGAACGAGTTGCCGATGAAGAACGCAGTCTGCCGGTCCATCGACAGGTTTGCCGCCGGGTATGAAAAAGCGTTGCGTCCGTGGTCGGGCGTGGTGGTGGCGCCGCCGGGGCGTTCTTCGCCCGGTTCGTAGCCAATCGTCGGGCGAGCCGACTGCACGGCGGCGAAGGCAATGCCGGTGGCGGCGAGTACGCCGAGACCAAGGAGCAGGCGTCTGGATTTCATGAGCGCGGAAGCAGAAAGCGAGGGGGGAAGGAGGCGGGCGCCGGATGAGAGGGTGCGGACCGCAGCCCGTGGTCGCGTCAGCACCCTCGGTCACTGGGCGTTCAGTCGGGCGCGACGGTGTTCAGACGCTTGATGCCGAGCACCGTAGCTGCTTCGACCAGGCCTTCGGTCTGCTTCTTCAGCGCGACCACGGTGGCCTCGACCTTGCTGCGACCCGGGGTGCCGACCAGGATGGCGCGGTCGAAGGGTGCGGGAATCGCTTCCGCTGCCTTCACCGACGTGTCGATCTGGGCATCCACGCGGCTCGCGACGGCCTTGTTCTTCGCCGAGACCAGATCGCGCACGCCCGGCCCCTTGAGCACACTGCCGTCGGCGCGGACGTACTGGCCGCGCCACACGTTGCGGATGCCGGTGGCGTTGGCCACGACGTCGCGGTGGGTGTTGTCGGAGAAGCACGAGTGCTCGTCTTCCTGGTTCTGCGAGTCGAGCGCCACTTCGATGCGTTCGCCGGCCAGTTCGCCGCGCGACAGGATGCCGAGGGCAGAGATCACCTTGGCGACGTTGCCCGCGTCGGCGACGAAGCCCTTGCGGTAGTTGTCGGCGCCGGGTGCCCAGGCTGCTGCCAGGTCGCCGAGATCCTTCACCAACAGGTCGGTGGTGACTTTCAGGTAGGCGCGGCGGCGGTCGGCGTTGGGCGCCTTGCCGTCGACGAAGTCGGTGTAGGCGCGGCGGCCGGGGCCGTTGTCGTCGAGGTCCTGGCCCCACAGCATGAACTCGATGGCGTGCCAGCCGGTGGAGATGTTCTCTTCGCCGTCCTTCTCATTCAGGCCGGAGAGGGTGTCCATGTCGATGGGGATCGTGCGGTTGGCAATGATCCCGGCGTCCTTTGCACCCTCGACGAAGTCCACATAGGCCTCGTCCATCGGCCACGCGTTGATCCTGCCCTCGGGGCCGTCCTCGCCATCGATCGGGCCGCCGTAAAAGCGGAAGGCTTCGGTCTGACCGTAGATCTCGCGTGCGGCGAGCCAGGCCTTGCGGGCTGCCTGCTGTCCGGCTTCGGACGGTGCGGCGACGAAGGCGTCGACCGCCTTCTGCAGCGCCAGCGCGCTGGCATGGGCATCGGCGTAGGTGGCGTGGACGAGCTCGCCATAGTGAGCGAGGACGCGCGGCGCGGTCACTGTCTCGGCGGCCAGCGTGGCGGTGGAGAAATGCAGTGCGGCGAGCGCGGAAACGAGGGTGATCAGGCGCATTGGGTTCGCTCCGTTGTGCGTTGTCGGGGGGCGTGAACAGGGGCGCACGCCCGACGCCGGGTCGGGCATGCGCGGGTGGATCAGAACTCCCAGCCGATTCCGGCGTTGGCGAAGCTGCGATCGTTGCCGTGGCCGACTGCGGCGGAGATCTTCACGCCTTCGATGATCTCGTAGCGCAGGCCGATGGCGCGATCCGGACGGCTGTCCTCGTTGCCGAAGGTCTCTGCCACGAAGCTCAGCTTCTCGGTGAGCGGAAGATCGACGGCCACACCCCAGGTGTTCACGGCGTCGGTGTCGCCATCCTCACGGGTCACTTCACGGCCAAGGTTGGTGTGCACCATCTGGCCGCCTTCGAAGGTCCAGGTCAGCAGGCCGGTCAGCGAATTCACATAGGCCGACTCGCCTTCGGTACGGTCGCGTCCGTACTCATACTTGAGACCCGCGGACAGTCCGGTTTCGGATTGCAGCGGCACCCACTTCAGTGCGAGGCCGTGGCCATTGGTGGCTTCGTTTCCGGCGGTGGCGAAATCGCGCGAACGCCCGAAGCCGATCTCGAGTTCGAGGGTCTCGATCGGGCTGAAGCCGGCGGCGGCGTCGTAGCCCTTGGCTTCGTCGTCCTTCGACCAGCCAGCCTCCAGCTTGGCGCCGCCCTTGTCGAGCGTGCCCGCGTCATCGACGCTCAGGGGGCGCTCGGCATGTGCCAGGCTGGCAGTGCCGAGCAGGGCAACGGCGAACAGGGGAAGGGCACGGGGGCGAAGCACTTGCATCTTTAACCTCTTGAAGTTGTTTTCCGTCGCATGGCGAACGTGTTCGGCACCGGAGTTGCAACACCACGGCGTTTGATTGGAAAGGATAGTAATGAGAAGAGGTCGCATTTGCAATTCCGTTTTTGCGGTGCAGCGCTTTTGCTGGGACACTGTTACGGCTAATGAACCCGGGCGCCTGAAGGCGAGGGTTGCTGGAATGGAGTGGTGCAAATGACCAAGGAATTGAGTGGAAAGGACGGCGAGAACCGGTTTGATACGACGGGCGTGAGCAGCACGATGAAGGCCGTCGTGACCGTCGGCAATGGCGGTTACGACAAGCTGGTGTATTGCGACGTGCCGATTCCCGCCCTGGGCGCGGGTGAGGTGCTGTTGCAGGTGCTGGCGGCGGGCGTCAACAACACGGAAATCAACACCCGTCTGGGCTGGTATTCATCCAGCGTGACCGGCGGGACCGAGGAAACCGCCAGTGCGGAGGCCACCGAGCGGGCCGATGGTGGCTGGAACGAGGGCACGCCGTTTCCGTTCATCCAGGGTACGGACTGCTGCGGCCGTGTCGCTGCGGTTGCGCCTGGCGTGGATGCAGCTCTCATCGGCAAGCGGGTGCTCGTCCGCGCGTGCATGCGCAAGGACGGCTTCGGCTCGATGGACACCGTGTGGATGGGCTCCGATTTCGACGGCGCCTTCGCCCAGTGGGTCAAAGTGCCTGCAACGGAAGTGTTTGTGGTGGAGAGCGACTGGAGCGACGCCGAGCTTGCAACGATTCCCTGCGCCTACGGGACGGCCGAGAACATGGTGCATCGCGCGCAGGTAAGCAGCGCAGACCATGTGCTGGTGACAGGTGCATCGGGGGGCGTTGGCTCGGCGGTCGTGCAACTGGCCAAGCGGCGCGGGGCCACGGTGACCGCCATCGTGGGCGCATCAAAAATGGATCAGGTGCGTGCGATCGGTGCCGATCATGTGATCGCGCGCGGCGAAGACATCGTTGCCAGCCTCGGCGAGAACGCAGTCGATGTGGTCGTCGACAACGTGGCGGGGGCGACATTTGGCAGCATGCTCAAGGTCATGAAGCGCGCCGGGCGCTATGTGTCCTCTGGCGCCATCGGTGGCCCGCTGGTCGCGCTCGACATGCGCGACTTCTACCTCAAGGACCTCAGGCTGATCGGGTGCACGGCCTGGGATGAGCCGGTCTTTCCCAACCTGATCGGCTACATCAAGCGTAATGAACTGCGTCCGATCGTGGCCAAGACCTTCCCGCTCGAAGGCATTGCCGATGCACAGCACGAGTTTCTCGAGAAAAAGCACGTCGGCAACTTCGTCCTGGTTCCGCCTTCGGACGGCTGATCCGGCCGCAAGCCGCTTGAAACGGTGCAGCAGTCCAGCAGGCTGCCGCACCGGGTGCTCATCGTTTGCGCAGCGCACCCACGACCGCGAGCAGGACCACCGCCCCGATCACCGAGCCGATGAAGCCCGCCCCCTGGCCCGCGCGATACAGGCCGAGCACCTGGCCGCCGTAAGTCGCCACCATCGAGCCGCCGATGCCCAGCAGAATGGTCATGATCCAGCCCATCTGATCGTTGCCCGGTTTGAGCACGCGCGCGATGAGACCGATGATCAGGCCGATGAAAATGGTCGTGATGAAGCCCATGTGATTGCTCCTGCAGTGATCGGTTTGCCCTTGCCCGCATGTGCGAACCCGGGTCAGGAAGGAGGTGCCGGTACATTCTAGGCCAGCTTTCGTGACGGCCAGTGATGCGTTGCGGCGATGTCCGGCTCTGTGCCAGGGCGGCCACACACCACAGACCGGAAGCGCAAAAGAAAAAAGCCCGAGCGCTTTCGGGCTCGGGCTAAATCCACACCAAAGGAGGAGGGTGGAGGAGACGGTTCAAATACTAGTGGAGAGTGTTGTGCGGCGCAACAATCAGCCGCGTAAACGTTTCTATCAACTGATAAGTAATATTTATTGCCGTGCGGAGTGCAATCGTGCGCTCGACAGGTGGCGGCCTTTGCAGGCCTGACCGGTTCCTGCTGCTTCGTGTCCGGATACAGGCTCATTCGGCGAGCCTGCGGGGGGCAGATAATGACGCTAAACATGCCGTCGGCTCATGCGACAGCCTCTCCACCCAACCGAAGGACATCACATCATGCTGGGAGCCATCATTGGCGATATCGTCGGCTCGGTATACGAGTTCAACAATCATCGCGCCAAAACCTTCGACCCCTTCTTTCACGCCCGCGCCTTCTATACGGACGACACCGTATGCACCATCGCCGTGGCCGACGCGCTCATCAACAAGCGTCCGCCGGCCGAAGCGCTCAAGGACTGGGGGCGGCGCTACTGGCATAACGGCGGCTGGGGCGGCATGTTCGGCGAGTGGCTGCAGTCGGACGACGCCTCACCCTACGGCAGTTTCGGCAACGGTGCCGCAATGCGCATCTCGCCCGCCGGCCTGCTTGCAGAAACTGTCGAGCAAGTCACCGCACTGTCGCAGGCGGCCACCGAAGTCACGCACAACCACCCGGAAGGCCTAAAGGGCGCAGAAGCCACCGCGCTGGCCATCTTCCTGGCGCGCCAGCGGCTTGCACCTGCCGAGATCCGCAGCACCATCACCGAGCGTTTCGGCTACGACCTCGATCGCACCGTCGACGACATCCGCCCCACCTACCGCTTCAACGAAACCTGCCAGCAAACCGTCCCCCAGGCGCTGGTGTGTGCGCTCACCGCAACCGACTTCGAAGATGCCATCCGCAACGCAATCTCGATCGGCGGCGACAGCGACACCGTGGCCGCCATCGCGGGCGGCGTGGCGGAAGCGCTGTTCGGCATTCCGGACCGGATTGCCGAGCGTGGCTGGGGGTATTTGCCCGCGGATATGCGGGCGGTGCTCGAGAGGCTTTATCGACAAGGCTGAAGTGTTTGTCGGGCTACTCGCTCCCCTCTCAAGCCTGCCGCGTAAAAGTCAGGCGACTTTCTTGCGACGGGCCGCAACAATCCCTGCGAGACCGATGCCCAGCAATGCCAGCGTAGCGGGTTCCGGTACGTTGTTCTGTGCATCGAGTTGCACGATAGACGTGCTGACGTTCGCCCATGTTCCGTGAACCGAGTTGGCGCCACCGTTCCAGCTGAAGAACGAACCGTTGGTGCCCCAGCCGGAGCCATTGGCCAGCCAGGTGTTCGAGACCAGGTCGAAGTCGCCAAAGCCAAACAGCGTCGACAGGGTTACGTGGTGGCCATATACCAGATGGTCGAACACGAAAGAGGTCAGTTCGTCTTGGGCAAGGATGCCGTTCGCGTTCGTGTCTGCCCCGGCAAAACTGCCATAGCTGGGGCCGTAATTGTCTACGGAGAACGACACGACGGTCGCATTGGCGGATGCAGAGGCGGCAATCAGCAGGGCGGCGGCGGCAATCTTGATTTTCTTGAGCATGAGTACTCCCATGGCGTCGATGACAGCAATAAGGGCTGATTGGATGGCAGCGCGGGCTCGATCGTGAGCGTGAAGCATCTTCAATCACGACCCCGACACTTCGCTGCCGGCTATGACAAGGTATGGCGAAAGTGTAGCGATTTGCGCTCAGTAAATCTGTAAATTCATCACGAATTACCAAAAACAACTTAAACGAACAGTTTCAAAGGGGTCAGAGTCGTTTGATTCGCTGGAGCCGCTGTACCAGAAGGGATGAGAGTCGCTGCCCGTCATTCGTGTCCGGGCTGCGGTGCTGGGTACGAGCCTGAGGTTTCAGAAGATCAGACGCTTGTCACCGCCAACGCCGGTTTCCTTCAGGTTCGGGATTGCGCGCACGATCTTGTCGCGGGTCGCCTTGTCGTGCCCCATTTTCGAGAGTTCAAAGGGGTCAGAGTCGTTTGATTGCAGATGCGCAGCGTCGGCGACATGCCTGCTGTGTTGTGACGGACGGTTGCGAAGCGGTAGCAGGTCCGGGGCGCAGCAAGTGCGTATCTGCGCGCGGTTGCGCGGTGAAGAGCCTCTCCAACTCATGCGCAGGCGTGATGTCTGTCACAGCCTATTGGCTTGCGAAGGGGCGTCCGAGTCGAGATAAGTCACTTGCCCAATGCTCCGTGATACGCTCATTGGGTTTCCATATCGCATTTATCGGTAAGCAATGATCATCAAGGAAGCAGAAGGCAGGAATGCCGATCTCGAAGTTCTCAGGTCACTCGCAGGGCGACCTGATGTCACAGACGATCAGCGCAAACGCATACAGCAGGAGATTCGCAATATTCAGGCGGGTCTCAAGGGCGAAGAGGAAGCAGCTTACGAACTGAACTTCCACTACGGCAACTCGAAGAACTGGATGATCATCCATGATTTGCGTATCGAGTGCGAAGGACGGGTTGCCCAGATCGATCACCTGCTCGTCAATCGGTTTCTGGAGCTCTGGGTGTGCGAGAGCAAGCATTTCGCCGAGGGCATCGCAATCAACGAGCATGGCGAGTGCTCGGCGTTTTATGGCGGTAAAGCCTACGGCGTCCCTTCCCCGATTGAGCAGAACCGCAAACACATCACTGTGCTGGAGTCGGTTTTCAAAACTGGGCTGGTGAAGCCGCCTACTCGACTTGGATTTACGATCAAGCCGACCTTCGTCAGTTTGATCCTGGTCTCCAAACGCGCTCGGATCAGCCGCCCTTCGGCAAAGCTGGACGGCCTTGATGCGATCATCAAGAACGACCAGATCAAGTCACGTATCGACAAGTCGATTGATGCGGACAACAACCCGCTGACCTTGGCCAAAGTGGTTGGCACTGAGACGGTCGAAGAATTCGCGCGGCGTTTAGCGGCGATCCACAAGCCTGTTGTGTTTGATTGGCATGCGCGGTTCGGAGTTTCGCGTGAGGTACGACCTCCCGCAACTGTTTCTCTACCTGCTCAGCAGCCGGTTGGCGCAGCCGAACTGCAACCGGTAGCGGAGTCTGTGCAGACGGCCGAACAGCCACCTAAGGCCCAGGAGCGTCGAGAGTCGAAGCTGAAATGCGTAAAGTGTTCTGCAGCAGTGAGTTACGCGGTTGCGAAGTTCTGCTGGGTGAACAAGGGGCGATTTCAGGGGAGTGTGTATTGCATGGAATGCCAGAAAGGCGTCCCGGCTAATTGAATTAGCGGAAGCGCTTGTTCGCGAGGGGGGCGTTTACAGCGTAAAGATTGAGTAGGCGTTCAAGGCGGTTTGCAATCGGTTGCCTTCGCAGTGACCGCTACTCGGCCAAAGCCGACTTTTCATGATGCTGGGGACTATGACCGTTCTACTCACAGTTCCGGGCCTACCAGATTCTGGGGTGTCATTTACGTCGCGAACTACTGAGCGGCTAATTTTTATCTTGAACAGGGACGGATGAAGGGATGGAAGACGAAGCCTTTAGCATTTGGACGCCGTACCAAGCATTCTACATTCAGTCAATGCTCTTCAACACGACGTCTGCCTTTCAGTCGTGCAGTATCGCGGAAAAGATCATCAAAAAAATCTCCGATGGGGAGATTGATCCGCAAGAGAAGAAGGATATATTGCTGGACTGCTTGCAGAACGTCATCAACCAGTCTGGTGCCATATCGCGATACTTTTTCCCCTCACGTGATGGCACGAAGGGAGCGGATAAGAAGAGCATTCACAAAGATCGCGGACAGTATCTGTCAAGGGTATTTGGTGTGAAAGACGATAGTCCTCTGATGAACAGGGCGCTAAGAAATTCGATTGAACACTTTGACGAGCGGCTCGACCTCTATCTTCAAGACGGGATAGTCGGCTACATTTTTCCTAGCCTAATTCTTCCTGAGCCTGAAGACTCAGGTATTCCTAACCACATTTTCAGGGCCTACTACTTGAAGGAAGGCATTTTCCAAGTGCTAGGTGAGCAGTACGAGATCCTGCCAATTGTTGATGAGATAGCTAGAATACACGATCTCTTAGTCAAGTTTGACGGCACTGGCGGGGTCTTCCGCTCGTAAAAAAGAGCTTTTCGCCCCTTTTGCTATTGTGTCCTCGCAGGCTCTCCAATGCTCTTTAAAAGGGCATTGTATTGATGAGGATCTGCCGCATAGATCTTGTCCAAGACGAAGTTAGCGACCTTGGCGATCTCTGGAATCTCTACAGGTTTGAATCCACGATCTGGGATTGACTCAAGGTGAGAGAATTCATTGTTGAGTCGGTTTAGCAGTGCGATTGCCGTTGCGTCTTCATCGCCAAAGAATTTCCTGATTCGTTCAAATGCATCATTCTTGTCGTCGTGGTATGGGAACTTGAAGAACAAGAAGGCTTCTAGGAACTTGCGAAGATTGTTCCCGAAGCCGTAGAACGGTTCATGTGCGCCCCATGCGGCGTCCTGGTTTCTGCACTTGTAGATCTGGTGGAAGAGGTAGTTGAACTCAGTGATGTAGTCTTTCAGGTAGGACGGCATCAGCATGATGTTGCTTGTTGGGCCGTTCCGCTCCACCATGAAATGCTCATTGTCATCCACGCTCTTGGTCTTGCCACCATCCCCAGCTAGCACCTTCTTCTTTGGGATGGAAAGACGCTTCAGGTACTTCAAGAAGTCCAGGTTGTGGGTGGAGATGAAGAGCTGACTGTAGCGATAGCCGTTGGAGCCGTCCGCATTCTTGAACGGCTTTGCAATCAAGCTCTCGATCAGGCTGAACATAAAGAAGATGTGGTTCCCGTCCAGGCTGGAGATTGGATCGTCAATATAGATGATCAGATCCTTGCCCTTGCTGTCTGGCTCTTCCAGCTTGGCTATGAAGTAGCAGAAGGCTATCAGGCTACATTCGCCTTCACTCAAGTTGTAGGCTGATTTGCCATCCCGCGTGATCTCAAACTTGACGGCGGTTTTCTCCGCGTTGTCCTTAGCTTCAAGCTTGATGCCATCATGACCGAAGAAGTGGTTGAGCAAGGAGTTGACCCGTTCCGCTCCTTTGCGTTCATCCTTCTGCTGGCCTTGCAAGCGGGTGACATCAGCCTCTAGCTTGACGATCTCGGCTTCGGCGTCTGTATAGGCCTTGCCAGCAGTATCGGCGTCTGTCTTAAGATCAGCGATGCGGGTCAACTCCGTGTCATAGGTGATATCAACGATGAAGGAGGCCACGTCGGTGAGTCGCAGAGCTTCGCGTGCCCAGCCCTTGTCCTTCTCCAGTGAGCTGGTGCGGCCGTTGCTTTTGACGATCAAATCGTTGATGTCGTCAGAACACTTCTGTATTGCCGCTGCATCGTGCTTGGGGACCGGCATAGCAACGGGCTGGAAGAGAGAACTCTTCCTTGAGTTCAAGGCAGCCTTCAGCGCTTCAAGGTCTTTCTTGTAGACATTCAGGCATTCGGCAAGAGAATTCTTGTGGGCTTCAAATGAGACCATTTCTTCGGCATAGAACTTATCGCCGGTCAAAGTCAGGAAGCCAGCAATAGCCTGAATTTCGCCATTGACCGATGTCAGACATGAATCGATGGACGACTCCAAATCCGACGTTTCTTTGCTGAAGTGAGAGTCCAGGATATGCCATATATCGTGGGGCAGATTCTGACGACAGAAGGCGCATGTATCGCGTTTGTCCTTATGCAGCGGGATGCCTTGCCTCACCCACGCTTGAAGGGTAGTCTCGTTCAACAGCTCCTGAATGGCCTGCGTCGGCCTGATCGATCTAGAAAGGAGCTCTTTGGCTACCGTCTTGATTGAATCAAATTTTAGGCTGATCGAGACGGTATCGGTGATGTCAGGAAGTGCCTCTTGCTTCAAGAGGTTGATCTTGGTGGCCTGTTCGTCAGTGGTTAGAGGCGTGAATCCCGCCTTCTTAACGGTGCCGATGTCCTTCTTGATGCTTTCAATGTTGTAGACCGCCGAACCGTAGGTGCGATTCTGTTTAATCTTATTGTTGGCATGAGAGCGAAGCTTGTCCTCTAGAGCATCAGAAGCGGCTTTATGACTGAGTTTCGTCCGATCCCGCTCTTTCTTTTTGGCTTCAGTTTCATGCCGAAGACCCACCTTCGATTCAATACTGCCTAGCTTAACTTGGATGGCGGCAATGGCATCTTCGATCTCTTTGTTCTTTTCACCGACGATGGCAAACGTCTTGATCTCGCCGTTGGTTTGATTGACCAAGAAGCTTAGGTTCTCACCCACGAAGTCTCGGTTGTAGACCCGAATATCGTAGCCATGGCCGACAAGGTTGGTCTGTGTCACATCACCCTTGTCACCGCGGACTGTGAAGGTTGAGCCCACGTAGTTGAGCGGAATACGCCCCATTTCCATAGCACGGAAGATCCGCGAGAGCGTAGTCTTACCAGAGTAGTTCCGTCCGTAGAGGATGTTAAGCCTCTTGAAGTTCTGGACGTTGTTGCCCGCATCCTTAAGGCTCTTCCTCCAAGTGAGGTCCTTAAAACTACCGAAATTGCCGATGTCAACCTGACTGAACATGAAATCTTCCTTGTCGCTGGCTATTGGTTGCCGATTTGCAAGTGAAACAGATTGTTCAGCTAGTCTACTCCGAGTCTATGAGAATGGCATCTCGGTGAATTGGGCCAAGTTTCGTAGAAACTGCGCGGTCAGCTCTGTGCACGACTACAGACATTCATGCGAGAGGAACTGAACGGCTGCGATGGCCGACAAGCCCTCCTTCAATTGTCGGCCATGATGGATGTGCCTCGTCCGCACGATGTGGATGTTCCCCGTAAGCATCACGATGCTCCGTCGCAACACTCGTAAAGTGCACGCATGCTGCCGGGGTGTCCGTGCGCTGTCGTCTGCATTGGAGGCCACATGGCGATCGAACTGAACAAGGACATCCGCGCCGAAGCGATTGCTTCAATCGAGCGCTATTTCCGCGAAAACATGGACGAGCCGATTGGCAACATCGCGGCGGGGGCGTTGCTGGGTTTCTTTGTGGAAGAGATTGGTCCGGCGATCTACAACAAGGGCGTGGCCGACGCGCAGGAGCGCTTGCAGATGCGGGTGATGGAGCTCGATATCGAGGTCCATGAAGAGGAATTTCAGTACTGGCGAAAGCTTGAGCGCAAAGGCAAGGGGCGCAAGTAGGGGGCAGGCGAGTTGCGGATGGGCGCAGGGCGGTGACCGGGGAGGTCGCCGCCCCTGCGCGGCTGGCTTACTCGGGCTTGCGCGCGACCATGCCGATCAGTGCAGAGCGGCCCTTGTGGCCTTTGCCTTCATCGACGTCGTCCTCGTATTCGACCAGTTCCTCGATCTCCCAGTCTGCAAACGCTTCGCGCAGGGTGTCTTCGGTGTAGAGGTTTTCCACCGCGGAGGGGCCGCCGGTTTTGTATTCGATCTGTTTGGGGGTGTAGCCCTGCAGCAGGATGCGGCCGCCGGGGCGGGTGAGGCGCTTCATGACTTCGAACTGTTTGTCGCGCCATGCGGGGCCGACGAACTGGATGAAGATGCCGACGACCCAGTCGAAGGCGTTGTGCATGTCTTCCGGCGGCCAGCCGGGGGCGAGCATGTCGGCCTGGATGAAATTGACGTCGAGCTTGCGGCCAGCGGCAAGGTGGCGGGCTTTTTCCACGGCAACGGCGGAGATTTCGATGGCGGTGACTTCAAGTCCCTGTTCGGCGAGCCAGACCGAGTTGCGGCCTTCGCCGTCGGCCACCGATAGCGCCGTGCGCCCGCTTTGCAGCAGGTCGAGCCGGTGGGCGAGGAAGCGGTTGGGCTCGGTGCCGAACAGGTAGTCGTCGCCTGCGTCCCGGTAGCGGGCACTCCAGATGCTTTCCTGATTCATGTTTGCAAACTCCTGTCGTCGTATTCGCGCAGCCCTTGCGGTGGTGCGCTTTGTTCATCGGGGCTGCTGCGTAGCTCTTGCGGTGTGTCAGGGGGCCAGCCCGATCTGTTGCAGTGCTGCATGAATGCCTGTGGCCATCTCCTGGTAGCCACGGGCGTTGGGGTGGATCTTGTCGGCGGTCAGTTCGGGGCGGGACAGCACGTCCGAAAAGACGTCGGCGATCAGCGGAATTCGCTCTTCTTCTGCCAGGGCTTCGTACAGTGGGGCGTCGCTTGCCTTGCTGGCAACCAGTCCGAAGAGCGAAAGCTCTGGCACCGCAACGAGGACCGGCTGCGCGCCCGCAGATTTAACTGTAGCGACGATCTGGCGAATGTCTTCCTTTACTGCGCTTTGCGCACGCCGACGCAGAAAGTCGTTGCCGCCGATCTCGATGATGACCAGCCGGGGCTGGTGTTCGTCGAGCAGGGGGCGGATGCGGGCGGTGGCCGCTTGTGCGGTGTCGCCGGGGATGCCGGCGTTGATTACCTGCCAGCCGGTGCGGGCTGCGAGCAGGGTGGGCCAGTCTTCACCTGCAGCGGCGCCGGTGCCATAGGTGACACTGTCGCCAAAGGCGAGCACGTTTGCGCCCGCTGACACGGCAGGCAGCGCTGGCGCTTTGCCGCAGGCAGTGAGCAGCAGCGGCAGCGCGAGGATGCCGAGGAAGGATCTGCGATTCATGTGGCGCTGGCCGCTTGGCGGGATCAGCCAGCGTTGCGGCCAATTGCGTTGGCCAGATTGCACACGGCGGCACCGACGCCTTCGAGCATGTCACGGGTGCGGTCGTCCGCGATGCTGCCGTCGGCACCGAGCACCTTGTTGGCGGCGGGAACGGCGGCCTGCTCGGGGACCACGATAAGGCCCAGGTTCGACAGATAGAGCCGTGCATGCTGCATCGCGCGGATGCCGCCGAGCGCGCCGGGCGAGGCGGTGATCAGGCCGGCGGCCTTGCCGCGCAGATGAATGGTGCCCGGCTTGCCGCTACCGTCGGACAGCGGACGCGACACCCAGTCGAGGGTGTTCTTCAGCAGCGGGGTGAAGAAGCCGTTGTATTCGGGCGTGGCGACGATGACGCCGTCGTGCTCGGCAAACAGTCGCTGCAGGCGTGCGGCCGCCTCGGGCAGGCCTTCGCTGGCTTCGAGATCGCCGTCGTAGAGGGGCATGACGAAGTCACGCGGTTCGACAAAGGTGACGTCGGCGCCGGCGTTCTTCGCGCCCCTGATGGCAACCGCGAGGGCGCGACGATTGAAGGAGTCCTGGCGGGCGCTACCGCAGAGTGCGAGAAGGCGAGTGCGGGTCATCGTCGTTTCCTGGTGATGTGGATCATGATTGGGATCAGCTGAGTGACCACCTGCCGCAGCCTTGGTTCAGCGGCAGTGGTGGCCGTGTTGGGACGCGATCACGCTTTCGTGGCGCGCGTTGTGCCCGGCTTCGGCGAAAAGTACTGGCATGGCGTGCCTGACGCGGCCAGCACCTCGCGCCACGGCTGGTTGCGACTCTTGAAGTGCAAAGCGTTGCACCCGTAGGGCAGCGCCGTGTCGTGGGTGATGAAGTAGTGCGTGCAGCGGATGCACCGCCTGTCGTTCGTAGGGTTGTCCATGTGCGGCGTGCGCGAGTCGAATGCGAATAATGCCTTGTATTGAGATCTGCTCCATCCGTCAATTCCAGGATCGCCGGATGTGCATTCCACCTGCTCAGCGCACCTCCAGCGCCTGGCGGGCTTCGTGCATCTCCTGCACGTCGGCCTCGATGGCGGCGCCGGGAATGGCCGAGTAGCCCATGCGGAAGCAGTTCTGGCTGGCCTTTCCGGGGCGGGCGAAGAACACCCCGCCGGGTTCAAACGACGCGTTGGTGCAGGCTGAGATCGACGAAAACTGCTCCGGCCCCCCTGCCAGATTGTGTCCATGGTCAACGAATCCCCGCACGGTTCGATTGGTCAAGCGGCCCGCGAGTGCGTAAACTGGAAGTGACGGAGCAGGTTGAAGTGCTCCGTTGGCCTGTTGCGCTACCTGCCCTTCCCGAACCGGAACGCTCCGAACTGAAAAGGAGACCACCATGGCCGAGCCTGCTGGCGTCAAGTTCTCATCCGCGCTGATTTCCGTCGCGCTGACCCTGATCATCTGGTTTGTGATACCCGTACCCGAGGGGGTCGATCCCAAGGCGTGGCATTTATTCGCGCTCTTCGTGGGCACCATCGCGGCGATCATCGGCAAGGCGATGCCGATCGGCGCGATCGCGATCGTTGCAATCATGCTTGTGGCGATCACTGGTGTCACCAGCCCGAAGCCAGGTGACGCACTCAAGGATGCGCTGAGCGGATTTTCCAACAGCCTGATCTGGCTGATCGGTATCGCCATCATGATCTCTCGCGGTCTCTCCAAGTCGGGACTTGGGTCGCGTATCGCGTACTGGTTCATCTCCATCTTTGGCAAGAAGACCCTGGGTATCGGCTATGCACTCGCCGCGTCGGAGACCTTGATCGCCCCGGTGACACCCAGCAACACGGCCCGCGGCGGGGGCATCATCCATCCGATCATGCGGCCGATCGCAGCCGGGTTTGGCTCCGATCCGGAGCAGGGCACAGAGAAGAAGATGGGGCGCTTTCTCGCGCTCGTGAACTACAACACCAACCCCATCACATCCGCGATGTTCATCACCGCAACCGCACCGAATCCGCTTGTAGTCAAGCTGATCTCGGACGCCACCGGTGCCGGGATCAGCATCACCTGGGGCCAATGGGCCCTGGCAGCGCTGGTGCCCGGCATCATCGCGCTGATCCTGATGCCGCTGGTCGTGTATTACATGTGCCCGCCCGAGCTCAAGAAAACACCGGAGGCCCCGAAGTTCGCGAGGGAGAAACTCGCGGAGATGGGGCCGCTGAATCGCAGCGAAATGATCATGATCAGCGTGTTCGCGCTGTTGCTGGTGCTGTGGGCGGGCATTCCGGCGATGATCTTCGGCAAGGAATACGCGCTCGATGCCACGACTGTGGCGTTTCTTGGACTGTCGATCCTGCTCGTGACCAACGTGCTCACCTGGAACGACGTTCTTACGGAGAAAGGCGCCTGGGACACCATCGTGTGGTTTGCTGCACTGGTCATGATGGCGAGCTTCCTCGGCAAGCTCGGCCTCATCCAGTGGTTCTCGGAGCAGATCCAGGGCGGGATCGAAAGCACGGGCGTCGGCTGGGTCGGCGCGACCCTGTTGCTGGTGGGCGTGTATTTCTACGCGCACTACTTCTTTGCGAGCACCACCGCACATATCACGGCCATGTTCGGCGCCTTCTTCACTGCAGGCATCGCACTTGGGGCGCCGCCGATGTATCTGGCGCTCCTGATGGCCGGTGCGTCCTCGCTGATGATGTCACTGACGCACTACGGCACAGGCACTGCGCCCATCATCTTCGCCTCAGGCTATGTCACGCTCAAGGAGTGGTGGCAGGTGGGCTTTGTGGTGAGCGTGGTCAATCTCACCATCTGGGCCGTCATCGGTGGCCTGTGGTGGAAAGTGCTGGGTTACTGGTAAGAAGGCTGCGGTAGCGGCTCACCCGCTGCCGCGTCACGTACCGCTGCTCGGCCTGGGTCGGCGGGCTCGTTCAATTGATTTGCGCTCGGAGTCCCCTGTGCCGGGGGGCTCCGCGTACCGTTCTGGTCGCCCTGCAACGGCGGTTCGTGTTCACCCCGAACCGCACGGGGCCTCGGCAATCCGACGTTCGCGTTCTGCGATCTGCCGGACCGTTTCGACCCGAAACGCTTCCATGTCACGCCACCGCGACTCCTGCGCATCCATAGGCACGTCCGTCGCACCTCACATCGACAGTAACCGGTGAGCAAAGCCGCCGGGCAGTGCTTGCAGGCAATGCGCCCTGTAGATAAAGAATTTGTTTATCTCGTGCAAATTAAGATTAGCTTTTTATTTTTCATGGCCATGCCCAGAATCGTCACATGGCTGATCGCTGCCGAATTCGCTGGTGATCCTTCAGCTGAGTGCTGCGGACATCGCGAATCTGAATCTGAATGCATGGCTAGGTGGGATAAAAATGACGAGAACTCTTGCGGTAAGCGTGTGGCGGGGTAAGGAGGAGGGCGACTTCGTCACCTATGAAGTGCCGCGCCGCGACAATCAGACTGTGCTTGACGTGATTACCCACATTCAACGCAATGTGGATCACACCCTGTCGTACCGCTTCGCGTGCCGCGTGGGGATGTGTGGCTCGTGCGCGATGACGGTCAATGGAAAGGCAATGTGGACCTGCCGCACCCATGTGTCGCAGGTCGCCGACAACGGCAAGCTCGAACTCGCGCCCTTGTCGAACCTGCCGGTCGTCAAGGATCTGGTGACCGACATGCGCGACTTTTTCGACAAGTGGGCGCGCGGCATGGGGCAGTTCAAGGGTAGCCGGACGCGCAACGACGATTTCGAAAAGGTCCAGCCCGACTCGAAAGCCAGAAAGGCCGCTGACGCCGGCATCGAGTGCATTGGCTGTGGTGTCTGTTACGGCTCCTGCGATGTGGTGAGCTGGCGCCCTGACTATCTGGGCCCTGCGGCGCTGAATCGCGCATGGACCCTCGTCAATGACCAGCGTGACGTGCAGTCGGCGCAGCGGCTGAGCGTCGTTGCGGGTGATGCGGGTTGTCACTCCTGCCATACGCAGGGCACATGCACCGAGCGCTGCCCGAAGCAGCTGGCCCCGACAGCAAGCATCGCAGGCCTGAAACGCCTGCTGATGACGTCCAGTGCCGGAGGTAAGTGATGAGCCAGGCCGAGACAAGAAGACGCCAGTGGTATGTCCAGCGCATCAGCGCGATGGTGCTCGCGTGCTGTGTGGTGGCGCATCTGGCGATCATGATTTACGCGGTGAGAGGCGGTCTGAGCGGCGCCGAGATTCTGGAGCGAACCCAGGGCAGCTGGCTGTTCGGGGCCTTCTACGCGGTGTTCGTCCTTGGCTGCGCCGCCCATGTGCCGGTCGGTGTGAGCAACATTGCTGAAGAGTGGTTTGGTGTTCGAGGGTTCAAGTCGGTGTTGATCGCGCAGCTGTTCACCTGGGGAATCCTGATCCTCGGCCTGCGCGCCGTTTGGGGAGTGATCGCAACATGAAGCGAACGAATGATTCACGCGCGCGCAACCATGCCGCGTACTGGGCCTTCCTGATGCACCGCGTGTCGGGACTGGCGCTGGCGCTGTTCCTGCCCGTGCATTTCTGGGCGCTCGGACAGGCGATCAAGGGGACTGCAGCGCTGGATGGTTTCCTGCAGTTCGCAGATCAGCCCCTGTTCAAGTTCGCGGAGTGGGGGCTCGTCGTGCTCCTGTCCCTGCACATGATGTGCGGCGTGCGCCTGCTGCTGATCGAACTCAGGCCGTGGTCGGGTCTGCGCAAGAACTGGATCACCGGCGCAGTGGGTTTCAGCCTCGCAACGGGTATGGCTTTCGGGCTGGCGTTGATTCGCTAGACCCAGGATAAGAAGACAGGAGAAGACACGCTATGAAAGTTGATTTGAACACCGTTGAAGAGGTCTCGAAAGAGCTCTACATCCGGGCACTGAAGCTGCTGCCTCCCGATATCAAGGACGGATTCACCCAGCTCGCCGCGACTGAAACCGGCGCGACGGCCAGGAGCGTACTCGCGACCATCATGACCAATATCGAGGTCGCCGAGAACACCAACAACATGCTGTGCCAGGACACCGGCGTGCCGATCTACAACGTGACGATCGGCGACGGCGTCGAGGTCAGCGGTCATGCGCTGATGCAGGCCATTCGCCGGGGCTGCGAACGTGCAACCCGCGAGCACCCGCTGCGCTCCTCAGTGGTGCATCCGCTGACGCGAAAGAACAATCACTCCTCGTGCGGCATCGAGGTGCCGGTGATTCACATCGACTATTCGGACACGCCGGACGAACTGACCATCAAGATGGTGCCAAAGGGCAGTGGTTCGGAGAACAACTCCTTCCTGAAGATGGCCATCCCCGCCGAGGGCATCGAGGCGATCAAGACCTTCGTCATCGACTGCGTGATCAACGCGGGCGGCAAGACCTGCCCGCCGACCATTGTCGGCGTTGGCCTCGGTGGCACCTCGGATCTGTGCGTCGCGCTCGCCAAGCGGGCCTCGACACGCCAGCTTGGCACTGTCTGCGCAGACCCTGAAGGTGCGAAGCTGGAAGCTGAGCTGTCGGCGGCAATCAACCGCCTCGGCGTCGGCCCGCAGGGGCTCGGCGGCGACTCGACGGCGTTTGCCGTGCATATCGAGCTCGCGCATACGCACATCACGATGAACCCGATCGCGGTAAACATGCAGTGCCATTCGGCGCGCCGCGCAAAGGCCACCCTCTCGCCGGCAGGCGTCACTTACGGATTCTGATCATGGCCCACTACGAACTCGAAACGCCGGTGAGCGAGGCGCAGATCCGCAAGCTTCGCGTCAACGACACCGTTACCCTGCACACAACCCTTTTCGGCATCCGCGATGCAACGCAGATCCACCTGTTCGATCTCGGTCGCAGCACGCGATTCGACCTGTCCGGCCACGCCGTCATCCATACCGCACCGAACGTGCGCAAGGTCGAACCGAGCACGGAATACCCGGCGGGCTACGCGCCGGTGTGTATCGGCACGACGACCTCCGATCGCATGGAGCGCTTCACCCGCCCGCTGATGACGCAATACGGCGTGCGCATGATCGTCGGCAAGGGCGGCATGCGTGAAGGTTCGCTTGCTGCGTTTGAGGAACTCGGCGGTGTCTATCTCGCGATCGTCGGCGGCACGGCCGCACTGGAGACCACCTGGATCGAGCAGATCGAGGATGTAGACCTCGATGATCTGAATCCGGAATCGCTGTGGAAATTCCGCATCCGGAATTTCGGGCCCCTGCTGGTGGCCATGGACAGCCACGGCAACAGCCTCTACAACGTCGTTCGCAGTGACGTCGAGCGCAACCGTGCCAGCGCGCTGGCCAGCCTGGGAGTCCAGTCGTCATGAGCATCAAGCGACTTTCCACCGACATCCTGATTCTCGGCTCCGGCGGTGCCGGGCTGTTTGCCGCCTTGCACGCGCATCAGCAGGCGCCGGAGCTGTCGATTACCGTCGCGGTCAAGGGCTTGCTTGGCAAATGCGGCTGCACGCGCATGGTGCAGGGCGGCTACAACGTCGCGCTGGCGACGGGCGACTCCGTCGAGCGTCACTTCATGGACACGATCGAGGGCAGCAAGTGGCTCTCCAATCAGGATCTGGCCTGGACCCTGGTCACGAAGTCGGTCGAGCGCATCCACGAACTCGAGAACGAACTCGGCTGCTTCTTCGACCGCAACCCCGACGGCACGGTGCATCAGAAGGCGTTCGCAGGTCAGACCTTCGACCGCACGGTGCACAAGGGCGACCTGACGGGCATCGAGATCATCAACCGCCTGGCCGAGCAGGTCTGGTCACGCGGGATCAACCGGCTCGAAGAGCACCGGGCAGTCGATCTGATCAAGACGGCCGATGGCAAGTCACTTGCCGGGGTGCTGATGATCGACATGCGCAGCGGCGAGTTCGTGTTCGTTCAGGCGAAAGCGGTGCTGCTTGCAACCGGCGGCGGGCCAACCATGTATCGCTTCCACACGCCGTCTGGCGACAAGAGCTGCGACGGTCTGGCAATGGCGCTGCGCGCAGGGCTGCCGCTGCGGGACATGGAGATGGTGCAGTTCCATCCGACGGGACTGCTCGCCGGCACCCACACGCGGATGACGGGAACCGTCCTCGAAGAGGGCTTGCGCGGCGCTGGCGGCTGGTTGCTCAACGGCAACAAGGAGCGCTTCATGGCGAACTATGACCCACGCGAAGAGCGGGCGACGCGCGACATCGTTTCGCGCTCGATCTTCTCGGAGATGCGCGCGGGCCGCAAAACGCCGAACGGCGGGGCATACATCCAGATGAGCCACCTCGGGCCTGAGAAGGTGCGCAAGCAGTTCAAGGGCATGGTCGATCGCTGTGCAGACTGCGGCTTCGATCTTGCCGGCGATCTCGTCGAGGTGGTGCCGACCGCGCACTACATGATGGGTGGCCTGGTTTTCCGTCCTGACTGTACGACACATCTGACCGGGCTGTTTGCGGCTGGGGAGGATACCGGCGGCGTGCATGGGGCCAATCGCCTCGGCGGCAATGGTGTTGCCAACTCGACGGTATTCGGCGGCATCGCCGGCGACAGCATGGCCCAGTGGGTCAAGGACAGCCCGGCGGAGCGCGCTCCCGACGAGGCGGCGATCATGCGCAGCATCGCCGCGCATGAGGCGCCGCTCAAGCAGCCCTCAGGTGATCTCGAGGCCATTCGTGAAGCGCTCTACGAATGCATGTGGACCGACGTCGGCATTCTGCGCGACGCTGCCGGGCTTACTCGCGCACAGGCGAAACTTGCCGAACTGGACGCCGAACTGTCCAGCGCGGGCGTGGGCACCGAGGATCGCAGCTTCAATCTGACCTGGCATGACTGGCTCAATCTCAAGAGTCTGGTTTCCGTCAGCAAGGTCATCGCAAAGGCGGCACTCGCCCGGGAGGACTCGCGCGGTGCGCATTTCAGGGAGGATTTCCCTTCGACCAGCGATCTCGAAGCGTCGTCGTATACCGTCGCGCGCCTGGTCGGTGAAGAAATCGTCCTGGCGCGGGAAGCCGTCCAGTTCTCCCGCGTTCGACCGGGGGAGTCCTTGCTTGAGGCCTGATCCGGCTGGCCGGGGATCGTCACCGCGCAGCACGCACGGCGTGGTGTCGCGATGACGGTTCCCTATGACACGATTCTCTTCGCCGCCCTCATCATCACTTCGGCCTTCGCAGTCTTCGGACTCACGGGGTTCGGGTCATCGATTGTGGCGGTGCCCTTTCTCGCGCAGTTCTTTCCGCTGCACTTCGTGGTGCCGCTCATGGCCTTGCTTGAGCCGTGTGTGGCACTGCTGTTCGGGACTCGAAACCACCGGGCGGTGAGCAGGCCCGAGATTCTGCGCATGCTGCCGTTCCTGCTGTGCGGCATGGCGGTTGGAAGCATCGTGCTTGTGACGGTACCCGAACAGATCCTTCTGTTTGGTCTGGGCGGCTTCGTGCTCGCCTACGTGTGCTGGACACTGCTGTCGAAGCCAGGCGAGCAGCTGGCTTCCGCCGCCTGGGCCGCCCCGAGCGGCCTGGTCGGCGGCATGTTCAGCGCCGTGTTCGGCACCGGCGGGCCGGTCTATGTGATGTATCTGGCGCGTCGGCTGCGGGACAAGGACACGCTCCGTGCCACCATCGCCATCGCAATACTGTTGAGCGGTCTTGTGCGACTGGCGATTTTTTCGGTGTCCGACCTGTACCACAGCGAAGTGCTGTGGCTGGCTGCAATGCTCATCCCGTGCGCCTTGTTCGGCCTCTACGCCGGAACCCTGCTGTACCGGCGACTGCCCGCCCGCAGGGTCGTGCATGCAGTCTATGTCGTCCTTGTGGTTGGCGGACTGAACCTGATTGTCCGTGCCGCCGGGATGTGACGCACAAGGCCTGTCCAAGCCTTGTTCATGCGCGCATCGCGTTCCGTCTTGCCACTTCTGTTCTGTCTGACCTGAGCCACGCCCATTGCCGGCCCGGCAATGGGCGTGGGCGTTTGATCAGCCCAGTCCGCCCTCGCAGACGTACTTGATGTGCTGGTAGTCGGCAAGACCATGCACCGACCCCTCGCGGCCATAGCCGGACTCCTTGACGCCACCGAAGGGGCCAGCCTCTGAGGCCACCGCGCCCTCGTTGACGCCGACGATGCCCGTCTCCAGCGCCTTGGTCACGCGCCAGATCCGCTTCGCGTCGTTGGTGTAGAAGTAGGCTGCGAGGCCGTAGGAGGTGTCGTTGGCGAGTGCGATCACGTCTGCTTCGTCGGTGAATCGTGTCACCGCCACCACCGGGCCGAAGGTCTCTTCGCATGCGCAGGCCATCGTTGCGTCCGCGTCGGTGAGCAGCGTGGGGGCGTAGAACTGCGGCCCAAGTTCCGTGAGGCGACGTCCGCCGGTCACCAGGCGTGCGCCCTTGGCCAGGGCGTCGGCCACATGGGCCTCGATCTTGGCCACCGCACGTTCATTGATCATCGGGCCGATCTGGGAATCTGCCTGCGCAGCCGGGCCGACCTTCAAGGCCTCGATGCGCGCGCGAAGCCGGCTCATGAACGCGTCGTGCACCGACGCATGGACGAAGACCCGGTTCGGGGAGACGCAGGTCTGACCGCCGTTGCGGAACTTGGAAACCATCAGGCCCTGGACTGCCGCATCCAGGTCCGCATCCTCGAAGACGATGAAGGGGGCGTTGCCGCCGAGCTCGAGCGAGACCTTCTTGAGCGTATCGGCCGAGCGGCGCGCCAGATGCTTGCCGACAGCGGTGGAGCCCGTGAAGCTGATCTTGCGCACGCGGGCGTCGTCGAGCCAGGCGTCCACGACCTCGGGGGTGCGATCGCGCGACGCGGTGACGATGTTCAGCACGCCGGCCGGGAAGCCAGCTTCTGCGGCGAGCCCGACCAGGGCCAGCGCGCTCAGGGGCGCGTCCTCCGCCGGCTTGCACACCACCGTGCAGCCTGCGGCCAGCGCCGGCGCGATCTTGCGCGCGATCATCGCCGCCGGGAAATTCCACGGTGCCACTGCGGCGACGACGCCGACCGGTTCCCGCAGCGCCAGCATTCGCCGTCCCGGGACCGGAGCGGGAATGACATCGCCGTTGGCGCGCGTGGCTTCTTCGGCAAACCACTCGATGTAGCTGGCCGCGTACATGACTTCGGCGATTGCCTCAGCCAACGGCTTGCCCTGCTCACGCGACAGAATGCGGCCGAGGTCGGCCTTGTGAGCGACGACGAGATCGTTCCAGCGCTTCAGGCATTGCGCACGTTCCTTCGCCGGTACCTCGCGCCACGTGGCAAAGGCCGCATGCGCAGCATCCGCCGCGGCGCGTGCATCCGAGGCCCGCCCATCGGGCACTTGCGCGACCAGGCTCCCGTCGGCCGGATTGGTGACGTCGAGCACACGGTCGCAGTCGGACAACCACTTTCCGTCAATGTAATGGGCGCTGCGTTGCAGCTGCGGATCTTCGAGGGCGAGTGTCATGCGTGTCTCCTGTGCGCCGGTCGCGGCCGGCGAGATGTTGTGAATGGAAATTTCATGCGTTGAAGGCACCATCAGCTACGGCGGCCTCAGCCGCCGCAGTTGATGGTGCGGGAAGCATCAGTTGACGCTCAGACCGAGCGACAGCCAGGGCACGAAGGCGATGAGCAGCCACGCGATGACCAGACCGACCATGTACATCACCGCGAAGCGCACCAGCTTGGAGTACGGGATGCCGGTGACGCCGCTGGCGACGAACAGGTTGAGGCCAAACGGCGGGGTGATGAAGCCGATGGCGGCGCCGACGAGGAAGATCACCGAGAAATGCACCGGATCGACACCCGTTGCGACGGCTATTGGCGCCAGGATGGGGGCGAAGATCACCGTCACCGGGAGGCTTTCGAGAATGCAGCCTGCGGCCATGACGATTGCCATGCACACCAGCAATACCACCGTATCGCCACTTCCGAACCAGGCGATGAAGTCCGCCACGGTGTCGGCCACACCCAGCAGGCCGAACACCTGCTGCATGACAATGGACACGGCGATCATCGGCGCCAGCATGCCAGTGAGCTGACCCGAGCGCAGCAGAATGTCAGGCAGGGCTTTCCACTTGATTTCGCGGGTAATCAGCAGGCCCGCGACCAGGCAGAAGCCGACCGTGATCGCTGCGGCTTCGGTCGGCGAGAAGATGCCCGAGTAGATGCCGAAAATGACGATGAAAATCGCAAAGAAGCCGAGGTAAGCCTGCCGTGCCGTGCGGAACACGCGCTTCATGTCGAGCGGCGTAACCGAGCCCCAGCCGTGCTTCTTGCACATCCACCAGCACACCGCCTGCATCGCGATCACCATCAGCATGCCGGGCAGGATGCCGGCGACGAACAGGTCGGAGATCGACAGGTTCATCAGGAAGCCATACACGATGAAGATGATCGACGGCGGAATGATGATCCCGACCGTGCCGCCTGCTGCTGCAGTTGCTGCGGCAAACCGGCTGTCGTAGCCGTCGGCCTTGAGCAGCGGATGCATGATGCCGCCGATGGTCGCCGTGGTGGCCGAGTTCGAGCCCGAGATGGCCGCAAACAGCCCGCAGGAACCGATCGTCGCCAGCCCCAGGCCGCCGCGCATCCAGCTCAGGCAGGCATGTGCAAAGTTGGCCAGGCGGGTGGCGATGCCCGCGGAGGCAATCAGGTCGCCCGTCAGGATGAAGAGCGGTAGCGACAGCAGGCCGAAGAAGTTCAGACCCTCGAACAGGGTGACGCCAATATTGGCGAGGGTGAAATCGATGACGAGCGAAACGCCCGTGACCCACAAGGCGATGACCAGGAAGATCGGCACGCCGACGAGGAACAGACCGACGACGCCCAGCGTGACCAGGGTAATGAGTAATGAGTTGTCCATGATGATTCCTCAGTCGCCGCCAATGGTCTGAATATCAACCATGAAGGGCTCATGCCGGCGGAAGCGTCCGATGTCTTCGTACAGGTTCTGCAAGGCGCGAAACATCAGCAGGATCCAGCCGACGGGCGTGGCGAGGTAGAACCACCATTGCATGACGTTGTCCGTGCCCTGCACGATGGAGAAGTTGTCATAGGCGAGCTGAGTCTGTTCGATGGTGAACCAGGCAACGATGGAGCCAAAGCCGATCCACAGGATGGTGTCGAGCCACATCATGGCGAACTGCATGCCGTAGGGCATGCGCAGACGAAAGTCGTTGAACACCAGGTGCGTGCGCTTCTTGACGTTGTACGCACAGCCGACCCACGCCACCCACAGGAAGAGGTAGATCGGGATCGAGGTGCTCCATGGAATCTGGGTACTGAAGACATAGCGTTCGAAGACCGCATACACGATGATCAGGGCCATGCTGGAGTATGCGATCAGGATGAGTGTGCGTTCGGTGTTGCGGTCAAGCCACCGAAGTAGCGACATCAGGTAGGACATTGGAGTGGCTCCGGAAACACGACGGTGAACGCCGACCCCGCACTGGGCGGGGTCGGCAGTCTGTTATCTGCGGGCTTGCGCCAGTCAGGCGGTCTGCCACCAGCGGCGTGCCTGGACGTCGGCTACTGCGGTGTTCTTCGGGATCTCGCGCGCGATGTCGAAGATTTCCTTGTACACGTCCTGGCCACCCGACATCTTGGACAGACGCTCGCGCCACTCTTCCCACGGCTTGGGGTTGTACTCGGGGGAGCACATCTTTTCGGCCTTGAGAATTTCCGCATCGGAGAGCGTGGCCACACGCACCTTGTTCTTGCCGAACACGGTGTCCGGGCCGGGGTTGGGGACTGCACCAACGACGTCGATCAGTGCCTTTTCCTGCTCGCGCTGGGTGTATTGCTGGGCGGCGAACGAGGTTTCCATCACCACGTCCTGCAGGTTTGACGGCAGCTTTTCGAAGGTCTTGTTGTTCATTGCGGTGTGTTCCGTGCCGCAGAAGAACTTCAGATCCACCGCCTGCGACAGCACGGGCGCCATGTTGGCGTAGGCGGCTGCACCCATCCAGGTTTCTGCGCCATCGATCAGGCCTTGCTTGAGGCCGTCGAGGGTTTCTTCCCAGGAGATCGGTACCGGGTTGAGGTTCATCAGCTGCATCGCGATGCGCCCGAGCTGGGTGCCGGTGACGCGGTTCTTGGTGCCGGCGAGCTGCTCCACGCTGGTGATCAGCGGTGCGTCGGCGAATTTCTTGCCGAGCATGATGCCGCGCAGTTCGCAGTGGCTGTAAAGGAACTGGATGTTGTGACGCTTGCGCATCGGCTCGCGGAACAGCTTTTCGCTCTTCGGGTGATAGAGGAAGTAGTGCTGTGCGGCGCGCGACGGGAACATGTACGCGAAGTCGAGCACGTTGTAATACGGTGCCGCGCCAGCCGAGTTCTGCGTGCTGGCCGAGAACAGGTCGATGATGCCCTGCTGGGTTTTCTTGACGCAGTCGAGCTGGTTGCAGATGGCGTTGCTGCCGATGAACTCGATCCTGAGCGCGCCGTTGCTGCGTTTCTCAAGTTCCTGCGCGAACCACAGCTGGCCCGATTCCTGGATCTTCAGGTTCTCTTCGTTGAACCCGGCTGCGCCAAACTTGAGTGTATACAGCGGGCTACTGGCGTTGCGTGCGTCGGCCGTTTGCGATGCGGCCCTTGCCAGACCACTGAGCGTGAGCGGCCCTGCGAAGCTGGCGGCGGCGATAACGGTGGACGTCAATCCATATCGGCCGGCAATGCGAAAGAATCCACGGCGATCGATCGGTGTGTCTTTTGCCATTTGAGTGTCTCCTCTAGGTGGCGGGTGGACATAAGAGCCCCTTGAAGTGCTGGGCTTATAGTCATTTTTTGCTTCAGGGCTACCGCAGCGATCCAGTTCTTGGTTGCGCGACTGATTCGTGCGCTGCGGTGATCGGCGAAGTTCCGCCGGAATTTGCGTTACATGGATGCGTGGAGCATGTGCCGGTAGTCGTCCGCTGATGCGAGCCGGGGGTTCAGCTTGTGACAGTGATCGGCCAGTGCGCCGTCGATCACGCGGTTGAAGCAACCGGTCTCGACCCCCATGGCCGCGAGCCCGCTGGGCAGACCGAGTTGCCGGTTCATGGCCTTGATGGTCTCGCCAAGTGCGTGTGCGGCCTGCTCGGCCGATTGCATCTGCCCCAGTCCCATGGCTGCCGCCATGCGCTCGAGACGACGCTCCCGCACCACTGATTCAGCCTGCGCGTTGAACTGGATCACGGCAGGAAGGAACATGGCGTTGAGGGTGCCGTGGTGCAAGCCGGGATTCACGCCGCCAAGACTGTGACTGAGCGAATGGACGCAGCCCAGGCCTTTCTGAAATGCCAGCCCGCCCTGCATCGACGCGCTCATCATCTGCAGCCTTGCCTCGACGTTTCCGCCTTCAAGCGTCGCGGTCTCGATGTTTGCCCAGCCTCGCTCCAGCCCATCCAGGGCGATGCCGTCGGCTGGCGGATTGAATGCGGGCGCCATGAAGGCCTCCATGCAATGCGCGATGGCATCCATGCCGGTGGCTGCGGTCAGGGACGGCGGCAGGCCGAGCGTGAGATCCGGGTCGAGAATCGCCAGTCGGGGCATCAGGTGCCACGAGTGAAAGCCCAGTTTGCGTCCGTCCTCGACAATCACGATCGCGCCCCGTGCCACCTCGCTGCCGGTACCCGCGGTGGTGGGTACTGCAATGAGCGGCCACACGCGCTCAGTTATCAGGGGTGAGCCGCCTTCGATGGTGGCGTAGCGTGCCAGGGGGCCTTCGTGAGTTGCCGCGATGGACACGCCCTTGGCGCAATCAATCGATGAACCGCCACCCAGCGCGATCAGACCATCACACTGGTGTGCTCTCGCCACCGCCAGTGCCTCGCGGACGGCGGCCTCCGTCGGGTTGGACGGCGTAGCGTCGAACACGGCAACATTGTCGACGCCTCCGAGCTCCTTGAGGGCACGGTCGACAAGACCTGCGGCGCGAACGCCTGCATCGGTGACGAGCAGGGGCCGCCGCATGCCGATGCTTGCACAGCCGGAAGCAAGGTGCCGAAGCGCACCCGCTTCAAGCTCCATTGTGTTGAGGTAGCGAATCTGGGCCATATTCATTGTCTCCGGAACAAGTTGGGTAATGGGTCAGGCCGTGCAGCGCTGCAGGCCGGCATCAAGGCTGACCATTGGAATGAGGCTATCTGCCGGCGAGGCTGGGGCCGAGCGTTCGTGACACCGTCTTTCGCGGCGCACGAGGTATGAGGTCGCCCACCTTCTGGCCTCGCCAGACGGTGAAAGGGGGACTCTGAGAGCGGCCGTCTTTTTCTCATACGCGTCTCGTTCTGTACATTGCCGGATCGTTCTTGTTCGCCTTTCGCCAACGTGTGCATTGTGGGATTCAGTATCTGAAAACAAAAGCTAGTCTTTATTTTCCTTAGATAAAGAATCGCTTTATTATTGTGCGATGCCTTCCATTCGCACTTTCAAGACCTTTCTCGCTGTGGCCCGCCACGGCACGTTCGCCGCCGCCGGCAAGGAGATCGGCCTGACGGCCGCTGCCGTTGGCCTGCAGATCCGTGGCCTGGAAGAGGAGCTCGATCAGGTGCTGTTCGACCGCGGGCCGCGATCCGTCGTGCTCAACGTGGCGGGGCGCAACATCATTCCGGAGATCGAGGAACTCGTGCTGCGCTACGAAGCGCTGGCCGCCGGGGGCGACAGCGACGAACTGTCGGGCACGGTCGTCATGGGAGCCCTGGTGTCGGCCCTGATGGGCGCCTTCGCCGACGCTCTGTGGAGCGTCAAGCGCGAGCATCCGCAGCTGAAAGTGCGCCTGTTCGCCGGCATGTCGAGCGACTTTGCGTACAAGGTGGAGCACGGCGAAATCGACGCCGCGGTCGTCACCCAGTCGCCCCGGTCGCTGCCCACCAGCCTTATCTGGACGCCCCTCTACACCGAGCCGATGGTGCTGATCGTGCCGCGCCAACCCCATTTCACGCTGCCGGACACGCCACTGGACATCCTGCGCCGGGCGCCCTTCATCCGTTTCGACCGCCATACCTGGACCGGCGATCTGGTCAAGGACGTACTCAGTCAGTGCAAGGTGAAGGCGTGCGACGAGATGGAGCTCAACTCCGTAGAGGCCATTATCGAGATCGTGCGCCAGGGCTTTGGCGTTTCCATCGTGCCGCAGCTGACCAACGTACATTGGGAGCGCGACCAGGACCTCAGCGTCATCCCCTTGCCCGGCATCGAAGTGGAGCGCCGGGTAGGTCTGCTCGAGCGCACACGCCATGGCCGCATGCGCTTCACCGCGGCAATCAAGGAATACTTCCGCGAGGGTGGCTCACGTGTCGCCGCGCGTCAGAAACTGTCCAGCCGCGCGCGTTGAATATCATCCACGGGGAGTGGCTACGCGCCAGTGCACTGACTGCGATCCGCAGTAGTGCAGCGGGTCTGCTCGGGGCTCCTCTTGCGCGGCAGACCCTCAAACGGTTCGTCCTTTGTTGTGATGACCTTGCCGCCGCTGGAGACGTTGCCAGCCAAGTTGAAGAGATCGACACATCGGTCGACTCTGCACCGGCAATGTTCGCGACATCTGTGGCGACGATGCGCACCGTGTTGCCCGCCATGCCATCGGGGCAGCGAACTGCAGCCAGCTCGAACAGACATTAGGGAAGGCGTAACGGCGCAATGCACACAGATACCGACGACGCAGATAGGTCAGGGACCCTTGACTCACGAGGGCCTTTGAGTGCGCCGGAAAGTAGCGCTCACAACGAATAGCAGGCATACGAAGCCAGCGCGGCACGCTGGCAGTTAAGCGGACCCACTGAGCTTGGCGAGTCGCGGGTTTCTTGCTCTGCACCCTCAGTGCAAAGTTCTGAAACTAGTGACCAAGAGTCAGCCCTGTCCGCGACAGCAACTCGCTGATGGCGACCGTGCCGCCCCACCAGAGCAGCACAACCGAGGCCGCCGCGGCCAGCGTCACGACATAACCGGCCAACAGCATCAGTCCGTCACGAAGACGCAGCCCCCAGGAGATCAGGACGATGGCAAGCGCCGGGAGCACATTGTCAAAAGTGATAATGGGTACGGGGGCCATCATCGACAGCCCTGCGACGCAAAGCATCATCCCGTTAACAAAACGCGCCGGTTTGTCGCTCAAGCGCAGCATGCGCGGTCGCCCCCAGAGCGCGATGACTCCGGTGACCCGGCTGATCATGCGCTCGAGCATCCTCTTGAAGCGTTCGTTCAATTCTCTTTTCGCAAGCCAGGCGGGCAATGGCAACGGTTTGCCACTAAACAGCCCGAATGCGATCAGGACGCAGAAAGCCCCGACCACCGAAGCCATGCCTGGAAGCGCGATCGGGAAAAGGAGTGGCGTTGCCAGCAGGCTCAACCAGACCACGCGTTGCCGGTTGCTCTGACCCACGGCACCGGCCATCGTGCCGTTCATCGACGCCACTTGCGACCCGGCAATCCGTTTTACGCTGGCCTGTCTTTTGTCTTTCATGACCGCTAGACTCTGCTCGAAATCATTGGCAATTCCGACTGTCGATACCCTTCGAATGTTCCCAGAGGTGCCGCCCTGATCAAGTCGCAGCACGAGATTTCGGCCCCCCGCGTTGATCCAGCGATGGCCCTGCTGTTCGTGATCAATGCCGGCGCTGGCGCCCTCGATCTGGAGGCCAAGCGTGCCGTGATCGAACGGGCTCTCGCTGCGCATGAACGGAAGGGCGAGCTGTTGAGCTGCGGACCGGCTGATCTGGCGCGCGTGGCCACCGAGGCCGCGTCGCTCGCTGCGGCGCGCGGGACGGCAGTGGTCGCGGTCGGTGGCGATGGCAGTCTGAATACCGTGGCGCAGGCCGCACACGCAGCCGGTTGCCCAATGGGTGTCATTCCTTATGGCACGTTCAATTATTTTGCCCGGACGCACGGTATCGCCACTGCCCCGGACGCGGCGGCGCGACAGCTCATGATTGCGAGCCCGACGCCCGTGCAGGTGGCGGCGATGAATGAGCGGCTGTTTCTTGTCAACGCCAGTCTTGGCGCCTACCCCGAGCTTTTACAGGACCGTGAGGCCTGGAAAGCACGCTTTGGTCGCAGCCGCTGGGTGGCGTTCGTCGCGGCTTGTGCGACCTTGCTGCGCGCGCAGCGCCGTCTGCGCCTGCATATCGACACCGGCTCTTCGGTTCGAGATGTGCAGACGCTGACCCTGTTCGTGGGTAACAACCGCCTGCAGCTGCAACAGTTCGGGGCCGAGCCGGCAGACACCGTTGCCGGTACGCCCGGCGACGGCAGCATGGCTGCACTGATGCTGCGGCCCATCGGTACGATGTCGATGCTCGGATTGATGCTGCACGGGGCCATGGGCAGGCTCGGGGAGGCTGCCGGTGTGGAGAGTTTCGAGTTCACGCAGATGGTGGTGAGGCCGAGGTTGGCATCTCGGCGAAAAGAGTTTGTGGTGGCGTTTGACGGAGAAGTGGCACGGATGCGTGCGCCTATCGACATTCGTGTGCTGGATAAGCCCTTGTACCTGCTCAAGGCCGCGTCATGAGCGTGCTGCTGCACATTTCCGACACGCATTTTGGCACCGAGCAGCCGCGGGTAGTGGAGGCCTTGGTTACCCTGGCCGCGCAGCAACGTCCAGATCTGGTGGTGCTGTCGGGTGACATCACGCAACGTGCGCGACCCGCTCAGTTTCGCGCGGCAAAGGCTTTCGTCGATCGGCTGGATGCACCGGTTCTGGCCGTGCCGGGCAACCACGACATTGCGCTGTTCAATCTGTGGGTGCGCTTCACCCGCCCTTATGCACGTTACGCAAAGGTCTTCGGACCCGATCTTGAGCCCGTGCATGTATCGCAGGATCTCCTCGTCATTGGAGTCGATACCACGCGCGCATGGCGGTTCAAGAACGGCAAGGTAACTGCGGAGCAGGTTGATCGTGTGGCACGCTGGCTAGAGGGGGCCAGCGCGCGGCAGTTGCGTGTGGTGGTGGTGCATCAGCCTGCCGCCGTGATCAAGGCCGCGGATCGCGCGGATCTGTTGCGCGGCCACCAAGTGGCTTTGCGGGCCTGGTCAGCAGCCGGGGCAGACCTCGTGCTGGGCGGGCACATCCATCTGCCCTACACGCTGGCACAGCATGGTTTGTCGCGGCCACTCTGGGTGGTCCAGGCGGGTACTGCAGTCTCGTCGCGCGTGCGCGGCAGAGTGGGTAATTCGGTCAATATCCTGCGCTGGGGAACGTCGACCGGTACAGGAAGAAACTGCCTCATCGAACGGTGGGACTATGCGCTGAACGAGGATGCCTTCGTTCGTACGCTGGTTACAGGGGTTGAGCCCGCGCGCTGAGGGATCTGTCAGTTGCTCGATTTGGTCGATGCTTCGGCACATTTCCCGCCAGCTGATTTCATCCGGCAGACGCTTTACGAGATTCGCATGCGGCTTGAGGTTTCTCTTGCAGCACTATCTCACCGTGTCGAATGGATACCAGAGCCTGACCTTGCGTTTGAAGCATCGAGCGGTCACTGGCGGCTGAGCGCGATAGCAGACTGTCTGGTCGACAAACTTCGATCTCCTAGAATTCACCGGAATGACGGCTCATCGCGATCGAGATCTTGATCGCCGAGAATTTGGCGCAGGTCACCGGCAATGGAAGACGCTCTCTACGAGATCTACCCGAACGCACCGCGCTGACTGCTGCTTTCTTTTTGGCACGGAGAGCAGGCGTCAGATCTGGACGATGCGAATAGAGCGGGAGTGTTGGTGGGCTCAGCTTGGGCACGAAATGGGCACAGCGTGGGCACAAATACAAAATGGGTTAGGTCGCTACGACCTAACCCATTGATAAATATGGCGCGCCCGAGACGATTCGAACGTCCGACCCCTGCCTTCGGAGGGCAGTACTCTATCCAGCTGAGCTACGGGCGCAGAGTGGGCCGGTCAGAACGACCAGCGCACGAAGGCCGGAAGGATATACCGCTTCGCGGGGGAAGTCCATTCGGCCTTCGTGCGTCAAGGGAGCGGTGTGGGGGTCAGTCGCGCAGGAAGACCTGCAGCAGGTCGTTGAGAAAGCGGCGGCCTTGCTCGGTGGGGCGCAGGGTGTTGTTGGCGGTGTCGAGCAGGCCGCGTTTGCGGGCGTCGATGAGTTCGGCTTCGATGCTGGCCAGCGGCAGGCCGGTGCGTTCGGCGAACAGGGTTTGGGGTACGCCGTCGGTGAGGCGCAGGGCGTTCATCATGAACTCGAAGGGGAGTTCGGTGGTGCCGACGTCGCGGCGCTCCTGGATGAAGTCGCCTTTGGCGGCGCCTTCGAGGTAGCGGCCGGGGTGCTTGTGGCGCATTTCGCGCACGATGCCTTCGTGGCTGGAGAGCTTGCCGTGGGCGCCGGGGCCGACGCCGAGGTAGTCGCCGAACGCCCAGTAGTTGAGGTTGTGGCGGCATTCCTGGCCGGGGCGGGCGAAGGCGGAGGTTTCGTAGTGCCTGAAGCCGGCGTCGGCCAGGCGCGCTTCGATGGCGTCCTGCATGTCGGCGGAGAGATCGTCGTCCGGCAGCGAGGGCGGCGTGTGGGCGAAGGGCGTGTTGGGTTCGAGCGTGAGGTGGTAGCACGACAGGTGGCTGACGCCGGTGGCGAGCGCGGTGTCGAGGTCCTTGAGTGCGCCTTCGAGCGTCTGCTCGGGCAGGGCGTACATCAGGTCGAGGTTGATGCGCTCGAAGTGCTGCTGGGCGATGTCGATGGCACGGCGCGCTTCACCGCTGTCGTGGATGCGCCCGAGGCGCTTGAGCATGGTGTCGTCGAAGCTCTGGATGCCGATCGACAGCCGGTTGATGCCGGCGGCGCGGTAGTCGCGAAAGCGCTCGGATTCGAAGGTGCCGGGGTTGGCTTCGAGGGTGATCTCGGCCATCGGGTCGAGCTGCAGGCGCATGCGCAGGGCGACGAGCAGGCGGTCGAGGGTGGCAGCAGACATCAGGCTGGGGGTGCCGCCGCCGATGAAGATGCTCAGCACGCGCCGGCCCCAGACCTGCGGCAGGGCGGATTCGACGTCGGCGATGACGGCATCGAGCCACGCATCCTCGGGCAGGCTGCCGTCGCTGCTGCGGCTGGTGTGCGAGTTGAAGTCGCAGTACGGGCATTTGCGCACGCACCACGGGAAATGCACATACAGCGACAGCGGGGGCGAGGCGCTGAGCTGGGGTCTTTCGATGGTGTCGGGGCGGGCGCTGACGGCGGCCGGAGCCGGCGCCAGCGGGATGATGCGGCGTTCGCTCACAGCGGATGGGCGGCGAGGCGGTCGAGCAGGTGACGCATGGCCGCGCCGCGATGGCTGAGCGCGTTCTTGAGCCCGGCGTCGAGTTCGGCGGCGGTCTGTTCGAGTTCGGGCAGCCAGAACAGCGGGTCGTAGCCGAAGCCACTGTCGCCACGCGGCGCTTCGAGGATTTCGCCGTGCCATTCACCGTCGGCGATCAGCGGGCGTGGGTCCTGAGCGTGACGCACGAGGACGACCGCGGAATAGAAATACGCGCTGCGGTCGGTCTCGTTGGCGAGTTTGTCGAGCAGCAGCAGATTGTTGCGTGCATCGGATTTCGGCTCACCGGCGAAGCGCGCCGAGTGCACGCCGGGCGCGCCACCGAGCGCGGTGACGCACAGACCGGAGTCGTCGGCGATGGCGGGCAGGCCGGTGGCCGCAGAGGCGTGGCGGGCCTTGGCCAGCGCGTTTTCGACGAAGGTGGGGTGGGGCTCCTCGGCTTCGGACACGCCGAGCACGGATTGCGGTACCACCTCGATGCCGAGCGGCGCGAGCAGGGCCTGCATTTCGGCGGCTTTCTTGGCGTTGTTGCTGGCGAGAACGAGACGCTGGCTCATGGTTTCAACCCCTTAGTGCAGCCTGTTGCAGTTCGGTCAGACGACCGATGCCGGCCTCGGCGAGATCGAGCAGGGCGTTGAGTTCGGTGCGCGAGAAGGCGGCGCCTTCGGCCGTGCCCTGCACTTCGATGAGACCGCCGGCGCCGGTCATGACGACATTCATGTCGGTGTCGCAGTCGGAATCTTCATCGTAGTCGAGGTCGAGCACAGGTGTGCCCTTGTAGATGCCGACCGACACGGCGGCCACGAAGTCGGTCATCGGACTGGCGGCAAGCTTGCCGTCGGCGACCAGCTTGTCGAGCGCATCGCGCACCGCGACGCAGGCGCCGGTGATGGCAGCCGTGCGGGTGCCGCCGTCGGCCTGCAGCACGTCGCAGTCGATGGTGATCTGGCGTTCGCCCAGTGCGGTGAGGTCGACCACGGCGCGCAGGCTGCGGCCGATCAGGCGCTGGATCTCCTGGGTGCGGCCGCTCTGCTTGCCCTTGGCCGCTTCACGCGCGCTGCGGGTATGGGTGGCGCGCGGCAGCATGCCGTATTCGGCGGTGAGCCAGCCCTGACCCTTGCCGCGCAGGAAGCCCGGTACGGTTTCTTCCACGCTTGCCGTGCACAGCACGCGGGTTTCACCGAACTCGACCAGCACCGAGCCTTCGGCGTGACGGGTGAAGCCGCGGGTGATGCGGACGGGGCGGAGTTGATCGGGCTTGCGTTGACTGGGTCGCATTGCAGATTCCTGTTGCTTTACTTGGTGAATTTCTTGATGGCCGAGTTGATCTCGGAGATGGCGCGTTCGATTTCGTCGTCGGTGAGGTCTGCCGCGCTGACAGGGCTACGGGTGCGCTGGAAAGCTTCCATCTGCGTGGTGAAGTCGTGCAGGGCCATGGTCTGGGTGGATACCGAGTCGGGCACGGCTTCGCCCAGGTCGTCGTGCCAGCACATGGTGACCATCGACAGGTTGTCGCAGGTTGCGCCGGCAAGCGTCTCGGCCTCCGACATGAGCTTCGGAACGGCCTCAAGCAGATTGGTTCCGGTCAGGCCGCGCAGCAGGCCCTGATTGCCCACTGGCCCCCATACGCCGTCCGAGCAGATGGCGATGATGTCGCCGTCCTGCAGCAGGGTGCGGCGGGAGAACTCGATCTGCGGCGGGTGGGTGCCACCCAGGCAGGAGTAGATGCGGTTTCGCCCGGGGTGGGTCGCCGCGCCTTCTGCGTCGAGCAGGCCCTGATCCATCATCAGCTGCACGCGCGAGTGGTCGCGGGTCTGCACGTTGATCTTGCCCTGGCGCAGCAGGTACAGGCGCGAGTCGCCGGCATGGGCCCAGTGCGCGTAGCCTTCCTGCACCACGCAGACGACGATGGTCGTGCGCGGCGCCTCGGGCAGATTCTTGTCGAGGGCGTAGTCGAGGATGGCATGGTGCGCGCTCGACAGCACCCGCGACAGGAACAGTGCCGGGTCCTCGAGCTTGGGCTGGGCCTCGCGCTGGAAGGCCTGGGTGATGTACTGCACGGCAATATGGGAGGCGACCTCGCCATGCAGATGGCCGCCCATGCCGTCGGCGAGCACCATGATCAGGGCGTCGCGCGAGTAGCAGTAGGCAATGCGGTCCTGATTGGTCTTGCGTTTGCCGATACGGCTTTCCTGAAAGATGGTGAATCTCACGACGTGCTCCCTCAGCCCTTGCCGATGAAGGTTTTGAGCCGGGACCCGAGGTCGGTGAACCAGGTCGCCGGCATGGCTTCGCCCGCCTGCTTTTGCATCAGCGCCTTCTGCAACGAATAGACGCTTTGCGGACGTTTCAGGGGGTCGAGGTGCAGGCACCACTCGACCAGTTCCAATAGCTGTTCAGAATACTTGCCGGCATGCGTTTTTGATACCGGTTGTACGGTATCGCGCTTGATGCGCTCGTCAGAACGCAGCGGGGCAGTGCCGACGATGCAGGCATACATGCTGGCGCCGACACTGTAGATGTCGCTCCAGGGGCCAAGGGCTTCGCGGTTGCCGAACTGCTCGGGCGAGGCGAAGCCGGGGGTGTACATCGGCTTGAGCATCGGCTGCTCGAGCGCCAGCGTCTGGCGTGCGGCGCCGAAGTCGAGCAGCACCGGCGTGCTGTCTGCACGCAGGTAGATGTTCGATGGCTTGATGTCGAGGTGCAGCAGCTTGTGCGCATGCACTTCGCGCAGGCCGTTGAGCATGCGGGTGAACACGCCGCGGATGAAGCGCTCGCGCACCTCGCCCTTGTGCTTCTGGATGTAGTCGTGGAGGGTCCGGCCGCGCTCGAACTGCATCACCATGTACACCGTCTGGTTGGCGCGGAAGAAGTTGAGCACGCGCACAACGTTGGGATGCATCAGCTTGGCCAGCGAGCGCCCTTCCTCGAAAAAGCACTTCATGCCGTAGCGGAAGGCGGGCTGGTTTTCGTCCGAGACCTGCGGTTCGATCTCGCCGTCCTTGCGCAGGGCGAGCGAGTTCGGCAGGTACTCCTTGATCGCGACCGGCGTGCCGTCGGTATCGTAAGCGAGATACACAATGGAGAAGCCGCCGAGCGATAGCTGGCGCTCGATCTTGTAATGATCGAGTTGAAAGCCGGAGGGGAGTGCGCAGTTTGCTTGAGGCGGCATCTTCGAGGGCGCTAATATTCGGCTTTCCGCAGCTTTTCCTGACAGGGCCCTGCAGTGTAAACGATCGCAGCAGGTTCCCGGAGACCCTACCCATGATTCACAGCATGACAGGCTTTGCGGTGCAAACCCGTGACCTAGGCCCCGTTAGCCTTCATCTTGAGCTGCGCAGCGTCAACTCCCGCTATCTGGACCTCAACTTCCGCATTGTCGAAGACCTGCGCCAGGCCGAGCCCGCGATTCGCGAGCAGATCACCGGCCGCCTCAGCCGCGGCAAGGTCGAGTGCCGTCTGAACCTGCAGACCAACAATGCCGCACCGCGCACGCTGGCGCTCAACAGCGGCCTGCTGGCCCAGCTCGCGGATGCCCAGACCAAGGTGCAGGCGCAGTTTCCGTCGGCCAAGCCGATGTCGGTGGGCGAGCTGCTGCGCTGGCCCGGCATGCTGGCCGATGATGGCGTGACCTTCGAGCAGATGCAGCCGGCCATTGCCGAGCTGGCGCGCGCGGCGCTCGACGAGCTCGTTGCCACCCGTGGGCGCGAGGGCGAAAAGCTGGCGGAGATGATCCGCGAGCGCATCGCGCGCATGCGTGAGCTGGTGGCGATCGCCACGCCGCGCATGCCGGCGATCGTGGTCGAGTATCAGAACAAGCTCACCGCCCGCCTGCGCGATGCGGTGGCCACGCTGGACGAAGATCGCATCCGTCAGGAAGTTGCGCTTTACGCGCAGCGTATCGACGTTGCCGAAGAGCTGACCCGCCTCACCACCCACCTCGACGAACTCGAGCGCATCCTCAAGGCAGGGGGTTCGGCCGGCAAGCGCCTCGACTTCCTGATGCAGGAGCTCAATCGCGAGGCCAACACCCTGGCTTCAAAATCACCGGCAACCGACATCACGGCGGTGGCGATGGAGATGAAGGTGCTGATCGAACAGATCCGCGAGCAGGTTCAGAACCTGGAGTAGAAAAATGACCCCGCGCGACTTGCTGCTGGCCATGTTGGTGGTTGTGGTGTGGGGTGTGAATTTCGTGGTCATCAAGGCCGGCGTGTCCGAGCTGCCCCCATTGCTGCTCGGCGCCTTGCGCTTTGTCGCCGCGGCCTTCCCGGCGGTGCTGCTGTTCCGCCGCCCGAACGTGCCCTTGCGCCTCTTGCTGGCCTACGGGCTGACGATTTCGGTGGGGCAGTTCGCCTTTCTGTTCACCGCCATCCATGTCGGCATGCCGTCCGGCCTGGCGTCGCTGGTGCTGCAGTCGCAGGCCTTCTTCACCATGCTCTTCGCCGCCTTCTGGCTCAAGGAGACGTGGCGTCCAAGCCAGCTGGGCGGGCTGGTGCTGGCGGCCTGCGGCCTGGCGCTGATCGGGTCCGCCCACGGCGTGAGCATGCCGCTCGGCGGCTTTCTGCTGACCCTGCTGGCTGCGTCGATGTGGGCCGCTGGCAATATCGTGACGCGCGAGATCGGGCGCCACGGTCCGGTGGACATGCAGGCGCTGGTGGTGTGGGCCAGCCTGGTACCGCCGCTGCCGTTCCTGCTGCTGTCGCTGCTGATCGAGGGGCCGACGACCATTGGTGACGCGCTTGCCGCGTTCAGCCTTCAGTCTGCCGCAGCCATCGCCTATCTTGCCTGGGTTGCAACCTTGCTGGGTTATGGCATCTGGAGCCGCCTGTTGTCGCGCTACCCGGCCAACGTGGTGGCGCCCTTCTCGCTGCTGGTGCCGGTGGTCGGCCTGACGACGGGCTGGATCGTCTATGGCGAAGCATTGCAGCCGGTGCACTTCGCCGGCGGCGCGCTCCTGATGGCGGGGCTTGCGGTCAATCTGTTCGGCGCACGAATCATGGCGCGCTTGAGGCGGATGGCTTGAGCCTTCAGCGTCGGCCCAGTTGCTCGTGCAGTTGTGTCAGTGCCCGCGACAGGGCCGCAGGGCGCAGCACGGTGCGGTAGTTGCCATGGCCGAACACCCGGCGCAGGGCGTCGCCGGCCTGGCTGTCGAGCGCGAGGCAGAAGACATGGATGCCCGCCTTGCGCGCTTCACGCACTGCGGCGGCGGCGTCTTCACGCAGGTAGGCGTCGTCAAATACGTCGATGTCCGAGGCTTCGCCGTCGCTGAGCAGTACCAGATGCCGGCTGCCTTCGTGCTCGTCACGCATGCACGTCACCGCATGGCGGATCGCTGTACCCATGCGGGTGGAGTGGCGCGCGTGCACGCCGCGCAGCGTCTGCTCGAGTCGTCCGGGATCGCCCATGCCGAATTCGCTCAGGCGCAGGTAATCGACCTGCTCGCGGGTGTTGGACGAAAAGCCGTGCACCGCCACCCGGTCGCCGCTGCGGATGGCCGCCGCCTGCAGCGCGATGGCGGCTTCACGCTCGAGATCGAGCACGGTGGTGCCATCGGCGTCGATCACATCGTTGGCTGAGGTGGACAGGTCGAGCAACAGCAGCAGGCTTCGGCGGCGCGGGCTGCGGCCGCTGCGGCGGTGGATGCGCGGCTCGGGTGGCACGCCGATGCGGCGGTCGATCATCAGCTCGGTGGCCGCGTCGAGGTCGATGTCCTCACCCTCCTGCTGCCTGCGCAGGCGTACCCGGTGATCCAGTTGCGTCACGCGGTGGGGCGCGGTTCCGGAGCGGTGCCGGGTGGCGGCGTGGGGCCCTGCTGGAGGCGGCGTGCTGCGCTCGACCACGGTGCTCCAGCGCACGCGCTCGCGCTCGAGCCGGTAGTCCCATTCCGGGTAGGGGTAGCGGGCGAGAATGATCTCCTGCGGCGACACGCTCCGGGTGCTGCGGCTACCCGCCGGGGCGGAAGGGGCGTCGACACTGGCCGTGGCCTGCTCGCCTGTCTTGTCGAACATCCACAGATAGCTGTTGTCGTCGCCGTGGGCATAGGGGACGGCATAGCCCTGCAGGTTCATCCGCACCCGCATCTGACCAAGGTCGTTGGCGAGCACCGAGGCGACGGCGCGCAACGCGGCCGGATCGTCGAGTCGTGCGGCCTGCGCTTCGAAAAGGCCCCGACCCTTGCTGACCCAGTAACCGTCGTCCTCGTGGCTGGGGTCGAGCAGCGCCAGGTGAAGCCGGGCGACGAGGTCGGAAAAGCTGCCCTCCGGACCTTGCGGCTGCCGGCAGGCGAGCCTGGCCTGGTGCAGCAGCGGAGCGCGCAGCCCCGGGTAGCGTGCGATCAACAGACGCTCGACGCGAGCATCCTCGATGGTCGAGGCCATGGCGATACCCATCGGCTTGAGCTTGCCCACAGCCTGCGCAGCGGGCGAGAACAGCAGGTGGGCGGCCGCGTGCGCGATTGCGGCAAGGCGCAGGTCATTGTCGGCGTCGACCGGCAGCAGGAGCTTGTCGGCGCGCAGGATCGGGCGAGGCTGTTCCGATACCGGCTGATCGGACGTAAGCCATTGAACGTCTATCCGGCGGCCGCTCAGCGCGTCGATGAGGTAGCCGAGGGACTCCAGGCTGCGCGAAGCGGTATCCGCCGCAGGCAAGGACTCAGCCGAGGCAGGCATCCACGATGTCCTGCAGGGCCTGACGCAGATCGGGGTCGTCGGTGATGGCGCTGGTCATGGCCATGTGGCAGCTCTCGGCCGCTGGCAGCCCATCGCGGATGAGCACGCCGGCATAGACCAGCATCCGGGTGGAGACACCTTCGTCCAGGCCGCGGGCACGCAGCGCGCGCGAGTGACGGGCGATATCGACCAAGGTGGCGGCAAGCGCGGGTTCGATTCGAGCCTCGTGGGCGACGATTTCGGCTTCGGCGGTTGCGTCCGGATAGTCGAACTCGAGTGCGGCAAAGCGCTGGCGGGTGGAGGGCTTGAGGCTCTTCGCACTGCTCTGGTAGCCCGGGTTGTAGGACACCACGAGCTGGAAATCCGGATGTGCCGTGACCACTTCACCCTTGCGGTCGAGCGGCAGCTTGCGCCGCGAGTCGGTGAGCGGGTGGATCACCACGGTGGTGTCCTGGCGCGCTTCGACCACTTCGTCGAGGTAGCAGATGGCTCCGCGGCGGGCGGCCACGGTCAGCGGGCCGTCGTGCCAGTGGGTGCCGTCGGCGTCGAGCAGGAAACGCCCGACGAGGTCGGCTGCGGTCATGTCTTCGTTGCAGGCGAGGGTGATCAGCGGCTTGCCCAGGCGCCAGGCCATGTATTCGACGAAGCGCGTCTTGCCACAGCCGGTGGGCCCTTTCAGGATCAGGGGCAGGCGGTGGGCGTAGGCGTGCTCGTAGAGCGCGATCTCGTGGCCGACCGGACGGTAGTAGGGTTCTGCGCTGAAACGGTAGTCTGAGAGGTCCATTTTTGCTGGTCAGAAAGGCAGGATGGAGGGGAGACCGGTGCCCGCTTGCGTCGGCCGGCGCTGCGGCTCATGCAGGCCTCGCCCTTCGGGTACCCGCCGCAGGCACCGTTATCCTGGCCGCGCCGGAACTCGCTGCGCTCGGACAGCCGGCGCGGAAGACCCCAGGATGACGATGCCTGCGGCGGCGGGCCTGAAATCGCCTCAGCGCCAGCCAACGCAAGCTGTCTTGCAGTGTGCCTGGACCGACGCAGGACGCCGGCCGGCGCTCAGCGGTGTTCCGGTTCCTGGTTCGGAATGCCGTCGATCGGGCATTCGGGCGTGCCCACCGTGCTGCGGGTGATGGCCTCCACCTTCTTGCGCGTGCCTTCGGGGTCGTTGATCCAGTCGGCGTAGAAACCGTAGGGACAGGCGGCGACGCCAGCGGCCTCCTCGCCGGAGTTGATCTTGCCGGTGTAGCCACGGTGCAGCAGCTTGAACAGATGGTTCTGCGACTGCGCGTTCTTGCGGAAGTCGCGAATCAGGCTGGTCGACAGCTCGGCATACTGGATGCCCATGTCCTCCTCGCCGCATTCGCCCAGTGTGCGGCCGTCGAAGCCGACGATCGCGGAGTGGCCGAAGTAGGAATACACGCCGTCGAAGCCCGAGGCATTGGCCACGGCAACGTAGCAGTTGTTCATCCACGCCATGGCCTTGGCCACCAGCACCTGCTGATCCTTGGCCGGATACATGTAGCCCTGACAGCGCACGATCAGCTCGGCGCCCTTCATTGCGCAGTCGCGCCAGATCTCAGGGTAGTTGCCGTCGTCGCAGATGATGAGGCTGATCTTCATGCCCTTGGGGCCGTCGGACACATAGGTGCAGTCGCCCGGATACCAGCCCTCGATGGGCACCCAGGGCATGATCTTGCGGTACTTCTGCACGATCTCGCCCTGGTCGTTCATCAGTATCAGGGTGTTGTACGGGGCCTTGTTCGGGTGCTCTTCGTGGCGCTCGCCGGTGAGCGAGAACACGCCCCACACCTTGGCCGTGCGGCAGGCGGCGGCAAAGATCTCGGTTTCCTCGCCGGGGATGGCCGCGGCGGTGTCGTACATCTCCTTGGGGTCATACATGATGCCGTGGGTCGAGTACTCGGGAAACACCACCAGATCCATGCCGGGCAGGCCGCGCTTCATGCCGACCACCATGTCGGCGATCTTGCGGGCGTTGGCGATGACCTCTGCCTTGGTATGCAGGCGGGGCATCTTGTAGTTGACGACTGCAACGCCGACGCAGTCCTTGCTGCTGGAAATATCTCCGTGTCTCATCTTGCGTATCCTCGAAACTGGGTTTCAGTGCGCCATCAATGGCTGATCATCCACGGGCGCTTGGTAGGGAAGGTCTTGGCACCGTCGGGGCTCTTGACGGTCGATTTGGAGAGGCCCGATCCGCATCCGCAGCCCGGCCCGTGACGATGGGTGGCGTGGTGTTCGGCGCTGGTTCTGGGGGCGTGCGCGGCGCGTTCGTTGGTGGCGTGGGCGATGCGGTTGGTGGATGACATCGTCGCCAGCGTCGGCGCGCTGAGGATCACGCGCTCCGAACCCTTGCCGCAGTACGGGCAGATGCACGGGTCGTTGCGTACGGCGATCGGGCGGTAGGCCGTGAAGTCGCCGCAGTCGTCACAGCGGTATTCGTAAGTAGGCATCCCGGAACTCCTCGAATCTTGCAGGGCAAAGCGCTGCGCGCCGCGAGGGCGCGCAGCGATGGTCAGGCTCAGACCTTGTCGTAGGCGATCGGCAGGTCGGCCGTGCCGGTGATGAACTTGGTCGGACCCGATGCGTTGGGGTTGATGTCGAACTCGAAGATCTCGGTCGGCAGCCACAGGGTCGCGCAGGCGTTCGGAATATCGACCACGCCACTGATGTGGCCCTGCACCGGCGCGGTGCCGAGCAGCGAGTAGGCCTGAGCGCCTGAGTAGCCGAACTTCTTCAGATACTCGATGGCGTTGAGGCAGGCCTGGCGATAGGCGACATGCACGTCCAGATAGTGCTGCTTGCCTTCTTCATCCACCGAGATGCCCTCGAAGATGACGTAGTCCTTGTAGTTCGGCGTGATCGGGCTGGGCTTGAAGATCGGATTCTTGATCGCGTACTTCTCCATGCCGCCCTTGATCAGCGACACCCGCATGTGCACCCAGCCGGCCATCTCGATGGCGCCGCAGAAGGTGATCTCGCCATCGCCCTGCGAGAAGTGCAGGTCGCCCACCGACAGACCGGCGCCCTTTACATAGACCGGGAAGAAGATCTTCGCGCCGCGCGACAGATCCTTGATGTCGCAGTTGCCGCCGTGTTCGCGCGGCGGCACCGTGCGTGCGCCTTCGGCTGCGGCCTTGTCGCGCGCTTCGCCCTGCATCTTGCCCATGTGGGCGGTCTTCGGGGCCGGCGGGTTGGCCAGCGGCGGCACGCGGTCGGGCTGGGTGGCGATGAAGTCCACTTCGCGCTCGTTCCACATGTCGAGCATCTTCTGGTCGGGCAGGCAGCCGATCAGGCCGGGGTGAATCAGGCCGGCGAAGTTCACGCCGGGAATGTGGCGGCTCTTGGTGAACATGCCTTCGAAGTCCCAGATCGACTTCTGTGCATGGGGGAAGTGCTCGGTGAGGAAGCCACCGCCATTGGTCTTGGAGAAGAAGCCGTTGAAGCCCCACAGGCTGTCGTCGCGGGCGCCGATGTCGAGCAGGTCGACCACCAGCAGGTCGCCCGGCTCGGCACCTTCGACGCCGACCGGGCCGGACAGGAAGTGCACGGTCGACAGATCGACATCGCGCACGTCGGCTGCGTCGTCGTCGTTCTTGATCGCGCCACCGGTCCAGTCATAGGTTTCGAGCACGAAATCGTCGCCCGGCTTGACCCAGCAGGCCATGGGAATATCCGGGTGCCAGCGGTTGTGGACCATCTCGTTTTCATACGGGGACTGCTTGAGATCGACCTTGATCAGAGTTTCAGGCATGGCATACCTCTTTGGTGTGAGTTAAACCGAAAGGAACTGCTTGATACGCGCCTCGTCGGTATCCGCGCGCGTGCTTTCATGGACCAGACGACCGCCTTCAATGACGAACAGGCGGTCCGCGACGTCCATGGCAAAGGAAAGGACCTGCTCTGAGACCACGATGGTGATCTGGCGCAGCTTGCGGATCTCGTTCAGCGCCTTGGCAATGTCCTTGATGATCGAGGGCTGGATGCCTTCGGTGGGTTCGTCGAGCAGCAGGACCTTGGGGTCGGTGACCAGCGCGCGCGCAATGGCGAGCTGCTGCTGCTGTCCGCCCGAGAGGTTGCCGCCCTTGCGGCGGCGCATGTCCCACAGCACCGGGAAGAGGGCGTAGATTTCCTCTGGGATATGCTTGGTCTTCGAGTTCTCGAGACCGGTCTGGATGTTCTCTTCCACGGTCAGCGTCGGAAAGATCATCCGGCCCTGGGGCACGTAGGCGATGCCTTTGGCGACACGACGATAGCTCTCGTCCTTCGACACCTCCTGCCCGTCCACCTCGACCGAGCCCGAGCGGATGGGCAGCACGCCCATCAGGGACTTGAACAGGGTGGTCTTGCCCATTCCGTTGCGGCCCATGATGGCGATGGCCTCATTGCGTTCGGCCTTGAACGAGATGCCGTGCAGCGCCTCGCTCTGACCGTAATTCACCACGACATCCGATACGTTCAGCATGATTGGCTCCTGTCAGTGGCCGAGATAGACGTCGATGACCTTGGGATCGGCCTGCACCTTTTCCATCGATCCTTCGGCAAGGATCTTTCCCTGGTGCATGACGGTGACCTTGTGCGCGATGCGCGACACGAAGGCCATGTCGTGCTCGATGACGATGACCGAGCGGTTCTTGCAGATGCGCAGCAGAAGGTCGGCGGTGAGCTCGCGTTCGCGGGCACTCATGCCGGCGATGGGCTCGTCGAGCATCAGCAGTTCCGGGTCCTGCATCAGCAGCATGCCGATCTCGAGCCATTGCTTCTGGCCGTGCGAGAGCAGGCCGGACTCCAGTTCGAGACGATCGGAAAGGCCGATCATCTCCGCCACCTCCATCACCTTGTTGCGCACCTCGTCGTCGCACTTGAAGCCGAGCGCACCGAACACGCCGCGCCCGCGCGGGAATGACACCTCGAGGTTCTTGAACACGCTCAGGTTTTCGTAGATCGACGGGGTCTGAAACTTCCGTCCGATGCCGGCGCGCACGATCATGTGCTCGGGCAGGCTGGTCATTTCCTGGTTCTTGAACTTGATGCTGCCCGCCGAAGCGCGGGTCTTGCCGCAGATCAGGTCGAGCAGCGTGGTCTTGCCGGCACCGTTGGGGCCGATCACCACGCGCAGTTCGCCGCGGTCGAGATAGAGGTTGAGGTTGTCGATGGCCTTGAAGCCGTCGAATGACACCGTCAGATCCTCAACGGCGAGCACGAAGTCGGTATTGCTCATGGTCTGTTCCTCCGTTGTCGATCAGGCGGACTGGCTGCTGACTTTGCCGGGCAGGTTCATGTCGCCATCGGTCCGTTGCGGTGCGGCGGCGGGCTGCGGTGCGCTGCTGGCGCTGACCGTTTCCGTTTCCGCAGGCTGCTTGCGGCGGGCGAGGCGGGGCTTGACGTGGCTCTCGTACAGACCGGCGAGGCCGTTGGGGAAGACCATCACCACGCTGATGAAGAGTGCCGACATCAGGAACAGCCACAGGTCGGGGAAGCTCTCGGAGAAGTAGGTCTTGCCGAAGTTCACCAGCAAGGTGCCGTACACCGCGCCCACCAGGCTCATGCGTCCGCCGATGGCGGCAAAGATGACCATCTCGATCGATGGCACGATGCCGACGAAGGAGGGCGACATGAAACCGACCTGCAGCGTGAACATCGCGCCGCCGATGGCCGACAGTGCTGCGGCCAGGCAGAAGGCGAAGACCTTGAACATCGACACGTCATAGCCCGAGAAGCGCACCCGGTCTTCCTTGTCGCGCATCGCCAGCAGCAGGGTGCCGAGCTTGCTGACCTGGATCCAGCGGCACAGCAGGATGGCACCGAGCAGCAGCCCCACATTGACGAAGTAAAGGATGTACTTGGAACTGTCGTCGCGGATGTCCCAGCCCATCAGGGTCTTGAGGTCGGTCATGCCGTTGACCCCGCCGGTGAAGCCCTGCTGGCCGATGATCAGTACGGTCAGGATCAGCGCCACGGCCTGGGTGATGATGGCGAAGTACACCCCGCCGACGCGGCGCTTGAACATCGCGTAGCTGATGATGAAGGCCAGCAGGGTGGGAACCGCGATCACCGCAATCAGGGTCAGTGGCAGCGACTTGAACGGGAGCCACCACATCGGCAGTTCGGTGAGCTGATTCCAGTCCATGAAGTCGGGAATGCCCGGCGTCGATTGAATGGCGGTGCTCTCGGGGTCGGATGCTTCGAGCTTGAGGAACATCGCCATGGCGTAGCCCCCGAGGCCGAAGAACACGCCCTGGCCGAGGCTGAGCACGCCGCCGTAGCCCCACAGCATGACCAGGCCGATGGCCACGAAACCGTAGGTCAGGTACTTGCCCACGAGGTTGAGGCGGAAGATGTCCATCAGCAGCGGAAACGCTACCAGCAGGATGAGGGCGAGGATCACGAAGCTGCCGTAGCCGCCTCGCATCACCCAGTTCTTGATTGCATTCATGGTTGGCTCTCCGGAATGGGCGGGGGGTCAGCGACGGACCTTGGCTGCAAACAGACCTTGCGGGCGCAGCATCAGGATGGTCACGATCATCAGCAGGGTCAGAACCTTGGCGTTCGAGCCGCTGAGGAAGAACTCCGAGATCGACTGTGTCTGTGCGATGCCGAAGGCTGAGACCACCGTGCCCCACAGGCTGGCCGCACCGCCGAAGGTCACGACGAGGAAGGCGTCCACGATGTATAGCGAGCCGCTGGTCGGTCCGGTGGAGCCGATCGTGGTGAAGGCCGCGCCGGCCACACCGGCGACGCCGCAGCCGATGGCGAAGGTCAGACGGTCGGTGCGCGTGGTGTTGATGCCGATGGCGTTGGCCATGGTGCGGTTGGCGACCGTTGCACGGACACGCAGACCCCAGCGCGACTTGTACAGGGCGAGCAGCACGCAGCCGGTCACGAACACCGTCAGGCCGAGCACGAACATGCCGTTGATCGGAATGTCGAGGCCGTCGGTCGGGGCCCACGAGCCCATCAGCCAGTCAGGCAGCGTGGGGCTGACCTCCTTCGGTCCGAAGGTGGAACGGAACAGCTGCTGCATGCCCAGCGACAGGCCCCAGGTGGCGAGCAGGGTGTCGAGCGGGCGTTTGTAGAGATGCCGGATCAGCGCCCATTCGGCCAGCCAGCCGAAGGCGAAGGCGATCAGGAAGGCGCACACGATCGCAACCGGGAAATAGACCTGTATCAGGCCGGGGGCGAGGGATTCGGTGAGGCTGGAAAACAGGAAGATGGTGTAGGCACCGATGGTCATGAACTCGCCGTGCGCCATGTTGATGACGCCCATCTGGCCGAAGATGATCGCCAGGCCGAGTCCCATCAGCAGCAGCACCGCAAACAGGCTCAGACCTGCAAAACCCTGCATCAGGGTGATGTTGTAGATTTCGTCGAATGTCATGACGGAGCTCCGGGGGTTGATGCGCTGAACGGCCGAAAACCGCCGCGACGTGTGCCGCGGCGGCTGCCAGTCTTACTGGTAGCCCTTGGGGAAGGGGTTCGGTTCGATCAGTTCGGGGGATTCGGCGACGACCTTGAACTGGCCGTCGGCCTGACCCATGCCGATGCGGGTCTTGCTCCACAGGTGATGGTTCTCGTGGACCTTCACGTAGCCTTCCGGCGCGGTCTTGAGTTCGATGCCAGGGGAGGCGGCGACGACCATGTCCACATCGAAGCTGCCGGCCTTTTCGACTGCCGCCTTCCACAGCCATGGCCCGAGGTAGGCCGCCTGGGTGACGTCGCCGATGACCGCCTTGGGTCCGTACTTGGCCCTGAAGGCAGCGACGAACTTCTTGTTGTTCTCGTTCTCGAGCGACTGGAAGTACTTCATCGAGGCATAGAAGCCCTCGAAGTTTTCGCCGCCGATGCCGAGCATTTCGTCTTCGGTGACCGACAGCGTGAGCAGGAACTGCTTGCTCGCGGTGATGCCGGCAGCCTTGAGCTGCTTGTAGAAGGCGACGTTGGAGCCACCCACCACGGCGCAGAAGATGCAGTCCGGCTTGGCGATCTTGATCTTGTTGATCAGGGAGTTGAAGTTGGTGTTGCCGAGCGGGTAGTACTCTTCGCCGACGACGCTGCCCTTCTGGAAGTTCTCGATGTGCTTGCGCGCGATCTTCATCGAGGTGCGCGGCCAGATGTAGTCCGAACCCACGAGGAAGAACTTCTTCGCCGACTTTTCCTTCTGCGCCCAGTCGAGGCCCCAGATGATCTGCTGCGTGGCTTCCTGGCCGGTGTAGATCACGTTCTTCGACTGCTCCAGGCCTTCATAGAAGGTCGGGTAGTAGAGCAGGCCGTTCTCTTTCTCGAAGATCGGCAGCACGGCCTTGCGCGAGGCGGAGGTCCAGCAGCCGAACACGGTCGCAACCTTGTCGTTGACCAGCAGCTTGCGCGATTTCTCGGCGAAGGTCGGCCAGTCGGAGGCGCCGTCTTCCTTGATGACCTTGATCTTGCGGCCGAGGATGCCGCCCATGGCGTTGATTTCGTCGATCGCCAGCTGTTCGGCCTGGATCGAGCCGGTTTCGGAGATCGCCATCGTGCCGGTGCCGGAGTGAAGCTGGCCGACCGTGACTTCGGTGTCGGTGATCGCGAGGCCGGTGGTATTGACCTTGGCTGTCGGGAACTGCTGGCCGAAGCTGAGACCGGACATGCTTACCAGGGGCAGTGCAGCGAGCCCTTGCAGCAGACGGCGACGGTCGAGGGAGATCTTGTTCTGGTCAGACTTTGAAGACATGGATGACTCCTTGCTCTGCGGGAATGAAAAGCGTCGGCATGGCGCCGCATCCGGATTGCAGCGGCGTTGCTGCTGCGCACAATCTATTCGCAGGGGTGCGTAGTCCCAATACGTCGTTTGACGTAGTGAGGAGCGCCTCGGGATGGTGCGTTGCTGCACCAGAATCAGGCGTCGCCCGTGACCGGGCGCGCAGCCGGTGGCGCCCGGGGCGCCGGATTGGCGCGGCGCTGCCCGATGGTGGCGGGGACAGCACGGTGTGGAGCGCGTCTTGCTTGAGGAATCAATCTTTTACTGCCGCCCAGACCCATGCCTGCAAACACGCAGCGCATCTTCAGGGTCCGTCGCGACTACAACACCTGGGTCGCCAACGAGACGCTCGAGGACTACGCGCTTCGCTACACCCCGCGCTCCTTTCGCCGCTGGTCGGAGTTCCGCGTTGCCAACACGGCGTTCGGCGCGGTGTCGTTTCTGGCGATGGAGGCCATTGGCGGCACCATGGTGGTCAACTATGGTTTCGCCAATGCGCTGATTGCGATCCTCGTGGTGGGGCTGCTGACCTTTCTGACCGGGCTGCCGATCAGCTATTACGCGGCCCGCTACGGCGTCGACATGGACCTGCTGACCCGCGGGGCGGGTTTCGGCTATCTCGGTTCGACCTTCACCTCGCTGATCTACGCGACCTTCACCTTCATCTTCTTCGCCCTCGAAGCGGCCATCATGGCGCTTGCGCTGCAGATGGCCTTCGACTGGCCGATTGCCTGGTGCTACGTCGTGTCTGCGGTGGTCATCGTGCCAATGGTGATCTACGGGGTCACGTTCATTTCACGCCTGCAGTGGTGGACCCAGCCGGTATGGCTGCTGCTGTGGCTTGGCCCCTTCGTTTTCATCCTGTTCAAGCAGCCGCAGGCCTTCGTCGATTTCGTCGGCATGACCGGGCGTACTTCCGGTGACAGCGGCTTTGACTGGATGATGTTCGGCTCTGCGGCAACCGTGGCGTTTGCGCTCATCGTGCAGATTGGCGAGCAGGTGGACTTCCTGCGCTTCATGCCTGAGAAGACCGCGTTCAACCGCCGGCGCTGGTGGTCGGCTGTCATCGTTGCCGGCCCTGGCTGGATCGTGCCCGGCATGCTCAAGATGCTGGGCGGTGCCTTTCTCGCCTTCCTCGCCCTGCAGCACGAGATCCGCCCGTCAAATGCCACCGAGCCCACGCAGATGTACCTCGCTGCCTACGGCTATGTGTTTGCCGATCCGTTCTGGGCGGTCGCGGCGACCACCGTGTTCGTGATCATTTCCCAGATCAAGATCAATGTGACCAACGCCTATGCCGGCTCGCTGGCGTGGTCCAACTTCTTTGCACGTGCCACGCACAGCCACCCCGGGCGCGTGGTGTGGCTGGTATTCAACGTCCTGATTGCCACGCTGCTGATGCTGTTCGGCGTATTCCAGGCGCTGGAGCCGGTGCTGGGGCTGTATGCCAACGTCGCGGTTGCCTGGGTCGGGGCGCTGGTGGCCGATCTGGTGATCAACAAGCCACTCGGCCTGTCGCCTGCCCATATCGAGTTCAAGCGCGCCCATCTCTTCGACATCAATCCGGTGGGCCCGGGCGCCATGCTGATTGCGGCGACGGTGGCGATCATTGCCTACTCGGGTTCCTTCGGGCCGATGGCGCAGGCGTATTCGCCATTCATCGCCCTGTTTCTGGCGTTTCTGTGCGCGCCGGTGATCGCGTGGCTGACGCACGGACGCTACTACCTGGCGCGTCAGAGTCATCCCGCCTGGCGCCCGGGCGAGATGGTGCGCTGCGTGGTGTGCGAAAACCATTTCGAGGCGGACGACATGGCAACCTGTCCGGCCTACGAGGCGCCGATCTGCTCGCTGTGCTGCACCCTCGAGTCACGCTGTCACGATCGCTGCAAGGCGGGGGCGCGGGTAACCGAGCAGGTGCAGCGCCTGCTGACCGTGCTGCTGCCGGTCGCCATTTCGCGACGCTTCAACTTCCGGGTCGGGCACTACATGCTGCTGCTGTGCAGCCTCTTTCTGCTCATCGGCACCGTGCTGGGCATCAACTACTACCAGGCGACCGTGACGGCGGGCTTCAATCCGGATGTCGATCATTTTCTTCGCAGCGCATTCGGCAAGAGCTTCAGCATGATGGCGCTGCTGGCTGCGGTGGGGGCCTGGTGGATGGTGCTGAGCAGCGAGAGCCGGCAGCTTGCCGAGGATGAGTCGAATCGCCAGAACCTGCTGCTGAGCCGGGAGATCGAGGCGCACCGCCAGACCGATGTCGCCCTGCAGCAGGCCAAGGAGCTCGCGGAGTCGGCCAACCGTGCCAAGACGCGCTACGTCACGGGGGTCAGTCATGAGCTGCGCACACCACTCAACAGCATTCTCGGCTATGCGCAGATTCTCATTCACGACGCCAGGCTGGAGCGCGACCAGTTGCGCTCGGTGTCCACCATTCATCGCAGCGGCGAGCATCTCGCCAGCCTGATCGACGGCCTGCTCGATCTTGCGCGCATTGAAGCGGGACGCCTGACGCTCGACCCCACGGTGTTCGACCTGCCCGAGTTCATCGACGATCTCGAGCGCATGGTGGGGCCGATGGCCGCGGCGAAGCAGCTTGGCTTTCGCGTGGAGCTGGGTGCCGGCTTGCCTGGTCTCGTGCGCGCTGACCTCAAGCGGCTGCGTCAGATCCTGATCAACCTGCTGGTGAATGCGGTCAAGTTCACGCTGCGTGGCGAGGTGCTGCTGCGCATCAGCTACCGTGCAGATGTTGCGCGTTTCGAGGTCATCGACAGTGGCGTTGGCATTGCGGATGAGGATCTTGAGCGCATCTTCCTCCCCTTCGAGCGCAGCGGCGTGCAGAACCGTGAGCCCGGTACCGGGCTGGGGCTGACCATCACGCAGCTGCTGACCGAGTTGATGGGCGGTGAGCTAAGCGTGCGCAGCGAGCCGGGCAAGGGGAGCTATTTCGGGGTGCGCATCTACCTCCCGGCGCAGACCGCGGATCAGGGCGACACCCAGGTCATGACCGCAGTGACCGGATATGGCGGCAAGCGCTGCAGGGTACTGGTGGTCGATGACGAGACCGATCACCGCCAGCTGATCATCGGTCTGCTCAGTCCGCTGGGCTTTCTCTGCGCAGAGGCTGCAAGTGGCGCAGACTGCCTGACCCTGCTCGCGACCGAGGCGCCGGATGCGGTGCTGCTCGACATCAGCATGAGCGGCATGGACGGCTGGACCTGCGCGTACCGGATTCGTGCGGCCGGTCATCGCTGTCCGATCATCATGGTGTCGGCCAATGTGTTCGACAACCGCCAGGAGCAACTGCTCGCCGCACAGTGCCAGGGTTTCGTCAGCAAGCCGGTGCGCGAGTCGGAACTGCTCGCCTGCCTGGGCGTCGTGCTGGAGATCGACTGGTTGCGCGCCGAGCGCCCGCCGCGGGAGAGTGCGGGCGCCGGGTTGCCGGAGAACACGCTTGCGGCCAACGACCGGGCCAGCCTTTCCGCCCTGCTCAGAATCGGTCATGTACAGGGTGCGCGGCGGGAGTTGCAGCGCATTGCGGCTGAGGCGCCGGGCGTCGCAGCGGCGTGCGAACATCTTTCCGCCCTGATGGACAACTATGAGCTGGAGCGTTGCATGGACTATCTCGGAGTGCCCGTGTCATGACGGTGGAGGTGCAGGAAGTCGAACGCGTCGTTCTACTGGTGGACGACATGCCGTCGAGCCTGGATTTTCTGGTCCAGGCGCTGGATCAGGCGGGGTATACCGTGCTCGTCGCTCCCGGCGGCGAACCGGCCCTGCGTCTGCTCGACCTCAGTGTGCCGGATGCAATCCTGATGGATGCGGTCATGCCGGGCATGGACGGTTTCGAGGTCTGCCGCCGGATCAAGGCGGTCGATGCCTACGCGCACGTCCCGGTCATTTTCATGACCGGGCTGGCCGAAACGGAAGATGTGCTTGCCGGCTTTGCCGCGGGCGGCGTGGATTACGTGGTGAAGCCGGTCCGGATTCCCGAGGTCCTCGCGCGTCTGGCCACGCATGCGCGCAACGCGCGGCTTGCACGGCTGTCGCGTGAAGCGCTGGATATCGGCGGTCACGGCGTGGTGCTGCTCGACGGACTGGGACGGATCGCCTGGCAGTCGCCACAGGCCGCCGCCTGGCTTGCTGCGCTGTTCGGTACGCCGGATGCGGCGGCAGATTGGCTGCGCGGGCTGATTGCAGACCCCACCCGGGGCAGCGGCGAGACCCGCGTGATGCCCGACGGGCGAAGCCTGCAGCTGCGCCCGCTGGGACCCGCCGGAATTGGCGAGACCATGATCTTTCTGTCGCTGCGGCAGCCGGGCAATGTGCAGCCCGCGCGGCCGGCGCTGGCCACGCTGACCCGGCGTGAAACCGAGGTGCTGTCATGGATCGCGAAGGGCAAGACCAACCGCGACATCGGCGACATCCTCGGGATGAGCCCGCGCACGGTCAACAAGCATCTCGAACACGTTTTCGAGAAGCTGGGCGTGGAAACACGCGCCGCTGCGGCCGCGCTGGCAATCCGCGAGTTCGATCCGGAGCCGTGAGCGCCCGGGGGCGTTACAATCCTCACTTTCCGCCGCATTGTCCCTGCGGCGCGCCGTATAGTGAGAGCCTGAAATGTCCGGAACCCTTTTCATCGTCACCGCGCCTTCCGGCGCCGGCAAGACCACGCTGGTGCGGGGTCTGCTCGAGCGCGATCCGCAGGTGCAGCTGTCCATCTCCTACGCCACCCGCGAGCCGCGTCCGGGCGAGAAGAACGGGCGTGAATACCACTTCGTTGATGTACCCACGTTCCGTGCGCTGCGCGACCGCGGCGAATTTCTCGAATGGGCCGAGGTGCATGGAAACTATTACGCGACCTCCAAGGTCTGGCTAAAGGAGCAGATCGAGCAAGGGCGCGATACGCTGCTCGAAATCGACTGGCAGGGTGCGCAGCAGGTGCGCAAGGTCTTTCCTGCCGCGGTGGGGGTGTTCATCCTGCCGCCGTCGCTCGATGAACTGGAAAACAGGCTGCGTGGACGGGGTACGGATAGTGACGATGTCATCAACCGCCGCCTGCTTGGCGCACGTGGCGAGATGCGGCACGTGGCCGAGTTCGACTACGTTATAATTAACAACGAGTTGCAAGTCGCGCTCGAAGATCTGGTTGCCGTCGTTCGCGCTTCGCGCCTGCGCAACGCCAATCAGCACCAGCGACACCCGCAGTATTTTGATTTCCTTGAACAGGACTGAGTCATGGCCCGCATCACCATCGAAGAATGTCTGAAAAAGATTCCGAACCGCTTCCAGCTCACGCTGGTGGCGACCTATCGTGCCCGTCAGCTGACCCTCGGCGGCACGCCCCAGATCGACATGGACCAGCATGAACGTGACAAGCCGACCGTGATCGCGCTGCGCGAAATTGCTGAGGGCAAGGTTGGCCTGGAAATGCTTAACCGCGGTCAGGCCTGATTGCGCGCGGGGCGAGGCGAGATCATGGAAACCGACCTTGCGCCCGCGCCCCCGCAACCTTTTCGCCCGCCCGCATCGAGTGCGGTTCCGATCGACTTCGAACTGCTGCGCGAAAAGCTTGCCACGTACCTGAAGCCCGAAGATCTCGGGCGCGTTGAAGCGGCATACCATTTTTCGGCCAGTGCACATGAGGGGCAGTTCCGCATCAGCGGCGAGCCCTACGTGTCGCACCCGGTGGCGGTCACCTCCATCGTTGCCGACTGGCATCTCGACCCCCAGGCCCTGATTGCTGCGCTCCTTCACGATGTGATGGAGGACACGCACATCTCCAAGGCGGAGATTGCCGAGCGCTTCGGCAAGACCTCTGCCGAACTGGTGGACGGCCTGTCCAAGCTGGACAAGATCGAATTCCGTTCGCAGGAAGAGGCGCAGGCCGAGAACTTCCGCAAGATGTTGCTGGCCATGGCGAGCGACCTGCGGGTGATCCTCATCAAGCTTGCCGACCGCCTGCACAACATGCGCACGCTCGATTGCGTGCGCCCGGCCAAGCGCCGCCGGATTGCCAGCGAAACGCTGGAGATCTATGCCCCGATCGCCAACCGGCTCGGGCTCAACAACATCTATCGCGAGCTGCAGGAGCTGTCCTTCGAGCACAAGTACCCGATGCGTTTCCGGGTGCTGGCCAAGGCCATCCGCGCTGCGCGCGGCAACCGTCGCGAGGTGGTGGGCAAGGTGCTCACCACGATCGAGGAGCGACTGCCGCAGTGGGGCATCACCGCCGAGGTCTATGGGCGTGAGAAGCACCTGTACAGCATCTACCGCAAGATGATGGAAAAGCACCTGTCGTTTTCGCAGGTGCTCGATATCTACGGTTTTCGGGTGATCGTGCACGACGTGCCTTCGTGCTACCTCGCGCTCGGCGCCCTGCATTCGATGTACAAGCCGGTGCCGGGCAAGTTCAAGGACTACCTCGCGATACCGCGCGCCAACGGTTACCAGAGTCTGCACACGACGCTGATCGGGCCTTTCGGCACGCCGGTCGAGGTGCAGATCCGCACCCGCGAGATGCACCACATCGCCGAGTCGGGCGTGGCCTCGCACTGGCTGTACAAGGAAGACGAGAAGACGCTCACCGAGCTGCAGCAGAAGACGCATTCGTGGCTGCAGTCGCTGCTCGAGCTGCAGTCCACCTCGGTTGGCGCTGCCGAGTTCCTGGAACACGTCAAGATCGACCTCTTCCCGGGCGAGGTCTATGTGTTCTCGCCGATGGGCAAGATCTTCAATCTGCCGCGCGGCTCGACGCCGGTCGACTTCGCCTATGCGGTGCATACCGACGTGGGCAATCGCTGCGTGGCCTGCCGCATCAATTCCGACCTGATGCCCCTGCGCAGCGAACTGCGCAACGGTGATCAGGTGGAGATCATCACCGCGGCGCATGCCGCGCCCAATCCGGCCTGGCTGTCCTATGTGCGCACCGGCAAGGCCCGCGCGCAGATCCGCCATTTCCTCAAGAACGCCCAGCAGGAAGAGTCTGTCGCGCTCGGCGAACGCCTGCTCAATCAGGCTTTGCGCCCGCACGGCCTCACCCTGGGGCAGATCTCCACCTTCGCCTGGGACCGTTTCCTGCGTGATCGCGGTGTGCGCATCAAGAAGGACATTTTCGCCGACATCGGTCTCGGCAAGCGCCTGCCGGTCATCGTGGCCCGGCGCCTGTCGCAGGCGCAGGACCAGGAGTCGGGTCGCCCCGACGTGGTCAAGCCCAAGCCCGCCGGCGCGATTCAGATCCGTGGCAGCGAAGGCATTGCAGTACAGCTGGCACGTTGCTGCCAGCCGATTCCGGGCGATCCGATCATCGGCACCATTCGCAAGGGCCAGGGGCTGGAAGTGCATCTGCACGACTGTCCGGTGGTCGCCAAGTTGCGTGGCGACCGCGCGCGCTGGGTGGATGTCGAGTGGGAGCCGAGCGACGAGCGTCTGTTCGACGTCACCATCCGCGTGCTGAGCAAGAATTCCCGCGGGGTGCTGGCCCGTGTGGCCAGCGCGATCTCCGAGGAAGACTGCAACATCCAGACGGTCAACATGGACAACGAGCAGGGCGATTACACCGCCCTCAACCTGACCGTGCAGGTGCGTGACCGCATGCACCTGGCCCGCGTCATGCGCGCGGTCAGGCGCGTGCCCGAAGTGGTTCGCATCGGCCGTCTCAAGGCCGACGGCCGCGTCTGACCGTGCAATCCTGCCGCCGCACAGTGCGCGGCAGGAAGACCGCCCGCGTCCGACCTGCTAGAATCCCGCGGGTCTACGAGGGAGAAGGCATCATGGCGATCTACGAATCAGAACATACCAAATTCATGCGTGAGTGGATGGAGAAGCACCCCGAGCAGGCTGTCGAGCAGCGCCAGGGGCGTGCGCTGTGGTGGGACAAGCCGCAGGACCTCGCGGCGCAGAAGCGCGCGCGGGAGTCCAAAGTGCCGACCAAGGGCTACTACTACGACATCAACCACTGATCCGCACTGATGACCGAACCCGCCCGGAGCGCGAGTCCGCTTCAGACCGATCCTCAGTTGCAGCGCTATTTCGCCAGCGAGGAAGAACGCCGGGTCAACACCCGAAAGCTGTTTGACAGTGCCGCTTCGGGCTATGACCGGGCGGAGAACATCACCGCGCTCGGTACCGGCCCTTGGTACCGGCGCTGGGCATTGCAGCGCAGCGGGCTGACCGCAGGCATGACCGTGCTCGACGTTGCCGCAGGGACCGGGCTGGTTGCGCGCGAGGCGCAGCACATCATCGGCGACAAGGGCCGCCTGATGGCGCTCGACCCCTCGCCCGGCATGCTCGACGAGTTGCGCAAGAAGCTGTCGGTGGAAACCATCGAGGCCTACGCCGAGTCGATTCCGCTGCCCGAAAACAACGTCGATTTCGTCTCCATGGGCTACGCACTGCGCCACGTCGGCTCGCTTGAGCAGGCCTTCGGCGAGTATCTGCGCGTCCTGCGTCCGGGTGGCCGGACCTGCGTGATGGAGATCACCCGTCCGCGCAGCGCCTTCGGGCGGCTGATGATGCGCATCTACATCCGCGGCATCGTGCCCCTGCTGTCCCGGGTGGCGCGCTGCAACCCCGATGTGTCGATGCTCTGGGAGTATTACTGGGACACCATTCAGGCCGCCGTCGAGCCCGAACGGGTGCTCGAGGCAATGCGTCAGGCCGGTTTCGAGGATGTGCGCTGCATGCTCACCCTGGGTGTATTCCGTGAGTATGTCGGCCGCAAACCTGCCACTGTCTGAGCGTATGTCCCTGCCCGAGCGGCTCGCCTTCGTCGATCTCGAAACCACCGGCGCCAACCTCCAGCGTGACGGCATCACCGAGATCGCGATCATCCGCGTCGAGCACGGGCGCGTCGTTGAGCGCTGGGAGAGCCTGGTCAACCCCGGGCGCTCGATCCCGGCCACGATCCAGAGTTTCATCGGCATCACCGACGAGATGGTGGCCGACGCGCCGGCGTTCGCGGCACTTGCCGATGCGGTCGCGGCCCTGCTCGAGGGCTGCGTGTTCGTCGCCCACAATGCCCGCTTCGATTACGGCTTTCTCAAGAATGCCTTTGCCGGCCTTGGCCGCAGTCTGGATGCGCCGGTGTTGTGCACCATCAAGCTGTCGCGTGCGCTCTATCCGGAATTCCATCGCCACGGGCTCGATGCGCTCATCGAGCGCCACGGGCTTGCATGCGGCGCGCGTCACCGCGCAATGGGCGATACCGATGCGCTGTGGCAGTTCGTTCAGCTGGTGGAGCAGTCCTTCCCTGCGGAAACCCTGCAGCAGGCCGTCACACGTGCGATGAAGGCGCCGGCGCGCCCGCCCGGTCTGCCTGAAGGGGCGATCGAGGGCATGCCGCCGTCGCCCGGCGTCTATCTTTTCTTTGGCACCGAAGCCGCGCCCGAAGGCGGGCGTCCCGACTTGCCGATCTACATCGGCAAGAGCGTGAATCTGCGCACCCGGGTGATGGAGCACTTCTCAGCCGCAACCCGCAAGGGCAAGGAAGCGGAGCTCGCGCGTCAGGTCAGGCGGGTGGACTGGATCGAGACCGCTGGCGAGCTGGGCGCGCTCCTGCTCGAAGCCGACCTGGTCAAGACGCGTCAGCCGCTGCACAACCGCCTGCTGCGCGCCAGCGAGGAGACCTTTGCCTTGCGCATGGTGCCTGGCCGCAAGCGGCCGCCGGTGCTCGAGCGTGTGCGCATTGCGGAGACCGACCCCCGCGACTGGGAAGGGCTGTACGGCGCGTTTCGCAACCGCAAGGAGGCAGAGAATCTGCTGCGCGAGCTCGCCCAGGCCTATCAGCTGTGCCCGCGCCGGCTGGGTATCGAGCCAGGCAGCAGCGGGCCGTGCATGGCCTTCGGCATGAAGCGCTGTGCCGGCGTGTGCGCCGGGCGGGAGTCGTTCGAAGCGCACGATACGAGGCTGCTGGGCGCACTCGGTTCGGCTCGCCTCAAGCCCTGGCCGTGGCCCGGCGCGGTGGTTCTGCCTGAAGTCCACGAAGCCAGCGGGCGGGCGGCATTCCATGTGGTCGACCACTGGTGCCATCTGGGCAGCGTCGAAACGCGGGATGAGGTGGCTGCGGTGCTTGACAGCGTGCAGCCGCGCTTCGAACTCGATACCTACCGCATCCTGAGCCGCTGGCTCGGCGCTGCTGAAAACCTCGCGTCTGCCGAGCCGCTCTAGCGCCGTCTGACCGCGCTCAGCCCGCAGCGCAGCTGCGCAGCATCGACAGATTGTCCAGCACCAGACCACGGCGCCCCTGCGGGCGAATCATGCCATCGCGCATGAAGCGCGACAGCACACGAGACAGGGTTTCCGGCGTCAGGTTGAGCTGCGCGGCGATGTTCTGCTTGTCGGTCTCAAGCTGGATCTCAAAATGCTCGGCGCTCTCGGGTGCCAGCCGCGACAGGTAGTGGGCGACGCGCTGCGTGCTGGTGCCCTGCAGACAGATCTGCAGGTTCTCGATCAGGTCGTAGATGGACGACGAAAGGCGCAGCGTCATAGCATTGGCGAACGAAGCCGACGCCGCCATCGCGGTGCGCAACGAAGCGCTGCGGACCAGCAACAGATTGGTGTCACGCGTGGCCTGGGCGGTGAACAGCTGGGGCCGACCGAGCAGGGCGGCCTCCTCGCCGAACAGCGCGCCCGCGCCGGCAACCTGTATGATCTTTTCAGCCCCGCTGGCGGAAATCAGTGAGCACTTGACCTCGCCGTTGAGCACGACCCACATGCAGTCCGCTGCGTCGTGCGAGTGCGTGACGATCTCGCCACGCTCGCAATGAAGCACCCGGCCGCCGTCGATCAGTCGCAACATGCCCTCGTTGTCGAGCAGGTCGAACGGCGAGGTACGGGCAAGGGTCGAAAAGAAGGTGGAAACAGGTTCGGCGGTCATTGTCTAGCTCCTTGCGGCCGACTCGTGGTAGCCGCGTCTTGTCCAGTTTAGGGCGTATTCCCGCGCGTCTGAATCCGCACCCCGGTGTGTCTCGATCACCGAAGTACCTCCGAAGAGGTATGGGTGTTTCGCCTCAATGCCTTGTTTAATATAGACATTAATTTTGAGAGTGGGGGTTTTTGTATGTCATGGGCTTGTTCGGGGTACCCCCTCATATCCGGGTTTTCTCGGGTTTCAGGAGCGGGAAAATGACTGGACGTCTGTTTGACGGGCTGGCGCGACGCTCTATCCTGTGGCTGGTCGCGCTGGCCATGGCGGCGCTGACGCTGATCGGTCTGGCGGGCATGAGCACCTCGGTACTCGTGGCCGAGACGGTGCAGGGCAGTGCGAGCGCCATCAACGTCGCCGGCAGCCTGCGCCGGCTCACCCACCGCATGGCCAGCCTGGTCGTGGCCGACGTGCTGGAGGAGAAAGTCGCGACCGAGCGCGTGCTGGCGTCGGTCAGGGAGTTCGAAGAGAGTCTCGTTCATCCGGCGCTGCTGCGCGTGATCGAACGCACGCCGGATAGCGTGTTCGCGGCGACCTATCGGGGTGCCGAGGCCGCCTGGCGTCTGAGCGTCAAACCCCGTGTCGATGCGATCCTGACCGAGGGCCCCCCGCCTTCGCGTGAAGGCGTGGCCGCCTTGCTGACCGAGGTCGATGCCTTCGTCGAACAGCTCAACACGCTGGTGGCGGTGCTCGAATTCGACACCGAGGAGCGCATCGGGGACTTGCGCCAGATTCTTGCGCTTGCGATCGGGCTGACGCTGTTCGTGGTGGTGCTGGCGCTGGTCTTGCTCCAGCGTCGGGTGTATCGGCCGCTCAACGCATTGCTACTGGCGGCCAACCGCATTGCGGCTGGCGATCTTTCTGCGCAGGTGAGTCACACCGGACGCAACGAGCTCGGACAGCTCGGGACAGCTTTCAACACCATGACGGGCGAACTGTCCAAGCTCTATCGTGACCTGGAAAGCCGGGTCGAGGCCAAGACGGCCGAGCTTCAGCGCAGCAACCGGGCGCTGGAGCTGCTGTATCACGCGATTGCACGCCTGTACCACGCGCCGGCAGCGCCTGAGGCTTACGAGGCCACGCTGCGCGACATCGAGCAGGTGGCGGGGCTGCGGGGCAGTCTGGCCTGCATCGAGCCGCGCCATGACGGGCCGGCTTCCGTGATCGCGAGTTCGATCGGCCCGTGCCCCGACCATGTCGAGAGCGGGGTAGAGGCCGAGCTGGCCTGTGCGCGCTGTCGTTCGCACTCGGGTGGCTGGAATTACGAGCGCGAGGGCGACCACGACCTCTTGCGGGTCCCCTTGCGTGATGCTGAGCGTCACTTCGGCACGTTGCGTCTGGCGCTGGCGCCCGGGCAGCGGCTCGAAGCCTGGCAGCAGCAGCTGGTCGAGGCGCTGTCGCGCCATGTCGGAATGGCACTTGGGGCCGCACGGCGCAGCGAGCAGGCGCGCCTGCTCGCCCTGCAGGAGGAGCGCTCGGTGATTGCCCGCGAGTTGCACGATTCGCTCGCGCAGGCCCTGTCCTACATGAAGATCCAGGTCAGCCTGGTGCAGCCACTGGTGGGCGACCCCGCGCGCAGCGCCGAGGCCGAGGCCATCCTTGCCGACCTGCGCGAGGGCATCAGTGCCGCCTACCGCCAGTTGCGCGAGCTGCTGGTGTCGTTCCGGCTCAAGATGACGGGTGATTTTTCGGAGCTGCTGCAGGCCGCAGTGGACGAGTATGCGAGCAAGGGCAAGATCGAGGTCGAACTCGAAACCCGGCTTGCCGACTGCCACCTCGGCCCCAACCAGGAGGTGCATGTGCTGCATATCATCCGCGAGGGCCTGTCGAACATGGTGCGACATGCGCATGCAAGCAAGGCCTGGCTGAGCCTGAAGTGTGATGCGGACGGTGAGTTCTCCGTCGTGCTCGACGACAATGGTGTGGGGCTCGGCGAGCCGGTCTCCGATGCACGCAACCATCATGGCCTTGCGATCATGCGCGAGCGTGCGTGCAGCCTGGGGGGGCGTTTCGACATTGCCCCCCGGCCGGGCGGGGGAACGCGGGTCAGTCTGCGTTTTCGTGCCGGCACCGCGATCGTGACCGAGACACCCATCGCATTCGGGAGCGTGAAATGAGCGATGTCCAGAGCGTCATCATCGTCGATGATCACCCGCTGTTCCGCAAGGGCCTGATCCAGCTGCTGAAGACCGTCCCCACGCTGAACCTGATCGGCGAGGCCGCCGGCGGAGAGGAGGGCCTGGCGCTGGCTGTGCGCCTGCAGCCGGACCTGATCCTGCTCGACCTGAACATGAAGGACATGAACGGGATCGAGGTCTTGAGCGCCATCCGCGCCGCCCGTCTCGACAGTCGCGTGGTGATGGTGACGGTGTCCGATCATGGCGAGGACCTGGTCGCCGCCTTGCGCGCGGGGGCCGATGGCTACCTGCTGAAGGACATGGAGCCCGAGGCCATGGTCGATGCGCTGCGCGATGTGGGCAGTGGCCGCATCGTCATCTCCGACGAGCTCACCCACCTCATGGCCGCCGCCCTGCGCGGCCCTGCGCAGCCCGAGTCAATTGCCGCTGCCGGACTGACCGAGCAGGAGGTGCGAATTCTCGAGCAGATCTCCGGCGGCCTGTCGAACAAGCTCATCGGACGCGAGCTCGACATCGCCGAAGGCACGGTGAAGGTCCACGTCAAGCACATCCTGCGCAAGCTCAAGATGCGCTCGCGGGTGGAAGCCGCGGTGTGGGCGGTCGAGCACCTGCGCAGCTAGACGTCTATTTCCTTCGTTGTAGTTTGCAGTGTTATCCGCACCTTACCTCGCGCATCCGGTCATGCGCATCGAAGCCGCATAACTGAGAGCCATTCTCGTCTTGATGCCCATCAATGACGCACTCCGGGCAAGGGTTTTCAATGTCCCTATTCGCTATACGGGAAAACCCTCTTGGAACCTGCAGCCCTTTCGCGCCGAAGTTTTTTGCGTGGCCGCATCCGCACCGTGAACCCCGCCCAGCGTCCACCGTGGGCGCTTGACGAGGCTGCCTTCATCGAGCGTTGCACGCGCTGCGACGCCTGCATCAAGGCCTGTCCGACCGGCATTCTGATTCATGCCGACGGCGCCTATCCGGCAGTCGATTTCAGCCACGGGGAGTGCACCTTCTGTGGCGAGTGCGTGAGTCGCTGCGAACCGGCGGCGTTGCAGCGCGCGGCGGAGGATGCTCCGGCGTGGCGTCTGCAGGCGCACATCGGGGATGCCTGCCTGGCAATGAGCGGCGTGGAGTGCCGGGTCTGCGGCGAGGCCTGTCCTGCGGGGGCAATCCGTTTTCGCCCGCGTCTTGGCGGCGTGGCGCTGCCGGCGCTGACGCTGGAGAGCTGCAATGGTTGTGGTGCCTGTTTCGCCCCCTGCCCGGTCCGGGCAATCACGGTGAAGGCAGGGGAGATGGATATGGCGAACAAGGAGAGCACATGAACATCGCAAGCCTGGTAGTGCGGGCGAAGCCCGAGGATTTCGCCGTCGTGCACGACTTTCTGAAGCAGGTGCCCGGCGTTGAAGTGCAGGGTGAATCGCTCGAAACCGGTCGCATCGTCGTCACCGTGGAAGACGGTGAAGGCTGGTCGGTGACCGACTCGATACTGAAGGTGAATCTCGGCCCCAGGGTGCAAGGGGTGACGCTCGCCTACGAATACACGGATGAAGGTCTCGAAAACCTGGAGGCATGAAGAAAATGAGCATGGACAGACGCGAATTCATCAAGGCCAATGCGGTTGCGGCCGCAGCGGCAACGGCGGGCATCAGCATTCCGGTGGTGGCGCAGGCGCAGGCCAGGAATGGCGACGGCACCAAGGTGCGCTGGGACAAGGCCGCCTGCCGCTTCTGCGGTACCGGCTGTTCGGTGCTGGTCGGCGTGCAGAACGGCCGCATCGTTGCCACTCAGGGCGACCCGGATGCACCGGTCAACCGCGGCCTGAACTGTATCAAGGGCTACTTCCTGTCGAAGATCATGTACGGCGACGACCGTCTGACCAAGCCGCTGCTGCGCATGAAAGGCGGCAAATACGACAAGAACGGCGAGTTCACGCCGATCTCGTGGGATCAGGCCTTCGACATCATGGCCGACAAGTGGAAGGCCGCGATCAAGACCCACGGCGCCGACTCGATCGCGATGTTCGGTTCCGGGCAGTGGACGGTGTGGGAAGGCTATGCGGCGGCCAAGCTGTACAAGGCCGGTTTCCGCACCAACAACCTCGACCCCAATGCGCGTCACTGCATGGCGTCGGCTGTTACCGGCTTCATGCGTACCTTCGGCATCGACGAGCCGATGGGCTGCTACGACGACATCGAGAACGCCGACAGCTTCGTGCTGTGGGGCTCGAACATGGCCGAGATGCACCCCATCCTGTGGAGCCGCATCACCGACCGCCGGCTGTCGAAGGAAGGCACCGAGGTTCATGTGCTGTCGACCTTCGAGCATCGTTCCTACGAGCTCGCCGACAACCCCATGATCTTCGTGCCCAACACCGATCTGGCGATCCTGAACTACATCTGCAACTACATCATCCAGAACAAGAAGGTGAACACCGAGTTCGTCAGCCGCAACGTCAATTTCAAGATGGGCGAGACGGATATCGGTTTTGGCCTGCGCCCGAACCATGTGCTGGAAGCGAAAGCCACCAATAACGGCTATCCGGGCGCGGACGGCAAGCCCAAGGGCAATGCCAGCGCGGCCAAGGACATCACGTTCGACGAGTTCGCCAAGTTCGTGTCCGAGTACACCGCCGAGAAAGTGTCCAAGCTGTCCGGCGTGCCGGTCGCGAACCTGCAGCGCATGGCCGAAACTTATGCCGACCCGAACCGCAAGGTGGTGTCGTTCTGGACCATGGGCTTCAACCAGCACACCCGCGGTACCTGGGTGAACAACATGATCTACAACGTGCATCTGCTCGTTGGCAAGATCTCGGAGCCGGGCAACAGCCCGTTCTCGCTCACCGGTCAGCCCTCGGCCTGCGGTACGGCGCGCGAAGTCGGCACGTTTGCCCACCGTCTGCCGGCAGACATGGTGGTTGGCAATCCGATGCACCGCGCCATCGCCGAAGAGATCTGGAAGCTGCCCGAGGGCACGATTCCGTCCAAGGTCGGCCTCCACGCCGTGGCCCAGAGCCGCGCGCTCAAGGACGGCAAGGTCAAGTGCTACTGGACCTCGACCACCAACAACATGCAGGCCGGCCCCAACATCAACGACGAGGTCTATCCGGGCTGGCGCAACGAAGAGGCTTTCGTTGTGGTGTCGGACGTCTATCCGACGGTGTCGGCGATGTCGGCCGACCTGATCCTGCCCTCGGCGATGTGGACCGAGAAGGAAGGCGCCTACGGCAACGCCGAACGCCGCACCCAGTTCTGGCGCCAGCAGGTGGCGCCGCCGGGTGAGGCGAAGAGCGACCTGTGGCAGTACATCGAGTTCGCGAAGCGCTTCAAGGTCGAGGAAGTGTGGCCGGCCGAGCTCATCGCCAAGATGCCGGAGTACAAGGGCAAGACCCTGTACGACGTGCTCTACGCCAACGGCCAGGTGAACAAGTTCCCGCTGTCCGACATCGAGAAGGCCAACAGCCACGCGATCAAGGGCTACACCAACGACGAGTCGAAGGCGCTGGGCTACTACCTGCAGAAAGGCCTGTTCGAGGAGTACGCACGTTTCGGTCGCGGTCATGGTCACGACCTCGCCGACTTCGACGTGTATCACAAGGCGCGCGGTCTGCGCTGGCCGGTGGTCGATGGCAAGGAAACCCTGTGGCGCTTCCGCGAGGGCTACGACCCGTACGTCAAGACCGGCGAAGGGGTGAAGTTCTACGGTCACAAGGACAACAAGGCCGTGGTGTTCGCGCTGCCCTACCAGGATCCCCCGGAAATGCCGGACAAGGACTTCGACATGTGGCTGTGTACCGGTCGCGTGCTCGAGCACTGGCACACCGGCTCGATGACCCGTCGCGTGCCCGAGCTGCACCGCTCGGTGCCCGAGGCCCAGGTCTTCATGCATCCGGATGATGCCAGCAAGCGCGGTCTGCAGCGTGGCATGGCGGTGAAAGTCGCTTCGCGTCGTGGCGAGATCGTCGCCCGGCTCGAAACCCGCGGCCGCAACAAGCCGCCGGTGGGCCTGATCTTCGTGCCCTTCTTCGATGAGGGCCGGCTGGTCAACAAGCTCACGCTCGATGCCACCTGCCCGATCTCGAAGGAAACCGACTTCAAGAAGTGCGCAGTCAAGGTAACCAAGGCCTGAAACCACGAGGCGTGAGACTGACACCTGCGGTGCCGATGGGGCACTGCAGGTGGCCGGACACACGACAATCATGAGTAAAACCAAGAATACGACCGCTTCCGCGCCTGCCAGCACCGGCCCGGCCACGTCACGTCGCCGCTTCCTCAAGGATGCGGCAGGCGTGGCGGGCGGGGCGGGTCTGCTCGCGCTCGGGACCGGTCTGTATTCCCGACAGGCTTCGGCGCTGCCGGCGACGGCGATCCGTCCGCCCGGCGCGCTGGCCGAAGCCGATTTTCTGGCTGCGTGCGTGCGTTGCGGGCTGTGCGTGCGTGACTGCCCGTATGACACGCTGAAGCTCGCGCAACTCGGCGACGGCGTGGCCACGGGCACGCCTTACTTCGAAGCGCGCAAGATTCCGTGCGAGATGTGTGAAGACATCCCCTGCGTGGCGGCGTGCCCTACCGGTGCGCTCGATCGCGGGCTGAGCGAGATCGGCGAGGCGCGCATGGGGCTCGCGGTGCTGATCGACCAGGAAAACTGTCTCAATTTCCTCGGTCTGCGCTGCGACGTCTGCTACCGGGTGTGCCCGGTGATCGACAAGGCCATCACGCTGGAACTGGTGCATAACCCGCGCTCCGACCGTCACGCCATGCTGCTGCCGACGGTGCATTCGGACGCCTGCACTGGTTGTGGCAAGTGCGAGCGTTCCTGCGTGCTGCCGGGCGAGTCCGCCATCAAGGTGTTGCCGCTCAAGCTGGCGCAGGGTTCCAAGGCCGAGCATTACCGCCGCGGCTGGGAAGAGAAGGCCGAAGCCGGCGGCTCCCTGATCGGCGATCAGGTCGAGATGCCGGTTCGGGGGCTCGAAGGCAAGGCCTACGGCGACACCCGCGTAGGACCGGGTGATGCACCTGCTACGGCTGAAAAGAGCGGCATCGACTCGGGGTGGAAGCCATGAGCGCGAATGCCCAGAGCCGTGGCGCGGTGCCGCCAACCAGCGTGCGCGGTGCCGCGATGCGCGGCGTGGTCGCACGTCCGGGCGCGGAAGCCATCGAAGCCAAGGGCTGGTTGATCGCGCACAAGTGGCTGCTGCTGCGGCGTGCCAGCCAGCTCGGCATTCTCGCGCTGTTCATGGTCGGGCCGTGGTTCGGCTGGTGGATCGTCAAGGGCAATCTGGCTTCGAGCCTGACCCTGGGCGTGCTGCCGCTGACCGATCCCTTCCTGATCGCACAGCAGGCCGCTGCCGGGCACTGGCCGTATCGTGAAGCGTTGATCGGCGGCGGCATTGTGATGGCTTTCTATCTGCTGCTCGGTGGCCGCATGTTCTGTGCCTGGGTGTGTCCGGTCAATCTGGTGACGGATGCCGCAGCCTGGCTGCGGCGCCGGCTTGGCCTCAAGGGCGGCAAGGTGCCCTCGGCCAACACCCGTTACTGGCTGCTCGGCTTCGTGCTGGTGCTGGCTGCGGTGACCGGGTCGCTGGCATGGGAGTGGGTGAATCCGGTGTCGATGTTTCATCGCGGGCTGATCTTCGGTTTCGGTCTGTCGTGGGGCATCGTCGGCGGCATCTTCCTCTACGACCTGCTGATCGCGCCGCGTGGCTGGTGTGGCCACCTGTGTCCGCAGGGCGCTTTTTACGGACTGATCGGCAAGAGCGCGATGCTGCGCGTTTCGGCCAACCGGCGCAGCGCCTGTAACGACTGCATGGACTGCTTTGCAGTCTGCCCCGAACCTCAGGTCATTCGTCCCGCGCTCAAGGGTGTGGGGCAGGACCATCCGCTGATCCTCGATGGCGACTGCACCTCGTGTGGCCGCTGTATCGATGTCTGTGGCAAGGACGTTTTCCGTATTTCGACACGATTTGACAGGAGCGAGTCATGAACAAGAAGACCCGACAAATTGCACTCGCGCTGATGGTCGCACTGGGCCTGAGCGCGGCCGCTGTGCCAGTCGGCGCGCAAAACGTCAGCAGTATCCGCGGCGCGGACGTTTCGGCCAACGAGCTGCCGGCGGGCAGTTTCAAGCCGGTGCCCGACCAGCCGCCGATCCAGCGCGACTATGTGCAGCAGCCGCCCTTGATCCCGCACAAGGTGGAGGGCTACGAACTGACCAAGAATTTCAACCGCTGCATGGATTGCCATGCGTGGAGCCGCTACAAGGAGACCGGGGCGACCAAGGTCAGCCTGACGCACTTCAAGGACCGCGACGGTGGCGAGTTGTCCAACATCTCGCCGCGACGCTACTTCTGCATGCAGTGCCACGTGCCGCAGATGGATGCCAAGCCGCTTGTCGGCAACACCTTCCAACGTGCCGAGGGCCTGCGCTAAGGCCGCCTGACCGGGGATAGACATGACTGAAAAGAAGGGAATGCGGCAGAGGCTGCGCAACGCCGGCTGGGGCGCCATCGTGCTGCTCTTTGCCGCCGGCATCGTGTTCTGGGGCGGGTTCAACTGGGCCCTGGAAATGACCAACACCGAGAAGTTCTGCATCTCGTGTCACGAGATGGAGGACAACGTGTTCCAGGAGTATCGCAACACGATCCACTACCAGAACCGCACCGGCGTGCGTGCGACCTGCCCGGACTGCCATGTGCCCAAGGAGTGGGGGCCGAAGATGATCCGCAAGATCAAGGCATCAAGGGAGGTCTATGGAAAGATCATGGGTACGATCAATACCCGCGAGAAGTTCCAGGAAGAGCGACTGCGCCTGGCAGAGAACGAGTGGCGGCGGATGAAGGCCAACAACTCGCAGGAATGCCGCAACTGCCATAACTACGAGTACTTCGACTACTCCGTTCAGGGCCGGCGCTCCAACCAGATGCACCAGGCCGGGCTGGCCGAAGGCAAGACCTGCATCGACTGCCACAAGGGCATCGCTCACTCCCTGCCCGCAGTGGATCAGAGCATCGGCGCCGATCACGGCGGCGTCGCCCCCGAGGTCTTCCACCCCACGCCACCGAAGGCTGAATAAGACCTTCTGTCCGTCGGCGGCTTCCGGCCCGGTACGCAGTCGACGACTGTCGTGCCGGGCCGGAAGCGTTCAAGGCGTCCGGAAACGCGGCAATTTTGTCGTGTGAGCGGGTTTATAAGCAGAAAACGTTTCAGCCAGCGCCGTGCTGTGGTTCAATCCGTCCCCATGCTCGAAGCCGACAATCTTGCCTGCCTGAAAGGCGACCGCCTGCTGTTTCGTGGCCTCGCCCTGCGCCTGGCGGCGGGTGAGCTGCTGCGGATTGCCGGCCCCAACGGGGTGGGCAAGACCAGCCTGCTGCGGCTGGTCTCCGGGCTTGCGCTGGCCGAGGCGGGAGAGGTGCGCTGGAAGGGGACGGCCATCGGCCGCGACCGCGAAGCATTTCACCGCGACCTGCTTTACCTGGGTCACGCGCCTGCACTCAACGACATGCTCACACCGCTCGAGAACCTGCAGTTTGCCGTTGCCGCCGCGGGCGACGATGCTGACGCCGAAACCTGCATGCAGGCGCTGGTGCGCATCGGCCTTGCCAATCAGCTCGATCTGCCCGCGCGGGTGCTTTCCCAGGGACAGCGCCGCAGGGTGGGGCTGGCACGCCTGTTTCTGTCCGGTCGGCGGCCCCTGTGGGTGCTGGACGAACCGTTTACCGCGCTCGATGTGGGCGCCGTCGAGGATCTGGCGGGCACGCTGTCGGACCATTGCACGTCTGGCGGCATGGTGATGCTCACGACGCACCAGGATGCACCATTCGCCGTGCCGCCCAAGGTGCTCGATGTCGGGGCGTTTGCGTGCTGAGGACCTTTTTTGCCGTTCTGCGCCGTGATCTGTTGCTGGCCTGGCGGGGCCGGGCCGACGTCATGGTGACGCTGGCCTTCTTCGTCATCGTGGTGTGCCTGTTTCCCTTCGGTGTCGGTGCCGAGCCCAACCTGTTGCGGGCGATTGCGCCCGGCGTGCTGTGGGTGGCGGCCTTGCTGGCCTGCCTGTTGTCGCTGCACCGCCTGTTTGCACAGGACTATGCCGACGGAACTTTGGAGCAGCTGCTTCTGTCAAGTGAGCCGGCAGTGCTGTGGGTGCTGGCGAAGGTGCTGGCGTTCTGGCTCACCACAGGCCTGCCTGTCGTGGCGGTGGCACCCGGCCTGGCGCTGTTACTTGACCTTGAGCAAGGCGCGTTGCCGGTGCTGGTCTTAAGTTTGGCGCTGGGTACCCCGATTCTTGCCCTGCTGGGCGCGGTCGGCGCAGCGCTGACACTGGGTGTACGTGGTGGTGGCATGCTGCTGGCACTGCTGATCCTGCCGCTGTTCGTGCCGGTGCTGATTTTCGGTGCCGGCGCGGTGGAAGCCGAGGCTTCCGGCACGGGGGCGGTGGCGCATCTGCTGCTGCTTGGCGGCGGTCTTGCCGGGGCCCTCGCACTGGCACCACTGGCGTGCGCTGCATCGTTGCGTATTTCGACTGAATGACCTGACATGGCCTCTGGCCCAAACGACCAAGACACTCGCATGAACTCAAGTCCGCGTGGTCCCAGCCTGCTCCGTTTTGCCGCTCCGCAGAATTTCTATCCGCTGGCCGGGCGCATGGCGCCCTGGTTTGCGGCGATCGCCGTCGTGCTTACGCTGGCCGGCTTGTGGCTGGCGTTCTTCGTGGCGCCGGTCGATGCGACGCAGGGCAACGTGTATCGCGTCATCTTCATCCACGTGCCGGCGGCATGGATGTCGATGTTCATTTACCTGGTGATGGCATTCTGGTCGGCGGTCGGGCTGATCATGAACACCCGCCTGTCTTTTGTCATGAGTCAGGCGCTGGCGCCAACCGGCGCGATGTTCTGTTTCGTGGCCTTGTTGACCGGTGCCTTGTGGGGGCGGCCGACCTGGGGTGCATACTGGGTGTGGGATGCGCGCCTGACCTCGCAGCTGCTGCTGCTGTTCCTCTACTTCGGCTTCATCGCGCTGACCCGTGCCATCGAGGACCCGCGCCGCGGCGATCGTGCCGGTGCCATCATCGCGCTGGTCGGGGCCGTTAATGTGCCAGTCATCTACTTTTCGGTTAAATGGTGGAACACCCTGCATCAGGGGGCGTCGGTCAGTCTGACCAAGGCGCCGTCGATGGCCACCACCATGCTGGTCGGCATGCTGGTGATGGCGTTTGCCTCATGGGCCTACACCCTCGCGGTGACCCTGTGGCGGGTGCGGCCGATGATTCTCGAGCGCGAGCGTCACACCGAATGGGTGGGGGCGGTGCTCGATCGTGAAGGAGCGCGAAGCTGATGCAATGGGAGTCGTGGTCTGCGTTCTGGGACATGGGTGGTGCGGGCGCCTTCGTATGGGGCAGCTATGGCATCACCTTCGCTGTTATCGCGCTGGAACTTGTGCTGGTGTTTCAGCGTCGGAAGGACACCGTGAAGCGGTTGTTGCGCTGGCGCCGCGCGGTGGGCAAAGATGGATCGGGGCGCGCTGCCGCCCGCATGGAGTCTTGATATGAAACCCCGTAGCAAACGCATGATGCTGGTCGGTGGTGGCGTGGCGCTGCTCGTTGCAGCCGTTGCGCTGGTGTTGTCCGCTTTTCAGCAGAACCTGGTGTTCTTTCACACGCCGACCGATGTCATGGAGGGCAAGGCGCCCACCGGCAAGACCTTCCGCATTGGCGGTCTGGTCGAGGACGGATCGCTGCAGCGCGAAGCCGACGGGCTCACCGTCCGCTTTGCCATCACCGATACTGCCAAGGTGATCCCGGTCACCTACAAGGGCACGCTGCCCGACCTGTTCAAGGAAGGCAAGGGTGCCGTGATCCAGGGCTCGCTTGGCGCGGACGGTCAGTTCCGCGCCACCGAAGTGCTGGCCAAGCACGACGAGAACTACATGCCGCCGGAAGCCGCTCACGCGGTTGAAGAAGCACAGAAAACCGCCGCGACGGTGAGCCAATGATCCCCGAACTTGGTCACTTTGCCCTTGTCATGGCGCTGGTCCTGTCGCTGGTGCAGGCCGTTGTGCCGCTCGTGGGGGCGTCGCGCAACAATCCGTCGATGATGGCCGTTGCCCGGCCTGCGGCGCAGGGGCAGTTCGTCTTCGTGGTGTTTGCCTTTGCCTGTCTGACCTGGGCCTTCATCAACAGCGATTTCTCGGTTCGACTGGCTGCGGTCAACTCCAACAGCGATACGCCGCTGATGTACAAGATCACCGGCGTGTGGGGCAACCACGAGGGCTCGCTGCTGCTGTGGGCGATGTCGCTGTCGCTATGGACCGTGGCGGTCAGCGTGTTTTCGCGCAGCGTGCCACAGCCGTTTCTGGCGCGGGTCATCGGTGTGCTGGGCTGTGTCAGCGTCGGCTTCATCGCCTTCATGCTGGTGACATCCAACCCCTTTGACCGCCTGCTGCCGGGTGCGGCGGAGGGGCGTGACCTGAATCCGCTGCTGCAGGATCCGGGCATGATCATTCACCCACCGCTGCTGTACATGGGCTATGTCGGATTCTCGGTCGCGTTCGCGTTCGCCATTGCGGCACTGCTGACCGGACGCCTGGACGCGGCATGGGCGCGCTGGTCGCGGCCATGGACGATCGCCGCCTGGGTCTTCCTCACTGCCGGCATCATGGTGGGTTCGGCCTGGGCGTATTACGAACTGGGCTGGGGTGGCTGGTGGTTCTGGGATCCGGTGGAAAACGCCTCGTTCATGCCGTGGTTGCTGGGCACCGCACTGATCCATTCGCTCGCGGTAACCGAAAAGCGCGGTGCGTTCCGCAGCTGGACGGTGCTGCTGGCCATTGGCGCGTTTTCGCTGTCGCTGCTCGGTACCTTCCTCGTGCGCTCCGGCGTGATCACCAGCGTGCACGCCTTCGCCACCGACCCGGCGCGCGGCATGTTCATTCTCGGCCTGCTGGTGCTGGTGATCGGGGTGTCGCTGCTGCTGTACGCGTGGCGTGCGCCGCGCCTTACCGGTGGCGGCAGCTTCGGCCTCGTTTCGCGCGAAACCACGCTGCTGGGCAACAACGTGCTGTTGGCGGTGGTGTCGGCCTCGGTGCTGCTGGGTACGCTGTATCCGCTTTTCCTCGACGCGCTCAACATGGGCAAGATCTCGGTCGGCCCACCGTATTTCGAGGCGGTTTTCGTGCCGCTGATGACGCCGGTCGTGGTGCTGATGATGTTCGCGCCCTTCCTGCGCTGGAAGAACGACAAGGTGGATGCGGTCGCAAGGCGCCTGGCCCCGGCCGGCGTTGCGAGCATCCTCATTGGCGTGGGCGGTGCATTCGCGATCGGTCATCCGACCTGGCGCACGATGCTCGGGCTCACCCTTGCGGCATGGGTCGTGCTGGCGAGCTTCCAGCTGCTTGCCAGTCGTCTGCGTGAGCGTGCGGGTGCAACGATGTCGAGTCGTCTTTCCACCATCCCCGCTGCATGGTGGGGCATGTGGACTGCCCACTTCGGCATTGGCATCTTCATCATTGGCGTGACGCTTGTCAGCAGCATCGATGCCAGCCTCGACTTGCGCATGAAGGAGGGTGACCGTGCCGATTTTGCCGGCTACAGCTTCAACTTCAAGGGCGTGGAGCGCATTGCGGGACCCAACTACGATGCCTCGCGGGCAACGATCGAACTGAGCAAGGACGGGAAGCTCGTAGACCTGCTGACGCCGGAGAAGCGCGTGTATCGCGCCATGGGCATGCCGATGACGGAAGCCTCCCTCAATATCGGCCCCTTCCGCGATATCTACGCCTCGCTCGGCGAGCAGTTGCCGGAGGGTGACTGGATCGTGAGTCTGCACCGCAAGCCCTTCATCAGCTGGATCTGGGTGGGCTGCATCCTGATGGCGCTCGGCGGCATTTTTGCCGCTGCAGATCGTCGTTACCGCCGTCTGGCCGAACGCAGCGCCCCCAAGGGTGCTGCGCAGCAAGCCATCTGAGAAGCATTCATGAAAGCCAAGTTCCTTGTTCCGCTGTTCCTGTTTCTGCTGTTGATCGGATTTCTCGGTTTCGGTCTCACCCTCAACCCACGGGAAGTGCCGTCGCCGCTGATCGACAAGCCGGCGCCGGCGTTCCGGCTCGCACGGCTTGATCAGCCCGAGCAGACCTTTGGTCTCGACGAGATGAAGGGCCAGGTGTGGTTGCTCAACGTATGGGCGTCGTGGTGTGTGGCCTGTCGTCAGGAGCACCCGGTGCTGGTCGAACTGTCCCGCCGCGGCGTGGTGCCCATCGTCGGCCTCAACTACAAGGAAGTGCGAGGCGATGGTGAAATCGACGCCCGCGGCATGGCACTCGATGTCGAGACCGGGCAGGCGATCGAGCGCGCGCGTGGCTGGCTGAGCCGCCACGGGAATCCCTATCAGTTGTCGGTGATGGATATCGACGGCAGGGTGGGGATCGATTTCGGCGTCTATGGCGTGCCTGAAACCTTCCTCATCGACAAGCAGGGGCGCATCCGCTTCAAGCAGATCGGGCCGGTCACGCCTGAGAATCTGAAAAACGTGCTGATGCCCAAGATCGAGGAGTTGCAGCGTGCAGGCTGAGCATTTTGTATCGGGGCGACGCCTTGTCGGGGCCCTGCTCATGGTGTGTGCGTTCGGCAGCGGCGCAATGGTTCATGCCGCCGAGCCGGGTACTGCCACGCCGGTGGTGGCCAATCAGGCGCTCGAGGATGAAGTCCTGGAGCTCTCTCACAAGCTGCGCTGCCTGGTGTGCCAGAACCAGTCGATTGCCGAATCGAACGCGCCCCTGGCGATCGATTTGCGCAATCAGGTGCGTGAGCAGCTTGAAAGCGGCAAGAGCAAGGATGACGTGATCGACTATCTGGTCGAGCGCTACGGTGACTTCGTGCTCTACGAGCCGCCGTTCAAGGCCACCACGATGCTGCTGTGGGGTGGCCCCGCTGCGCTGCTGATCGGCGGCGCGGGCTGGCTTGCCCTGCGGCTGCGCCGGCGTCAGGCTGAAGCTGCCGCTCAGGAAAACCTTTCCACCGCGGAGCGCGATCGTGCCCGCGCACTGCTTGCGGGCGATACGCCCGTAACCGCAGACATCCCGTCTGCCGAGGAGCCCCGTTCGTGATCACCTTCCTGATTGTCGCCGGCCTGTTGGTGGCCGGCGCCTTGCTCATGGTCGTCCCGCCATTGCTCGGGCGCGGTCGTGACGCTTCCGTTACGCCGGCTGCGGCCGATGCCGAGCAGGCCGCGACGGCCATGCTGGTGCTGCGTGAGCAGCTCGCTGATCTTGATGCCGAACGGGCTGCAGGCGGAATCGACGACGCCACCTATGTGCGCAGCCGCGATGAACTCGAGCGCCGTGCGCTGGATGAGGGCAAGGTCATGGCGCCCAGCGCCAGCGCCCGCCCCGCCCGCGTTTGGGCGGTGCTGGTGGGGCTCGGTGTGCCGGTAATGGCGGCGATGATCTATCTCTCGGTCGGCACGCCGGACGCGCTCAACCCGCAGAAGGTCGCTGGGCAGCAGACCTTCTCCCCCGAGCAGATCAGGGAGATGGTCGGCACGCTCGAGGCCCGTCTCGAGAACGAGCCCGACAACGTCGAAGGCTGGGCCATGCTCGCCCGCTCCTGGCTGGTGCTGGAGAACTACCCCGAGGCTTCCAAGGCCTACGCACGGCTCGCCGAACTGATCCCGGACAATGCCGACGTGGTTGCCGACTGGGCCGACGTTGTGGCAACCAAGAACGGCAGCATCATTGGCGAGGCGGAGACACTGGTTGCGCGTGCGCTCGAGATCGACCCCAACCACGTCAAGTCGCTCGCACTGGCGGGTACGGGCGCGTACCAGCGCGGCGATTTTGCGGCTGCAGCAGCACTGTGGGAGCGCATCCTGGCGCGCGTTCCGCCCGGGCAGGAGATCGAGGGGCAGTTGCGTGCGAGCATCAATGACGCGCGCGAAAGGGCTGGATTGCCTGCACTCGCGGCTTCGGCCGGGCAGCGGATGCCGCCTGCACAGGCTGTGGCGAACGGTGAGGGTGCTGCGGACAGCGCACTGAAGATTGCCGGCCGGCTCGACGTCGCTCCTGCGCTGCGCGATCAGGTGCTGGCGGACGACACGGTGTTCGTGTTCGTGCGCGGCGGCGCGGGTGGACCGCCGATTGCCGCCCTGCGCTTCAAGGGCAGCGAGTTGCCGCTCGACTTCAGCTTCGACGGCGTTCCCCGCATGTCGGGCAACGCACCTCTGCCGGAAACACTGGCGCTGGCCGTGCGGGTGTCCAAGTCCGGTGATGTGATGGCCAAGCCGGGCGACCTCGAAGGACGGATCGACGGCCTGGCAGCGGACGCCAGCGGCGTGGCGCTGACCATCGAGAAGGTGCACCAGTAAGCCGGGGAGGGTGCCCCAGGTTCAGGCCTGGGGCCGACGCTGCGCGGGAGTAGCGACGACATGCGCCGCGTCCCGGTTTCTGCCCCGGTGCTTAACCGAGATATTCGAAGCGGACCCGCTTCACGTTGCACAGCAGCTCGTAGGAAATCGTGCCGACACCCGCCGCGATGCGGTTGATCGATATCTGACGGCCCCAGAGCTCGACCCGGCTGCCAATGCCTGCGTCGGGGAGGTCGGTCAGATCCACCGTCATCATGTCCATCGAGACCCGGCCGATCAGGCGGGTGAGCTTTCCATCCACCGCGACCGGCGTCCCTTCGGGCGCGCTGCGCGGATAACCATCGGCGTAACCCATTGCCACCAGGCCGACGCGTGTCGGCACCTCGGCGACGAAGCGGCCGCCGTAGCCCAGCACCGCACCCGCCGGAATGTCGCGCACCGCCATGATCTGGCTCTCCAGCGTCATGACCGGAAGCAGCCCGTGATTCTCCTCGGGCATCGGATCGGCACCGTAGAGCAGGATGCCGGGGCGGCCCCAGTCACGGTGCGCGTCCGGCCATCCGAGAATGGCACTGGAGTTGGCCAGGCTGCGCAGCCCGGGCAGGTCGCGGGTACCGGCGTCGAATGCGGCGATCTGCTCCGCGGTGGTGGCGACATCGGGCTCGTCCGCGCGCGCGAAGTGCGTCATCAGCGCGATGTCGGAGACCTTGCCGGTGTCATTCAGGCGTTGCCAGGCACCCCGCACCCTGTCGGGCAGGAAGCCGGCGCGGTTCATGCCCGAGTTGACCTTGAGCCATACGTGCAGCGGCGCGCTCAGCGCCCGGGACTCGATCATCTCGATCTGCGGATCGTGGTGCACGACCGTCCACAGCTGGTGGCGCACGACCTCATCGAGTTCGGCCGCGTCGAACACGCCTTCCAGGAGCAGGATTGGATGGGTGATGCCGGCGGCGCGCAGTTGCAGCGCCTCGTCCAGAAAGGCGACGGCGAAACCGTCCGCCTCGGCCGCCAGCGCGCGGGCGCACTCGACTGCGCCGTGCCCATAGGCATTGGCCTTGACCACAGCGAAGGCGCGCCCGCCATGTCGTGATCGTGCAAGCCGGTAGTTGTGACGAAGGGCTTCGAGGTCAATCAGGGCACGGGCGGGACGCATGGACAGGAGCTATCTGGAAAAAAGCGGAATGGTGCGCCTTATCGGGGGTGACTGCAATCCGGCTGGCGCGCCGTTCCCGGTCGCTCAGGACAGGCGGAAGCGCTGCACCGCCTGGGTCAGCGCCGCCGCCGATCGCTCCAGTCCGCCGACTTCCTGTGCGACCTTGCTCGCCGAGTCGGCGCTGTCCTGTGCCATGTTGGCGATGGACTCCACCGAGTGTGCAATCGCGCCGGCGCCTTCCTGCTGCTCGAGCAGCGAGCGGGCGATGGCCTCGACGACGCGCTCGACCTTGCCCGCCTCGTCGGTGATCTCTGCGATCGAGCCTTCCGCTTCGGCCGCCAGTCGGGTGCCGTTTCCGACCCGTGTTACCGCGTCCTCGATGCTGCCAAGCGCGGCACTGCGACTGTTGCGGATGTCGTCGATCATGGCGGAGATCTCTTCGGTGGCGGCCGCGGTGCGCTCTGCAAGCTTGCGTACCTCGTCGGCAACAACCGCGAATCCGCGGCCCTGCTCGCCGGCACGTGCGGCCTCGATCGCGGCGTTGAGCGCGAGCAGGTTCGTCTGCCCGGCAATGTCCTTGATCAGCCCGACCACCTCGGCCACCCGCTCGGACTGCTTGCCCAGCTGTTCGACGTTCTTTGCCGAGTCACGGATGGTGGAGGCGATGCTGCCGATCTCGTCGAGCGTGGCATTGACGACGCGGGCCCCGGCGCGTGCTGCCGCGCCAGAATGTGCGGCGAGTTGCCGGGCCGACTCGGCCTCGCTCGACAGCGTCGAGATGGCGCCGGTGAGGCCTTCGATCTGGGTGGACATGCCGACCGTCGCCTGCCGCTGCCGCTGCATCAGTTCCGCGACCACGCCGGACTGGCGGTCGAGCGCGCGTGCGCTCCCCGCCACCGTGCTTGCCTCGCGCTCGACCTGTGTGAGCGTGCTGCCAAGCTCGGCGCGCATCTTCGCCACCAAGCCGAGCAGGCCGTCAGCGGTCTGGGTGGCAGCACCGGGCCGCAGATCGCCTTCGCCGATCCGGGTTGCCAGTTCCGCAACCCGGGCCGATTCGACGGCGTCGCGCTGCAGGCTGACCGCCATGTACATCAGCATTCCGGCCTCGACGACGACAAAGGCGGCGTGAAGCGCAACGCGGCCCAGACCGGTCGAGCCCTCGAACACATAGACCCCCCAGTTGAGGGCCTGAAGGTAATTGAAGCTCAGGTGATGAACCGCGATCAGCAGCGCAGCGGCGAGGATGGGGCGCCAGTCGCGGTAGTAGAGCAGGAAGGCGAGCAGGGCGAAGATGCTGAAATGCACCTCGGTGAGGCCTTGCGTCTGCTGAATGGCCAGTGCGGAGAACACCATCAGCGCGCAGGCGACGGCGATCCGGCTGACGAGTGTGCCGGGCGCGAGTCGATGGATCAGCACCGGAACGGCGAGTGCGGGCAGCCCGACCGCGAGCGTGATCGACCACGTACCGGTGGCACCTGCCACCCCGAGGGTGATCAGCAGCAGCGCAGCGAGCGTGACCAGCATGACACGGTCTGCGTGAATCCGGTAGGCGCTCAGGAGGTCATCAGTCGTCATCGTCGTGATCCGGTGGTGAAGCAGGGTGGAAACGCTTTCGGCTCATCGCGTGAAACATGCCGTGCCGGGCGGAGCGTCCATCATCGACACCCCCAGCAGCACCGCGCTGTAGCCCAGCCAGCCGGCAAGAATGAACCATGCCCACGCGGCAGGCAGGCGCTTTCCCTTGTCTGGCTTGCTCTGGTTCAGGTCCATGGCCTTGTAATCCTTTCGGTCTATGCAGTCACGTCGGATGAGGAGAGGCAGAGTATGACTTTTTGTCTAGGACAAATCATCAGGAATTTTGCCGGCGTGCGATCCGGCGTCGACGTGCATGCAAATGCAATGGGGTCGGGGCAGGGCGATCCTGGCTGATTCGCGCGCCTGTTTGAGCTTGCGCAATTCCGCTGAAGATACGGCTACGGTATAGTCCGCAGCTTGAAGCCGGTGCGCCGACCTTCCGCACATCCGCGCGGCGCCCGCCACTCCGTACCAGATGGTGATTCTGTCGTGAATACAAATGAACTTCCGTCCTCCGCACGGGCGTGTGATGTGCTCGTCATCGGGGGCGGGCCGGCGGGCTCGACCGCGGCGGCGCTGCTGGCCGGGAAAGGGCATCGTGTCACCGTCCTCGAGAAAGCGCACCACCCGCGTTTCCATATCGGCGAGTCCCTGCTCCCGGCCAATCTGCCCCTGTTCGAGAAACTCGGCGTGGCCGACGAGATGCGCGCGATCGGGATCCGGAAGTACTCGGCCGAGTTTGTGTCGCCCCAGCATGCCGAGCAACAGCGTTTCAATTTCGGTGAGGCATGGGACAAATCCATGCCCTATGCCTATCAGGTGCGTCGTGCCGAGTTCGACCACATCCTGATCCGCAATGCGGCGGCCAAGGGTGCCGAGGTGATCGAGGGCTGCCGGGTGAAGGACCTCAGCTTTCATGCGGACGGCGCCACTGTCAGTGCCGAGCACGAAGACGGCCGTCGCGAGCGCTGGTCGGCGCGCTTCGTGATCGACGCTTCCGGCCGCGACACTTTCATCGCCAATCGCATGCGCGCCAAGCATCGCAACCCGCTGCACAACAGCTCGGCGATCTACGCGCACTTCGCCGGCGTCCGGCGTCACGACGGCGACGCCGCGGGGAACATCTCCATCTACTGGTTCGAGCACGGCTGGTTCTGGGTGATCCCGCTGGCCGACGGTGCAACCAGTATCGGTGCGGTAACCTGGCCCTACTACATGAAGCAGCGCGCCGGCCGCTCGCTGGACGACTTTCTCGCCGACACGATCGCGCTGTCGCCGGCCCTGGTCGAACGCATGCAGGGCGCGAGCCGGATTTCGCCGACGGAGGCGACCGGCAACTTCTCCTACACCACTGATCACACGCACGGGCCGCACTACATTCTGCTTGGCGATGCCTATGCCTTCATCGACCCGGTGTTCTCTTCGGGCGTGATGCTGGCCATGCAGGGTGCCTTCTTCGGCGCCGACGCGGTCGACACCTGCCTGCGTCAGCCCGAGCGCAGCAAGGCGGCCATGGCGCGTTTCGACAAGCTCGTCCGTCATGGTCCGAAGGCCTTCTCGTGGTTCATTTACCGCATGACCAGTCCGACCATGCGTGACCTGTTCATGGGCCCGCGCAACCTGCTGCGCATGAAGGAAGCGCTGCTCTCGCTGCTGGCGGGTGACATCTACGGCAAGACGCCGATCTGGCCCTCGCTGCTGGCGTTCAAGACGGTCTATTACCTGTCGGCCCTGCGCCACCTGCCGCGCACGCTCGCGGCCGGGCGCAAGCGCAAGCGCGACATCCTGCCGGTGGAAGACGGTGAGACGGTGGTGCGCGGATGAGCGGCGGTTCGAAGTTGCAGTTGCTGTCGCCGCTGGATGTCGATGCACCGCTGCCCTCCGCCATCGATCCCGCGCGCGTCTTTGGCGAGATCCGCTTTGGTGAGGACTGTGCGGCGGGCGAGGCGTTTCCGTGTCTGCGCGTCTGTTCGCCCACCCTGGTGCCGGCGAACCCGTGGCGGGCCGTGTGGCTCTCCGATCATGCCCTCGTTGCCGGCCGCCACGGACAGGTGGCCTATCGTCACGACGATGAACTGATGTACGGCGTGATCTCGGTCGATGAGTCGGCGTTCGTCGATACGCCATCGGCGAGCGCCTTGCAGCAGGCCGCCGAGTTCGCCTACCGCGAGGTCTTTGCCGCGCTGGCGCACGCCGGCTTTCCCGGCTTGCTGCGGGTGTGGAACTACCTGCCGCGGATCAACGAGATCGAGAACGGGGTCGAGCGCTATCGCAAGTTCAACATCGGCAGGCAGGATGCCTTTGCCGCCTGCGGCCGCGCGCTGACCGGACGAGTGCCTGCGGCCAGCGCGCTCGGGGTGCGCCACGGCGCGCTCGAGATCGGCTTCTTTGCGGTGCGGCGCGCCCTGCTTGCGGTCGAGAACCCGCGCCAGGTCAGCGCCTATCATTACCCCGAGACCTATGGCCCGCGCAGCCCGACCTTCTCGCGCGCGGCGGTCAGCAGCAGCATGGTGCAGGATGTGCTGTTCATTTCGGGTACGGCGAGTATCGTTGGCCATCAGACCCTGCACCATGGCGATGTGGCGGCGCAGACGCGCGAGACGCTGGTGAATATCGATACCGTGCTGGCCGAGGCGGCGCGGGTTGCCCCGCTGCTGAGTCCGGCGCGTGAGGATCTGGCGTGCCTGGGCTACGTGCGCGACCCTGCGGATCTTGAGCGCATCCGCGCCGAGGTGCGGCGCGTGATCGGGGATGAAACACAGGTGTGCTACGTTCAGGCGGATATCTGTCGCACCGACCTGCTCGTCGAAATCGAAGCCAGCGGTGGCCACCCGACTCAAGGAGCTCGTTCATGAAACCGAACGCACTGTCATCGTTTGCATTAGGTGCGCTGCTTGCCGCAGTGGCGGCCCTGCCGGCGCATGCCGGCGAGGAAAAGCCGCTGTGGGAGCTGGGCCTGGGCGTGGGGGCGGTGTCCTTTCCCGACTACCGGGGCTCCGACCGGCAGCGGGTGCATGGGCTCGCAGTGCCGTATTTCGTGTATCGGGGCGAGTTCTTCAAGGCCGACCGTGACGGCATTCGCAGCATCTTCTTCGACAGTGACCGGGTACAGCTCAATCTGAGTATGTCGGCCTCGCTCCCGGTGGACAGCGACGGCAACAGCGCCCGCCGTGGCATGCCCGACCTCAAGCCGACGGTGGAGATCGGGCCCTCGCTCGAGTTCAACCTGTGGCGCACCGACTGGCACAATGCGCGCATCGACCTGCGCCTGCCGGTGCGTGCAGCCTATACCGTGAAGGGCCCGGTCAAACACGTGGGCGTGACCTTCACCCCCTTCATCAACCTCGACATCGACCCCTTCGGCGACTCGGGCTGGAACCTCGGCATGATGGCCGGGCCGATCTACGCCAATGCCCGTCAGCATCGTTACTTCTACGATGTGAAGCCGGAGTTCGCGCTGTCCGACCGGCCGGCTTACGAGGCCTCGGGCGGCTACTCGGGCGCCCAGTTCATCACCGCGCTGTCGAAGCGCTTCGACCGTTTCTGGGTGGGCAGCTTTCTGCGCTACGACACCCTGCGCGGCGCCGCTTTTGCCGACAGCCCGCTGGTTCAGCGCGATCACGCCTGGGCCGCCGGCGTGGCCATTGCCTGGGTGATCGGTGAGTCCTCGCGCAAAGTCGTGGTGGAAGACTGAGGCACGCCGTGAGTGCATCAAGCCCCCGCCGGTTTCCGGCACTCTATGAGTATTTCTGTCTCTATTTCGGGCTGTTTGCGCTTGGCGTGCTGTGCCTGGGATGGTCGCTGCTGGCCGCCATCCTGCATCCCTTCATGCGCGACGGCGCGGCGCGCCGGCTGGGGCGGCGCGCGATCACCGGCGTGTTCCGCATCTACCTGTTCCTGCTCGGGGCGCTGGGCGCCTGCCGCTTCGACATCAGCGAACTGGATGCGCTTAAGGATCAGGGGCCGATGATTCTGGCGCCGAACCACCCCTGCCTGCTCGATGCGGTGATGGTGATCGCACGCCTGCCCAATGTGGCCTGCATCATGAAGGCATCCCTGATGAAGAACGTCTTTCTCGGCGGTGGCGCGCGGCTTGCGCGCTACATCCCGAACGGCCGGCCCTTGCAGATGGTGTATGCCGCCTGCGAGGCGCTGTCCGCGGGCGGCCAGTTGCTGATGTTTCCCGAGGGAACGCGCACGGTGCGTGCACCGGTCAACGAGATTACGCCCAGTGTGGCGCTGATCGCGCGACGTGCGAAGGTGCCGGTTCAGACCATCATCATCGAGACCGACTCGGACTATCTGTCCAAAGGCTGGCCCTTGTTCCGGCGTCCGCCGATGCCGATTCACTACCGCGTGCGGCTTGGCCGGCGTTTCGATCCACCTGCCAATGCCACGACGTTCTGTGGCGAACTCGAGGCTTACTTCGCCGAGGAGCTTGCGCGCGCACGTTTCGTGCCGCCGCAGTTCGCCACCGAGCGCCCGAGCGCGGCGCACACACTCTGATCCGGCCTCGCCCATGACGTCCTCCTCCACCCATGCGGTATTGATTCCGAGCTACAACCCCGGCCCCAAGGTGTTCGACACCGTGCGCGAGGCGCGCGCGCAGTGGGCGCCGGTGTGGGTGGTGGTGGACGGCAGTACCGATGGCACCGACGTGCAGCTGCAGGCGATGGCCGCGGAGGACGAGGGGCTGAAGGTCTTCGTGCTGCCGGAGAATGGCGGCAAGGGGGCTGCCGTGCTGTACGGCCTGGACGAGGCGGCGCGGCAGGGCATCACCCATGTGCTCACCATGGACTCCGACGGCCAGCATCCTGCCGCCCTGATCCCGCACTTCATGGCCGTGTCCGCGGGCGCGCCCGAGTGCATGGTGCTTGGGCGTCCTGTGTTCGATGCCAGTGCGCCGCTGTTGCGCGTGCGCGGGCGCAAGATCTCGAACGCCTGGGCCAACCTGGAAACCCTGTGGGTGGGCATCGGCGATTCGCTTTACGGCTTTCGCGTCTATCCGGTAGCGCCGCTGCGCGCGCTGATGCAGGGGCAGCGCTGGATGCGGCGCTTCGATTTCGACCCGGAGGCGGTCGTGCGTCTGGCCTGGCGCGGCGTGAAGCCGATCAACATCGATGCGCCGGTGAAGTACTTCAACGCGGACGAGGGCGGGGTGTCGCACTTCAATTACCTGCGCGACAACACCTTGCTGACCTGGATGCACTGCAGGCTGCTGCTCGGCTTCATCCTGCGCCTGCCCGTGCTGCTCTGGCGTCGCGTGCGCGGCTGAACTCCCCGGCCGGTGTCAGTACGCCGTCCGCACGCTCACGCGGGTTCGGCCCTCGCCTCAGGGTCGTCCGCAATCCTTAACCGGTTTCTGCCTTCGGCCTTGGCGGCGTAGAGCGCCTTGTCGGCACGCTGCAGGATGCGCTCCATCGCGTCGCCACGCCCGGCGAGACAGGCACCGACGCTGACCGTGATCGAGGTTTCGTCGGCGAGCTGAATGCCGGTTTCGATGCTGTTGCGGATGCGCTCGCCCAGGCGCGCAAGGGTGTCGTGATCGCAAGGTGCGAGCAGGATCAGGAACTCGTCCCCGCCCCAGCGCGCAGCGCAGTCGTAGGGGCGGATGCTGGCGTTGATCAGGCTGCCGACTGAACGCAGCGCCTCGTCCCCGGCCGAGTGCCCGAGGAAGTCGTTGATCTGCTTGAACTCGTCGATGTCGATCCAGATCAGGCCGAAGCGGCTTTGCTCGCGTTCGGCGCGTTTGACCTCGGCGTTGATGCGCTCGGTAAAGCCACGGCGGTTCAGCAGCCCGGTCAGGGGATCCACACTGGCCAGCCGGTGCAGCTCTTCGGTGCGCGCGGCCACACGGTGCTCAAGTTCCTGCGTGTGGCTGCGCACGGATTCGGCCATGGCGCTGAAATGACCGGAGAGACGACCGATCTCGCCTTTTGCGGGCGGCAGCGCGAGCGGGTTGAGGTCGCCGTCCCGAACCCGCAGCATGGCGTTCTCGAGGTTTGCCACCGGATTCAGCACCCATCGGCTGAGGATGTAGTTGAACAGCAGCAGCGCCACCACCAGCGTCGCGGCAAAGATGAGCAGCACGCTGGTGAAGCTGTGCAGCGGCATCAGCACATCGAGGTCGAGCATGGTGACTTCGTACCAGTCGAGCTCCGGCAGATAGGCCACGCCCGCGAGGTAGCGCTTGCCCTCGTAAGTGACGAAACGGCTGATCACCCGGGTGTCGTGTTCGCGTTCCGGGCCGGCCCCGGCAAGCTCGCGCATCGCGGCGCGGATGAAGGTGCGATCCTGCCCGTCGCTGAGCAGGCGATCGATGGTGATTTTTTCACCGTCGGTTTTGACGATGCTGGCGTAGTCGATGTAGCGCAGGTCGCGATGCAGCTGGATCGCGCCATTGTGGTCGACGAAGAGGGTGGTGATGCCGGGTTGGGCAAGCTGGACGATGTCGCGGATGAAGCGGTCGAGGTCGAGTCCGGTGCCGACCACGCCAAGGGTCTCGTCGCCGTCGCGGATCAGGACGTCGATCCAGAGCTTGGTCATCCCGAGGAATTCGTCCTTGTTGACGTTGAGATGGAATTCGCGGCCCTGACGGATGATTTCGTAAAACCAGCTGTCCGATGGCGTCGTGGGGCTCAGATGATAGCGGAGTTGCCGACCGGCGTAGTCGTTCTGGGCGTTGTTGTGATAGTAGGCACCCGATGCGCGCAGCGCGGCAAAATAGCTGCCGTCCTGGAAGTTGCGGCGGAAGGTCTCCATCTCCGTGATCGCTTCCTGCATGTACGCAGGATTGTCGGGCTCCTTCGCCCAGCGCCGGATGAGTTGCGAGTGCGCCATCTGCCGGGAAAGCGCGATTTCCCGGATCAGCGGCTGCAGGAGCCGGGCGGAGTCGTAACGCACCTGGGTTTCGACCAGACGCACGCCCCATTGCTCGATGATGCCTTCGGCAATCCGCTGAAATGCAAACCAGCTCGCACCGGAGGCGATCAGGATGATGGCTGCGGCGAGGATCAGGAAGCGGGGCTTCAGATTCATTTGGCGGAAGGGCTGCTAAAGTCCCTTGAGATAAGCGGGTCAAGGTAGCACATAAGGATGCAGTGGTTAAACGCCGGGTACAGGCCGGACATGCTCATTCGCGCACCCTCGGCGGCAGTGGGTGACCAATCGCCGGGAGCCAGATGCGAAGGCACGGGGTGGTCAGTATGGTGCTGAAGATGGCCATGATCACCAGCATGGTGAACATGGTCTGCGAGATCACACCGAGATCGTAGCCGACGTTGATGACGACCAGCTCCATCAGCGCCCGGGTATTCATCATGATCCCAAGAATGCCAGCCTCGCCGTGAACTAGTCCGCAACGGCGGGCCGCAAGGTAGGATCCGCCGAACTTTCCGAGTGTGGCGAGTGCGATCACCAGCGCACACCAGCCCCAGTCGGCAAGGCTGTCGAGACTGCCGATATCGGTGCGCAGACCGGTATAGGTGAAGAAGACCGGCAGAAAGAAGACGCTTACGAAATGCCCGACGCGCGTGTTCCAGGCCTCGCGCAGGCCGTGTTCGTCGTGCAGGATCACACCCATCAGGAAGCCGCCGAAGATGGCAAAGATGCCCAGCTGATAGGTGCACATGCCGGCGCCAAAGATCAGCGCCAGCAGGAACCCCATCAGATTGGGCGGCAGCCGGCCGCGACCGGGGCGGGCACGATGCACCAGACGCTTGACCAGCGGGCGCACGACGAACCAGCTCAGGCCGAAGAACACCAGGACCAGCACGATGCGGGTCAGGAAGTCGAGCGCATCGAGCTGGGCGGCAGCAAGGGTGGAGACCAGCGCCAGCAGCAGCCAGCCCACCACGTCGTTGATCGCGGCTGCGCTGATCGCGATCACCCCGAGCGGGCTGCGGGTGAGCTGGAACTCGATCATGATGCGACCAAGAATGGGCAGCGCGGTGATCGAGAAAGCGGTGGCCACGAACAGCCCGGACACCAGGGGGTCGGCGCCCGCAGGTTGCAGCGGTGTGGCCAGCCAGCCGAGGGCGAAACCGAGGGCAAAGGGCAGCGTCAGCCCGGCGCTGGCGACCCATGCCACCGTATGGCGGTGCTTGCGCTCCGTGAGGTGGCTGAAATCGAACTCGAGCCCGATCTGGAACATCAGCAGCAGCAGACCGATCTGGGACAGGATCTGCATCGGCTCGGGGGGTGCGCTGCGAAACACGATGTCGAACAGCCCGGGCGCGAGCCAGCCGAACAGCGAAGGGCCGAGCAGGATGCCGGTGACGATTTCGCCGACTACGGAGGATTGCCCCAGCCGCAGCGCAATCTCGCCCCCCGCACGCGCCACCAGGATGATGACCGCCAGCTGCATCAGGGTGAAGAACAGCAGTGCTTCGGTCTTGTGCACGCCGGCGGCGTTCAGTGCATTGGCGGCGGTGCTCATGGGAGGTTCAGATCATGCCACCGTTGATTGAAATGACCTGGCCGGTGATGTAGCCGGCCTGTTTCGAGGCAAGAAATCCGACCAGATCGGCCACCTCTTCCGCACGTCCTGCGCGTTTCATCGGCACCATGCGACCGATGGCCTCGGCATCGAAGGCGGCTTCGCTCATCGCGGTGTCGATGATGCCGGGGGCCACCGCGTTGACGGTGATGCCGCGGCTCGCCAGTTCCAGCGCGAGCGACTTGGTGGCGGCGTGCAGCGCCCCCTTGGCCGCGGCGTAATTGACCTGGCCGCGATTGCCGGTGAGCCCGGCGATCGAGGTGATGTTGATGATGCGTCCCCAGCGGGTGCGGATCATCGGCATCGTCAGCGGCTGGGTGAGGTTGAAGAAACCGTTGAGGCTGACGTCGATGACGCGATGCCATTGCTGCGCCGACATGCCGGGAAACACCGCATCGTCATGGATGCCGGCATTGTTGACCACGACCTGGATCGGCCCTTCGGCAAGCAGCATCCCGATCGCCGTCGTTGTGGCTGCGGCATCGGTGAGATCGAAGGCGACGGCCTGGGCATGTCCGCCCCCACTGCGGATGGCGGCGGCAACGTCCTCGGCGGCGTCAAGCCGGCGGTTGGCATGAACGAGCACGGCGTAGCCGTCGGCTGCGAGGCGCTGGCAGATCGCGCGGCCGATGCCGCCGCTGCCGCCACTGACGAGTGCGCGAAGGGTCATGATCGGGTATCCGGAGTCAGGAAGGAGAGGGTGCGTGGCCGAGCACCACCGCGACACGCCCCTGTACCAGCGGGCGTTCGGCGGCGGAGACGGTGAAGGCGTACAGCAGGGTGCGCGCGTCGGCCGACAGGCGTTCGGCGCTGATCGTCAGCGCGCCTTCGATGTCGTCGAGGCGATCGACCATGCAGCTTACCCCGCGCGCGCTGCCCAGAAAGCCGGGGGCGGGGGCCGTCGCTGCCGGTGCCGCATCCGCCAGCAGCGCGCCATGCACTGCCATGGCCTGCGCGGCATACTCGATGGCGTTGAGCGCGCCAAGGCGGTCGCCGCTGCGCAGCGGGTTGTCGGGGGCATGGTGGCTGAGACTGGTGCAGCGGATGTGCTCCGCATCCCAGGCCTCGACGGCGTCGAGCAGGCACATCCTGCCGTGGTGCGGAATGTGGGCGGCGATCCAGTCGCGGTCGGGCAGGGCGGTGCTCACGCTGTCAGGCTCAGTTCGAGGCGCAGGTCGTCGAGATAGTCGATCACCACCTTGCCGCTGCACCCCTGCGCCAGCAGCGCGAGGAGGGGCAGGCCACGGGCAGCGGGGGTGCCGCTGCGTACCGCGTCCATTTCGGCGTCGGGCAGGGTGTCGGGCGCGGCGTCGCAAAGCTCGCCGAGCTGCAGGCGCGGGGCGTCGTTGCCCCTGGGGTCGAGCAGCAAGGCCATGGCGAAGGCGTCGCTGACCTGGCGTGCTGCTGCCAGCGGCTCCGGGTAAGGGTGGTCGTACACCAGCAGCAGCACGGGCTGGGCGAGTTCGTGCGCAAGGGCGAGGGCCTCGATCAGCCCGGCGGCGAGGCTGCCGTCGTAGGACGAAATGATGGTCGAGGTCGCCATTGCGCCGGTGGCGATCCCCCAGTAGCCGGAGGCCGCATTGTTGACCGAATTGTGGAAGCGGGTCGGTGAAATCCGCCGGTCGTCGCTGGCCAGTGCCTCGCAGATGGCATGGCAGTTCGCACCGTCACCGCCGGCAGAGGCGAACACCGTCGCCAGCCGTGACGCATCGGCACCTGCAGCATCCACGGCCTCGACGCCTGCGCACAGCGCCAGCTTTACCACGGCGCCGACGCGGCGGCGTTCGGCGGGTGGCAGTACGCCGGGGCTCGGGATGCGGGTGGCGACAGGTGACCACGGCACGTTGCCTGCAAGCACGGCGCGGGCCTCGGGCCAGTTGTCGAAACCGGGGCCGATGAGGCCGACGCTGCGAATCGTTGCCGAGAGTGGCTTGGCGTTCATGATGTCTTCCCACCTGCTCGCGACAGGATGAGGCTGCAGTTGGTCCCGCCGAAACCGAGCGAGTTCGACAGGACGTGGCGCAGCGGCGCGTGCTGTGGCACCTGCCGGTAGGCAATGTCGATGGCCGGGTCCAGGTTGCGGGTGCCGGGGCTGCCGGGGATCAGCCCGTCGCTCAGTGCCAGCGCACAGAACACGGCTTCCAGCCCGCCCGCGGCGCCCAGCGTATGGCCGGTGGCGCCCTTGGTCGAGCTGGCCGGGGTTGCATTGCCGAACAGCTGGCGCACGGCGGCCCCCTCGGCGCTGTCGTTGCTTGGCGTGCCGGTGCCGTGCAGATTGATGTAGTCGATATCGGCAGTCGCCAGCCCGGCGCGCGCGAGTGCCTGCTCCATGGCCATGCGCGCACCCAGACCGTCGGGGTGAGGCGATGACATGTGGTGGGCGTCGCTGGATTCGCCGTAGCCGCTGAGCAGGATCGCATCGTCTGCAGGGTGGGCCGGCGCACGTTCGAGCAGGGCGAAGGCGGCGGCCTCTCCAATCGAGATCCCGCTGCGTGCGGGGTCGAAGGGGCGGCAGGGCTCGGGCGCGACCAGTTCGAGCGAATTGAAACCGTAGAGCGTGGTCAGACACAGCGAATCGACGCCGCCGACAATGGCCGCGTCGACCAGGCCGAGCTCGAGCAGGCGGGAGGCACTGGCGAAGACCTTTGCGCTCGATGAGCACGCAGTGGAGATCACCCAGGCCGGACCGCCGGCGCCGATGGCGTGGCGCACGAACTCGGCAACCGAGAAGATGTTGTGGCTGCCGCGGTAGTGGAAATCGGGCGGCAGCGCGCCGCTGACCGGGTCGCGTCGCCGGTACGCCAGTTCGGTTTCGAGAATGCCGGAGGTGCTGGTGCCGAGCAGCACGGCAACTCGCTTCGCGCCATACCGGCTCACCGCGTCGATCGCGGCATCGATGAATCCGTCCTGCATCAGCCCGAGCAGGGCCAGGCGGTTGTTGCGGCAGTCGTAGTCGGCCAGCGCCGGCGACATCACCACGGCTTCCAGGTCCGGTACGCGACCAATCCAGGTGTCGAGCGTGATGGTCTCGAAATCGCAGTGGCGCAGGCCGCTCCGGCCTTCGGCCAGCGCTGCGCGGGTAGCGTCCAGCCCGGTGCCGATGCAACTGGTGGCGGTATGGCGGGAGATGAGCAGAGGTTTCAACGCGCGTATCCGGTGGAATATGAACGGATTCTAACAAACCGGCCGGTATCAGGCGTTGCGCCGGGCGAGCAGCAGGGTGTTGGCAAACGGCGTGCCGGCATCCATTGCCTGTGGTGTGACGCTGAAGCCGAGCTGTTCGAGCTGCGCCTGCCACGCTGCCGCGGGGCGGCAGTAAAGGGTCGGCAGGCGGTGGCCGCGTACGCGGGTGACAAGCTGATCCACCCAGGTGCACAGCAGGAAGGGCAGTCCGGCTGCGGCGTCGCCGACACGCATGATCAGCGTGCCTTCCGGCGTCAGCGCGTCGCGCACCCGCTCCAGTACCGCGTTCTGCGCAGCGGTTTCGATGTAGTGCAGGGAGTCGAGGATCACCACCACGTTGACGTCGCCAAGCGCCACGTCGCGGATGTCACCCTGTTCCACCACCGCGCCCGGCGGCAGCGCGGGGCGGGCGCGCTCGACGTCCCTGGGCATGAGTTCGATGCCGCGATAGGCCTGGAGCTGCGGTGCCACAGGCCAGTCGGCAGGCCAGTCGCCCGCGGCGTGCAGGCGGGCCGCCGCCGTGAGCCAGTTCGACAGCAGTCCCTGGCCGCAGCCGAGGTCGACGATGCGCGCCTGCCGCGGGAAGGCGCCATTGGCCAGCAGGCTGAAGAACACCGGGTCGCGGCCGAGCTTGCCGCGGGCAAAGTGCCAGGCGAAGTGGCCGGCCTGGCGGTAGGGGGCAGTGGCGGCGTCAAGCAGACGTTTGCGGAAGGACGAACTCATTGCAGGGCTTGGCGAAGGGTGACGGGGCGGAGATTGGCCGCGCGGATGGTGTCGAGCAGGGGCGGCAGCACCTCCAGGATGACCGCCCGCCGTTCGGGCGTGCGTGCGCAGTGGCCGTCGTGCAGCAGCAGGATGTCGCCGGCGGCGAGATCGCGGGTGAGGCGGGCGAGCACCTTGTGCGGCTGCGCTTCACGCGTGTCGAACCCGCGCCGCGTCCAGCTCGCGAGCTGCAGTCCGAGTGCGGCCAGCACGGGCTCCAGAAACGGGTTGCGCAGGCCGGCCGGGGCGCGGAAGAACCGTGGCGGGCTGCCGGCCAGCGCGGTGAGCTGCGCCTGAGCCTCGCTCAGATCGTGACGGATGCGCTTCGGGCCGAACAGCGAGAAATGGTGACGGTGGCGGTGCGAGTGGTTCTCCACCGCGTGGCCACGACGCACGATCTCGGCAATCAGGTCGGGGTAGGCTGCGGCGCGCTCACCGATGCAGAAGAAACTGGCGCGCGCCCCGTGGCGCTCGAGCAGCTCGAGCACCGCCGGGGTGATCGTCGGTTCAGGGCCGTCGTCGATGGTGAGCGCGATCTCGCCGCGGGCAATCGCCGCTTCGGGCAGGCGGGTGATGTTGGGGCCGAGCAGCCGGCTGCGGGGCCACAGGCCGGCTGCGGTCAGCGCGAGGTGGCTGGCAACGACGGCGGCCAGTGCCCAGGGCCAGCTCTGTGGCCAGATCAGCCATGCGGCAAGTGCGCCCGGATGCAGGATCAGGGTGGCAGTAATCAGCGGGGTGGGCCGCCACGGGCGGCTGGTGTGCGGGGTATTCATGTGGGCGCGATTGTAACCGCCTGCGGCGTCTGCATCGCTCGTGCGCTGCGCATTGCTCAGGGTACGCCGATGACCAGGAACAGGGTCTTGCTGCCCTTGTCGCCCACACCGAACCCCAGGTAGGCGGGCCCAAGCGCGGTGTTGGCCGAGAGGAAGACCGAGGTTGAGTAGCGCCGGCCCGAGCTCTCGCTGGCGTTGAGCAGCTTGTCCATGCGCCCGCTTTCGAGGCTGCCGCCGAGGAAAACGCCGGAGCCGAGGATGGCCGGCAGCCGGATGGCGCGGTTGCGGTATTCGAGGCGAACAAAATCGTACTGCGCCCCGAGAAACTCCCCGAAGCGATAGCCCGACAGGCGCAGCGGCCCGCCGAGCTGGAACAGGTCCTGTCCTGGCAGGCCGTTGTCGAAGCTGGTGCCGGCCTCTGCACTGATGCCCAGCGTATGCGGGCCCTGATTGAGAAACACCTGGCCGTGACCTTCAAGCAGCGAGTAGTCGAGCTTTGTGCCGTCGCGCTGGCGCGCCTTGATGGCGGTGAGACTGAGCGCATAGCCTTCGCTGGCGAGGCGCACACGGTCGAGCTGGTCCACCAGCAGGCGGACCTGCAGGCCGGTGGTCTCGTAGTCGCCGCCGGCGACCAGCGCCGTGCCGGTGTCGCGGGTGTAGCTGCCCTTGCGCCACACCGGGCCGGCCCGCAGCATGCCGACGGTGCCGAAGTTGTAGCCCAGGTCCATCCCCACCGTGCCCTGTTCGAAGGCGTAGGTCGCGATGCGTTCGCTGTTCACGTACAGGCTCTGCTTGTAGGTCTCCGCCGACACATAGGGCTGGACGAAGGCGCGTCCGGCGGCGTCGAGCGGCTGGTAGAACTCGGAGCTGATGCGGTTGCGCCAGCCGATCTTGAGTTCGGTGGCCCATTCCGCGCCAAGCGGATTGATCCAGGTCTTGCGGTGCTGCACGATCAGGTTGTACTGGGAGTCGCCAGTGAAGTCCGAGGCCACGCCAAGACCGAAGCCGAGGTAGTCCGGGCCCCAGCTCTTCTCGCGCGGACTCACGATCAGGGTGCGGACGCCGTCCTGCGGGGCGATGCGGTAGTCGATGCCTTCGAAGTCGCCGCGTCCGTAGATGCGGCGCATGTCGGCGGCCAGGGTTTCTTCGGACAGGGTGTCCTCGCTCGCACTGTGCATCAGGTCGCGCAGCACGGCATCGTTGGTACGCTTGAGGCCCTCGAAGCGGATCTGTGCGACCTTGCCCAGACCGTTGCTGGCCAGCGTCTGGCTGCTGCGCAATGCGAGGTATTCGTCTTCGGGCAGGCTGTAGCGCCGCAGGGTGGCGGCAAGGGCCTGCGCCGCGTCGCGCCCGCGCGCAATGGCTTCGGGCTGGCGCTCGAAACTGCCCGAGGTGATGTCGCCCAGGTCGGGGGCGATCAGGATGTCGTTTTCGCCGAGGGTGGCGAGTTCGGCGTCGACACGGCTCTTGCCGAGCAGGTTGATGAGCTGGCCCGTGATGGAGAAGGCCGAGCTGAGTTGTTCGCGCTTGAGCAGGGTCGACTGGATATTGACCGCAATCACCACGTCGGCGCAGGTCTGGCGGACCAGGCCGATGGGCAGGTTGTTGGCGATGCCGCCGTCGACCAGCAGCTTGCCGTCGAGCTCGACCGGTGCCATCACGCCCGGAATCGCCATGCTGGCCCGCATCGCCTGCGGCAGGCTGCCGTGCTCGAGGATGACGGCGTCGCCGGTCTCGATGTCGGTGGCGACGGCCTTGAACGGAATCGGCAGATCGGCAAAGCGCTCCACGTCGGCCACCGGGCGGGTGAGGCGGCGCAGGAAGCTCTCGATCTCGACGCCGCTGACCAGACCGCGGGCCGCGGCAATGCCATTCGCCTTGAGTCCCAGTTCGACTTCGCTCAGGCCCTTCAGCGCATCGGCCTTGCGCCTGATCGACTGCTCCCGGCGCGGCGGCTTGTCGTTGAACACGTCGTCCCAGTCGGTGGCGACGACAGCCGCTTCGAGATCGTCTGCGGACAGGCCCGCGGCATAGGCGCCGCCGACGATGGAGCCCATGCTGGTGCCGGTGATGCAATCGACCGGAATGCGCAGGGCCTCGAGCACCTGCAGCACGCCGATGTGGGCGGCACCGCGGGCGCCGCCGCCGGACAGGGCGAGGCCGATGCGGGGGCGCTGGGGCGGTGCATCGGCGAATGCCGGCAACACGCTGGACAGCATGAGAAAGGCAAGCAGCACAAGGCTTGCCGGGCGCAGCAGGGTGGGAGTGGGCATTGCGTCAGGGCGCTTGAAGCGGATGGAGCGGGAGATAGGATTGCCACAGTTGAAGCCAGGTCGGCCAGTCGTGGCCCCCGGCGATACGACAGATCTGCGCTGCTGGCAGCACCGCGGCCATCAGCGCATGTCCGCCGGAGAAACGGTCGTCATTGCCATAGCCCAGCCACACCGGTGGCGTGCGGGTGCGAGCCGCGTCCCGCAAGGCGCGCCAGCCGCGGCGCTCGTCGTTGGCGGCGAGGCCGTCGTCGGCCTGCCATGCTGAGAGGCCGCCAGCCGCGGCGATTTCGCGGGTGATGCTGCGGTTGCCGGGATAGGGCGCGAGCAGCACCAGCCCGTCGCTGCCACCGGGGTGCAGATCGGCATGCATCAGCGCGGTGATTCCGCCAATCGAGATTCCGCCGGTGAGAATGTGCGGATACATCGCCCGCCGCGGCGCAATGATTTCGGCCTCGACGCGGGTGGCAAGGCTGCCGTCGCAGACCGCTGCCAGATCGCTTTCCACCAGCACCAGGTCGATGGCTCGGCCGCTGGCGTGCAGGGCCGCGCCGAAACCGGCGTCGATGAAGTCTGCCGGTTTGTCGTAGGCGCCTGCGAGCATGACCAGCAGCGTGGGCGCCGCGACGCCGGCTGCGGCAGGCAGGCTCAGGGTGTTGAGCGTCATCGCAGCGGGCTCAGGGGCCGGGTGGCAGGGGGCGGCGCGGGCTGAGCATGGCCGAGAACACCAGGGCCAGGATGGCGCCCGGGCCGACGGTGATGCCGATGGCCTGCAGCACCGGCACCTCGGAAAAGGCCAGCAGTCCGAAACCGGCTACCGTCGTGAGATTCGCAAACAGCAGGGACGCCAGTGTGGCCGGGCTGGGCGCGGTGTTGCCGCCTTCGCCGCGATCGAAGAACAGGGCGTAGTTGGAGCCGACCGCGACGATCAGCAGCAGGCCGACCAGATGCAGCAGGATGAGTTGCTTGCCGGCCAGCGTCAGCGCCGCGACCACCACGAGAATCGAGGCGGCCAGCGGCAGGGCGACGCGGATGACCCGCATCGGATTGCGCAGGAAGACCAGCAGCAGGGCGAGGATCGCGAGTACGCCGCCGAGCGAGAGCTGGATGGCTTCGCCCAGATAGCCGCGGTAGAGCGTGTCGGATTCGTGCTTGAGATCGAGAAAGAGCGCCGGCGAACCATCGGCCGGAGAGGGGGCGGTGGCCAGTTCGGCGCGCACCGCCGTGGCGTCGATCAGCCCCGCCTGGCGGCCTTCGGTCGGCGCGCGCAGCGGAAGCAGCGCACGTACGCCGTGGTCGGTTTCAATCAGCATGGCGTCAACGGCGAGCGCGAGCGAGGTGCCCTCCATCGAGGCGCGGTTCAGCAGCGGGCGCTGGCGCGCGGCCTCCACTTCATCGAGAAAGGGTTGCAGGCGCTCTGCACGCAGCGGCAGATCCGCGCTGGCCTCCTGCAGGCGGGCGGAAAGCGCATCGCGCTGCGGCAGGCTGTTGATGCGGGCGCGCTGGGTGGCCAGGCTGGGGAGGAAGCGCGTGGCGCTGTCCCAGCCACTGATGAGGCCTGCGTCCTGCAGTCGGTTCAGTGCCGGAGCCAGTGCTTCGGCAGCCTGCAGTGCGGATTCGGCATCATGCCCGTCGACCACGATCAGATAGCGCACGTCGGGTGCGCCGAGTTCGCTGCGCAGGCGCTGGTCGAGCACCTGGTCGGCGATCGGTACCGGGCTCAGTGCGAGCAATTCGCTGTTCCAGATGGCCTGACGCTGGATCGCGATCAGCGCCAGGCTGCTCAGGGCCAGCGTGATCACCAGCCAGCGCAGGCGGGTGGCAGCCGACACCAGCCCGGCGAGGCGCCGGCCGAGCGGGCTCACGTCGCGCAGACTGAAGTCGGCCGGCAGCATGGCCGGGAGCAGGTAGCGCGTCATCAGCGCCGCCGCGATGAGGCCGGCAAGGGAATACAGGCCGAGCTGGGCGAGGCCGGGAAAGCCCGATGCCAGCAGGGCGACGAAGCCGCAGGCCGAGGTCAGCAGGCCGAGGCGGATGGTGGGCCAGAAGCCGTTCCTGCTGTCCTGCGGCTGCCCGCGCTGCACGAAAAGATAGATGGCGTAATCCACCGCCTCGCCGATCAGGGTGGTGCCGAAGCCGAGGGTAAGGCCGTGCACCACGCCAAAACCGAGGCTCACCGCGGCGATGCCGGCCAGGGTGCCGGTGATCACCGGCAGCAGGCCGAGCAGCAGCACCGGCACGGAGCGGTAGATGATGAGCAGCAGGACGATGATCAGGCTGCTGCCGATGGCGGCGATGCGGGTGACTTCATCCTTGATGGTGGTGCGCGACTGCACCGAGAACACGCCGGGCCCGGTCATGTCGAGGCGGATGGCGTTGCCGTTCCGGTTGTTGCCGTACTCGCTGACGGCCTCGTCGAACGCGGCGCGGATGGCGTTCATCGCGGCCTCCTGGGCGTCGATGTCGGAGCCGGAGGCGCGGCTCATCGCCAGCAGCAGGGTGGTGTCGCCATTGCGCGAGATCCACACGTCGCCATCGCGCCGCGGCTGCTCCGCGCTGTCGAGTGCGCTCAGCAGCTGCATGAGCTCGCCAGTGGGGTCGCGGGCGAGCAGGGGTTTGGCGAGCAGCCCTGCGGGGGAGGCGAGCAGGTTTATCGAATCCTGCAGTGCGCTGCGCAGGCCGTCGACGCTGAACCGTTCCGGGGTGACCGCGCTGCTGAGGGCGTAGCGATTCTCGAACAGCCAGCGCCGGTCGGCCTCGAGGTGTACCGCTTCGCCATTGTTGACCGCGGCGAAGCGCTCGTCGGCGCGCAGGGCTGCGGCCATCCTGCGCGACACCTCGCTGCGCCTGGAGATGCTGCCGCCTGACAGGCCGATCAGGGTCATCCGCGACACCATGCCGTCGCGCAGCTGGTCGACGAGCAGCTGCTGTTCCGGGGTCGGGCTGCGGGGCAGGAACACCGACATGTCGGCGGTGAAGCTGGCGCGGGCAACGATCGTGGCCAGCACGCCGACAATGGCCAGCCACATCAGGAAGGCGGACAGGCGCGGGCGCATGCTCATCGCGGTACCGGCTCGATACGCATCTCCGAGCGATCTCCATCGGCCTGGAGAATGTCGACCGCGCGCACTTCGCCCCGGCTGCCGCTGATGCTGATGCGCAACACCACCTTCGCCACCGCCGGATCGGACGGCAGCAGATCGAGCGCCCACTGCGTGGCATTGCCCGACAGCGACAAGGCATAGCTGCGCTCGAGCGTCTTGCGGTCACCGGCCAGCGTGGCGCGGATGCTCGCGATCAGCGCGGCGATTTCCGGGTAGTCGCGCAGGCGCAGGCTGTGGGTCTTGCCGTCGCGGGTGAGGGTCAGGGTGTCGCCATCGAGCACCATGGACTCGCGCACCGGCGTTTCGGTGTGGCGCTCGAGCCTGGCCGGCGCTCGGTAGACCAGTTCGCCGGTCGTGCTCAGGGGCTGGTCGAGGATGGCCAGGTGGCGGGTTTCGACGAAGCGCACCCGCCCGCCGCCATTGGCGGCGAGGGCCTTCATCAGCTCGGCGACATCCCAGCCCGCGGCATGGGCGGGGCCGGCAAGGAGTCCGATCAGGAGTGCAAACAGGCGGACGGTCATCGTGATTGAGCGGATCCGGTCGGACCGAAGTCGTTCCAGAAATCAAAGAAGTTGAACCAGTTTGACGGCGCGTCATGGCAGCAGCGTTCGAGTGCCGCAGCGTAGGCCTGCATGGCGGCATCGATGGCAGCTTCGCGGTCGTGACGTCCGACCGCGCTGAAATCGGCGATCGGTTCGAAACGGATCGTGTAGCGGTTGCCACCGTGATACAGGCCGGCCATGAAGATGATGCGGGCGCCGAGCATGGCCGCCATCCGGAACGGGCCGATCGGCAGATCGGCGGTGGTCCCGAGCAGTTTAACCGGTCTGCGCATTTCGTCACCCAGGCTGCGGTCGGCGAGCACGCCCACCAGTGCGCCGTCCTCGATCCGGGCGTGAATTCTGAGCATGGCGTCGAGCTTGCCCAGCGCAATCACCTCGGGGCTGGCGGAGGGGTTGAGTGCGGCAAGCAGGGTGTTGATCCGGCGCGCATTGTCCTCGAACATCGCCAGCGCGACCTTGAGTCCGGGCTGGGTGCGACCGATTGCGCGAATCACTTCGAAGCTGCCCACGTGAGCGCCGAACAGCAGCGCACCTTCGCCGCTGGCGATCTGGTCGCGGATCAATGCTTCGCCCTCGATACGGATGTCGAACAGGTCGAAGCGGTCCTTCAGCAGGTAAACGCGGTCGTGAATCGTCGCCGCAAAGCTGAACACCTGACGGTAGCCGTCGCCGATACGTGCCGGGCGACCGAGCGCACGCGGCAGGTAGGCGCGTGAGGCGCGCCGTGCGGAGGGGGCGAAGAGAAAGAAATAGGCGGCGATCAGGTGCAGCACGACGCGCCCTGCGGGACGCCCCAGGCGCAGCGACAGCCAGGCCATCAGGCGCAGCATGGCCATGTTGCTGCGCTCGGGCTGTCTCGCCCACTCGGCGCTGGCGGGCACACTTGCCGCGCGCTCGGAGGTCGGTCGCGCGCTCATCGGTCTGCTGCGGGGCTGGGCGCAGGGGTGAAGCTGCCGCTGGCCACCGCCTGACCGTCCGTCGTGTCGATGGCAAAGGCAATGGCGCCGCTCGCTGCAGGTGCCTTCCAGTTCAGGAACACGGCCTCGCCGGGACCCACCGGGCGGATGAACTTGACGTTTCCGACCTGCCACAGCGGGCGTTCGAGCTGCAGCGCACGCGCCAGCGCGCAGGCTGCCTCGTCGAGCAGCACCACGCCGGGCACGATGGGCTGTCCCGGGAAATGGCCGGCAAAGGCGGGGTGGTCGGGGGCGATGTTCAGCGCGCAGCGTCCGGGGCTCATGCGCTTTGCTCCCGGCTGGCGCGGTGCGCCTGCAGCAGGGCTTCACAGGTGTCGCGCGGCAGCTTGCCGGTGGCGTTGCGCGGCAGGGCATCGAGAAAGATCAGCGGACGCGGCATGAAGGCCGGGTCGATGCGCTCGCGCAGGGCGGCGCGCAGGCTTGCCGGGTCGATGCCGGGTGCGACGACGAAGGCGGCGAGGCGGGTGATGTGACCATCGCGTTCGCCGTCTGGCAGGTGAAAGCCGCCGTCGCGCACACCGCTCACGCCCAGCAGTTGCTGGTTGAGGTAACCGAGCGAGGTGCGCTTGCCGGCGATGTTGATGAGGTCGGCGTTCCGCCCCCTGAGCAGGAATCGACCGTTGCGGGTCTGCTCGATGACGTCGGACATCGGCACGGCGATCTCGATGTGGCCCCCGTCTGCCCAGGTCTGACCGTCGCGGTCCTCGAGCCGGATATCGGGAAACAGCGTCCATTGCTCGGTCTGCGCGCTGCGCCGAGTGGCGATCTGGCCGGTTTCGGTGGAACCGTAGATCTCGAGCAGCGGCGCCTGCAGGCGTTCTTCTGCCGCCTGGGCCAGCTCCAGCGGCAGCGGGGCGGTTGCGGAGACGACCAGTGCGACCGGTGTCAGGTCGATGCCTTCGTCGAGCAGGGTGCGCAGATGGAAGGGCGTGGTGATCAGGGCGGCTGGCGCCGGTGTGCTGGCCAGGGCCGCAGCGATGTCGGCCGGGTAGAAGGGGCGGCCGGCGTCGAACGCGGCGCCGCTCTGCCAGGCCACCAGCACGGTGGATTCGAATCCGTACATGTGCTGCGGCGGCACCGTGCCAATCAGCGTGGCGGGCCGCGCGGGATCGAGCCCGAGCGCGACGCCCTCGGCGCGGACGTTGATCACCAGCCGACCCCAGGTCTTGCGGTGCGGCACCGGCGTGCCGGTGGAGCCAGAGGTGAATACCCAGGCCACCAGTTGCGCGGCATCGAGCCGGGGTATGGCAGGCATCGTGGCGGGCACGTCCTGCGCCTCGCACAGGGCGGGGAAGCGCACCGTCGGCAGCGACAGCTGAGCGGGGTCGCCATCGGTCAGAATCTGGCAGTCGGGCGCGAACGCGGCGAGATGGCGCAGGGTTTCAGGCGTGTAGGTCGACGGCAGCAGGCTGACCCTGCCGGAGATCATGCTGGCGGCAAGGCCCACGGCGAAGCGGTAGCGGTCGGTGCATACGTTGAGGATGTGACCGCAGTCGGGCAGCACTGCGGCAACCCGCTCGATGTCGGCGAGAAAGCGGCGCAGGCTGATCGCTTCGCCATGGCGGCGGGCGACGACGGCATCCGGGTCGGTGTGCGAAACGAGGGGGAAGCTGGACACGGGTTGAGCTCAGGCTGCAGGTGGCGTGACACCACGCGAGGCATGGATGAAGGCGCGTACCGAGTCGGCAAGGCCGGTGCGCAGGGCGGGCGGGAGCACGGCCATGCGCACTGCAAACTCGACGACGAACATTGCGGCGATGAGGATCGGGGTCAGCAGGTTGATCAGCAGCGACCAGGCCTGCATCGAACCTGCAAAGAACAGCAGCGTGGATGTCGCCGCAATGGCGACGAAGAACAGGGTCCACGCCAGCGTGGCGCGCCGGGTGTAACGCAGCAGCGCCGGCGCCAGCTCTCTGCCGTGGACGATGCGTGCGAAGCGGGTGATCATCGGCTCGGCGCCATCGGACAGGCTGCGCCCGAAGCCGATCGCCAGCAGCGAGAAGGCGCCGAAGTGCTGGATGAAATAGATCCATTCGAAGCGCGATTCGACCAGTGGCCAGGCGCGCCACAGCAGCACCACAACGGCGGTCCACAGCATCAGCGCAAGTGCACGATGCTTGCTGCGCACTGCCAGCCCGAAGGCGATCGCCATGTAGGGCACAACGGCCACCAGGGCGCCAAGCGTGCTGGGCTGGTCCGGTGCGGTGGTGAGGTGGGCGAGCAGCAGATAGGCGCCGAACGCGACGGCCAGCAGCAAGGTGCGGCCGAGGCGCATGCCGCGGGTCATCAGGATACCCGGTGGGCAGCGATGTAATCGGCCAGGCTGCGCAGCGAAGAGAAAATCTTCAGGTTGTCCTCGTTGTCGGCGCGCAGCGAGAAGCCGAAGCGCTTGGATACGACCAGCGCGACTTCAAGGATGTCGATCGAATCCAGCCCCAGCCCTTCGCCGTACAGCGGCGCATCGGCTTCGATCTCGCCGGCGGCGATCTCGAGGTTGAGGGAAGAAACGATCAGCTCCGCGACTTCGGTCAGCAGTGCAGCATCAGCGGAGGAGGATGTGGTGTCGGTCATCATGGATCAACTGGCAGAAACGTTCGGTCCCGGTGCGCTTCGTGATGGCCTGCGCGCGGGCTGGCCGTCGGGTCGCGACGGGTGCAAAGGGGGAATGTTAACTGGCGTCTGGCGCCAAGGGTGAATTTTCGCTTTTTTGTGGCGCCAGTGACAGGGGGCAAGGCCCGGATTTACCTGATGTTTCCACCCGGACTCAGGCCGACTGCGCGATCTCGATGATGCGGCCGGCTGAGGGCGGAAGCTGTGGCCTGGGCTTGCGCGACACCTTGACCGGCGACATCGCGGCAATCGCATCGGCCTGCAGTTCGGGGCTGAGGAAGGGCGACAGGCCGCGTGGCTGGCGCGGGTGTGGTGCGAAGCTGTGCTTGGCGGCTTCGAGTTCGGCCTTGCCGGCGCTGAAGTAGCGCGCGGCCTGGATGATCTGCGGCAGGTGGCGTACCACGTGCCACAGGCTCCAGCGGTGCTGCCACAGCTTCTTCGAGAAGCGGCGGCGGTAGGGCTTGCTGTCGTAGTAGCGGCGCACATGCCAGTTGTAGAGTGCGTCCATTTCTTCGCGCGATTCGAAGCCCTTGGGCTTGAACACGAAGTTGAGGCAGTTCATCAGGCGCCAGTCCTCGTCGAACTCGCCCTCGGCGCCGGACACGCATTCGTCCCAGATCGGTGCGCCGTACATCGGGCTGAACTTGGTCATGTTCATCTCGTCGAGATCGAGCGAGAGGATGAAGTCGCTGGTCGCCTTCAGGGTTTCGGGCGTTTCGCCCGGCAGGCCGAAGATGAACAGGCCCTTGGCGCGCAAGCCGGCGGCATGGATCTGCTCGACGGTCTTCCTGACTGCGTCCAGGGTGACGCCGGTCTTGTGTCTTTCCATCATCGCCGGATCGGCCGACTCGATGCCCATCGACACCATCAGCGCGCCAGCGCGCTTGAGCAGGGCGAGCATTTCGTCCGAGGTGTGGCCGGTGCGGATCGCACAGTTGAAATCCACGCCGAGCGGCTGGGAGATGAGCAGTTCGCACAGTTCGTGGATGCGCTTCTTGTGTGCGGTGAACAGGTCGTCGTAGATGTTGATGTGATGCACGCCGAAGTTGTCGCGCAGGTGGCGGATGTGGTCGTGCACGTACTGCGCCGAGTTGTACTTGTACAGGCGCTCATACACCGTGCGGTCGCAGAACGAGCAGGTGTAGGGGCAGCCACGCGAGGTGATCATGGTCGCGCCCCAGCGCTTCTCGTAGGAGAACAGCGGCAGGTGGTAGCCATGCGGGAAGCCGGCGAGCTTCTCGTAGGCGGGGAAGGGTAGTTCGTCGAGGTCGAGGATACGCGCACGACGCGGGTTGATCACGATGTTGCCGCCGCCGTCACGGTAGATGATGTTGGCGATGTCCTTGTCGGCCATGCCTTCGGCCACATCCAGAATGGCGCCTTCGCCCTCGCCGATGCACAGGTAGTCGATCTCGGGGAAGTGGTCGAGCAGCGGTCCGCCTACCGACGAGGCATGGACGTTGCCGAAAAAGGTCTTGATGTGCGGATGCCTGCGCTTGATCTCGGCGGCCATGTCCACCGCATCCATGAAACCCGAGGTGGTTGCGGAAAAGCCGACCAGTTCAGGCTTTGTGGCGAGAATCTGCTCGATGTTGGCTTCCAGCGACGGGGGGGCGTAAGGCCCGAGGCAGTCGTGGAGCTGGGTGGGGTGGCCGTGTTTCTCCAGCCACGAAGCCAGTTGCAGGATGCCGATTGGCGCCATGCGATTGGCGAGGACCGAGAAATCGGGCTGCCCGGGCACGAAGTTGAACCCGGCGGGATGAACGAGGGTTACGCGCATGTTCGGAGCTCTCTGTGTTGGCGGTGCCCGAAGGCAGGCTTGTTCTACCCGGATTGTGCGGCATTTCCAGTGTCCAGATAAGGGTTATATGTCCCCGCGCTGGAAAAATATGCAATCAATTCATCCGTCTAGGCAGGGCCTGATCACTGCAGGCCGCGCGAAAGCGTGGTTTCAGCCGCCGAGGCGACGCCATTCGCAGCGATGCTGCGCCGCGCCCGGTTCCACGATGCCGATCAGCACATGGCGATGGCGGCCACAGGCAAGCCAGGCACTGGCGAGCTGCGCCATGCGCTGCCACAGCAGGGCGCTGTCGTCCGTGCCGGGCAGGTAATAGAAGGCATCCAGTCCGGGCAGGCGCTTCTGCACGGGCAGGGCGGCGAGCACCGCCTGGGTGGCGAGAAAATCGAAGGGCATGGGCGCTTCGCTGCGCAGGCACAGGTCTTCGAGCACGCGCGCAAAGGCCTGGCGCGGGCCGCTGCGCGAGGCGACGAGGATCGCGGTGGAGCCGGCATGCTCATCCGGTGGGGCACAGGCATCGACCCCTGCGAGGCACAGTTCGGCGAGCGCGCCGGCGCGGCGCAGCGGCGGTGCGGAGATCGCAGCGGCAACGGCGCGCGCACGCGCGTTCAGTTCTGCGCTGTCGAGTGCGAGCGCGATGCGGGCGCATTCGTGTGCGGCGATGGGCCGTGTGCCCTCATCCGTGCACGGTTCCTTCGTCTGCGCCGACGTGGCGGCTGGCGACGCCCTGAGCACGAGGGCGCCAATGCTGCCGCCGAAGCCGACGAGATTGAGCAGGAGGTGCCGGGGTGGCTGCGCCCGGCCATCCAGCACCGCCAGCAGCAGGCTGAGCTCGGCCACGCCGCTTGCGCCCAGCGTGTGCCCGAGACGGTGCTTGAAGCTGATGGTGGACGGGCGGGCGTCGCCGAACACCGCGCTCACTGCGCAGCTTTCGGCCTCGGCGGTGGCGGCGAGATCCCCGCCGTGCAGCTTGAGCAGGTCGATGTCGTCGGCGCGCAGTCCGGCATCGGCCAGTGCCGCATTCATGGTGGCGCGAATCACCCGGCCGTCGGGCGCGGGGCCGGTGGGTGAATGACCATCGACGCCAAGGCGGCAGGCGGCAAGCTCCCAGCCGCTGTCTGCGTTCGCGCTCAACAGCACGCCGGCCACCGCTTCGCCGAGCACCAGGCCCTTTTCGCCCGCCTGGCGCGCGAGCAGGCCGAGTCCGGCAAAGCCTGCCAGCGTGGTGTCGTTGGCCAGCTCGATACCGATGACGAGGGCGCGGTCGATCACGCCCTGGCGGATCAGGCTGGCTGCGGCATCGATCGCGGCAAAGCCCGAGGTGCAGGTGGTGGACACCGTCCATGGCGTACCCGCAATGCCGAGCCAGTCGGCGACCTGCTGCGGGAAGGCCGCGGCATCGGCCGGCATGTCGATCGCGCCTCGCGTGCGCGCGGCGTGCTCGAGCGCCCCCATCTGCAGCGAGGATGAGGCGACGAACAATGGCGTGCCGGCCCAGTCCGCTGCCGGCAGGGCTTGCGCAAGGTCGCTGCCCACGCGGGTGATGGCGGTGCATGCGCGGGCGCTCCAGTCGGCGTCATCCACCGCCATTGCGAACCAGGGCCAGGCTTCGCCGAGTACCTTGCGTTCGCCGGGGGCGCAGGCCGGGCGCGCGAGTGCGGCGGCGGCCTCGTGCGCGCGCTGGCCCAGCGTCGAGCAGTGTGCGACGGCGGCTATCCGCACGGTCCGCGTCATGGGCGGCTGGCGATGAAGGCGTCGAGCTGTTCGGCCAGGTTGCTGACGCTGGAGAGGATGCGGCGTGTCTCCTTGCTGTCGGTCAGGCGCAGGCCGTATTTCTTCTGGATGGCCATCGACAGCTGCAGGGCGTCGAGCGAATCCAGCGCCAGCGGTGCTTCGGGCCCGAACAGGATTTCGTCGTCGGTGATCGACGCCGGGTCGCAGTCCTTGTCACAGGCATCGACGATCAGTTGCTTGATCGCATGTTTGAGATCGTTCATCTTGGCTCGTCAGCGGAGCGCGCGCAGGGCGCGCCGGTTCAGCAGGATCGCGACGGCCAGCGCCGCGAGGCCGAAGGATAGCAGTGCGGCGGCGGGGCCGAGGACGTCGGCGATGGCGCCGCCGCGCAACATCACGCGGTGAAAGCCGTCCAGCGCCCATGCCATCGGCGACAGGTCGGTCAGGGGCTGCATGCCGGACGGCATGACGAATTTCGGCACCATGATGCCGCCGATCGCACCCATCAGGATGTTGCCGACACCGCCGATCACGGTGGCCTGCTCGGTGCTGCGCGCGCTGCTGGCAATCAGGAGGGCCCAGGCCACGGCGGCGACGCTGACCGCCGCGCTCATCAGCCACAGCGCGAGCAGCGAGGCGGCGCCCGTGGGCAGGGTGAGGGCTTCGCCGCCGGCGAGCGGTACGAGATAGCGTCCGACCAGCACCATCAGCACCGCCTGCACCTGATTGACGACAAAGAAGGGCAGCAGCTTGCCGGCGAGGATCAGGCCGAAGGACACCTGCTGCGTGGCCAGGCGCTGCAGCGTGCCGTGCTGGCGCTCGGCGATGAAGACGGCAGAGATCGGCACCACGACGAAGAACATCGAGAAGATCAGCCATGCAGGCACGTTCTGCTGCACCGATGAAGGCAGGGGGGCGGCGCTTTCCGACCCGTCGGCGAGCGTGGGCTTGCGAACGGCTTCGACCACGACCGGAAGGGGTGGTGCCTTGCCCGCCACGTCGCGCAGTTCGGGGATCAACAGGCTGCGCCCGATGCGCGCGAGCAGGGTGCTCAGTTGCAGGCGGGTGAGTTCGGCTTCGACCTGCTGGCGAAAGCCGTTGCGCACGGCCAGCGGCACCGTGGGGTCGGCGAGCAGGCGCACGCCTGCCGCTTCATGGCCTGCGCTGGCGGCGCTGCCAAGCGCGTGTTCGAAGCCTCGCGGCACCACGAGTACGAAGGCAATCCGACCGTCCGCCACCGCTTCGCGCCCGGTCTGCTCGCTGTCCAGGGTGCCGAACTCCCGCAGCAGGTCGATGCCGGCGAGCTGTCCCTCCAGCGCCTGCGAGGCTTCGCTGCGGTCGAGGTCGACGATGGCGTAGCCCAGATCGGCGGGTACGCCGGGTACGAAGGCGTCGCGCAGTGCCATCGACATCACCAGGATGAAGATGGCCGGCATCAGGAACAGGGCGGCCAGCCCGTGACGATCGCGCAGCAGCGCAAGCGCTTCCTTGCGCCACAGGGCGGCTAGCCGGATCAGGGCGCGGGCTGCAGTCATTGTTCAGTCCCGCAGCGAACGCCGGGTCAGGTGCATGAACACCTGCTCGAGGTTCTGCTGGCCGTGGTTCAGGGCCAGCGGCGTGAGCCCGTGCGCGGCGAGATCCCGCAGGATCTGCGGCAGCGCGGCGGCAGGGACCGGGGTCAGGCAGATGCTGTTCGCGCCCTGCGTCGTGACCGTATGCGCTGCCTCCCAGCGCTTGAGCAGCGGCTGTGGCAGATCGCGGTCGAGGCGGAGCAGCAGTTGCGACTCGCCGGCACCGAGCACCTCGGCCAGCGTGCCGCTGGCGAGCACCCGGCCGTGGTCGATGATGGCGATACGGTCGCAGATGGCTTCGACCTCATCCATGTAATGGCTGGTGTAGATCACCGTCTTGCCGGCGTCGCGCAGGTCGCGGATGGCGTCGAGAAGGAAGTGGCGTGACTGCGGATCGACACCGACGGTGGGCTCATCCAGCAGCAGCAGCGCGGGGTCGCCGAGCAGGCCGATGGCAAGGTTAAGCCGCCGGCGCAAGCCGCCGGAGAGTTCGCCGGCAAGCTGTCTGGCGACGCTCTCGAGGCGGGCGAAACGGATGGCCTCGCTGCTGCGGGCTTTCTGCTGATGCCGGTCCAGCCCCTGCACCCCGGCAAAGAAGGCGAGGTTCTCGGTGACCGTCAGCATGGGGTAGAAGGCGTAGTCCTGCGGTACCAGGGCAATCGCGTTGGGGCGGGCGCGGCGGAAGTCCGACAGCGTCTGAGCGCTGACCCTGATCTGCCCCTGCTGCGGGGCGATGAGGCCGGCGATGAGCGAGATCAGCGTGGTCTTGCCCGCGCCGTTGGGGCCGAGCAGGCCGAACAGACTGCCGCGTCCGACATCGAGCGTGATGGCATCGAGGGCAGCCGTGCTGGCGCTGCGATAACGATGGCTGATGCGCTCGATGGCGATCATTGGATGGCGCGGTCGAGGCTGCCGAAGAAGGTCTTTTCGCGGGCCGCCTGCTGGCGCAGCAGGGCGGCCAGACGGGCCGGATCGAAGGGGTCGCGGTCGCGGATCATGCGCGCGGTGGCGAGCGCGAACTCACGCCAGCCGTCGCCGATCTCGACCAGTTCGCCGGCCAGTTCGGCCAGCGCCGGACGCGCCGCGAGGCTGGCGGCCTCTTCGAGGAAGGAGGCGTACATGTAGCGGAAACCGCCGCCACCGGTGCCGATTTCCTCCTGCATCCGCACCAGGTGGCCGACGAAGAGCTTGGATTTCTGCAGATCGCCAGTCGCGGGCAGGCGCTCGACGGCGCGCGCCACCCGCTCCATGCCGCGAATGCCGATCAGCGGAATCGGCGCGCGCAGCATGATGCGCACCGTCTTGCGGATGGCTGCAGGAATCGCCTTGCGCCAGTCGGGCTCGCTCGGGCGTGTTTCCGGGTAGTAGAGCAGGCCCTTGGGCGCGAGCACGCCGCGGGCGAAGCGCGCACGGGCGAGGTCGGCCGGTGCGCAGCGCACCGGCTCTTCGAACACCGGGTCGGACAGCAGGTATTCGCCGCTGGCGCTGTCGCGGCCATAGGCGAGCACGTTGTGGGCGTTGAAGTGAAAACGCATGTCGTCGGGGAAATACGGCAACCAGAACACCGAGGTCTGCAGGCCGACCACCTTGCCCTCGTCGAGCAGGCTGTTGAGCCGTGCTTCGCCACGTTCAGTGGAGCGGAAGGTTTCGGTGCGCATGCGGATGCCAAGCGGTTTCTGCAGGCCGCGGATGATTGCGCGCGGCGGCATGCGGTAGGCCACCAGCGGCAGGCCGCCGAGCTTGATGAAGGGCAGGTAGGCGAAGGACACGGCCGAAGACAGGCCGAGCGCCATCGGCTCGGACAGGGGCAGGCCGTAGTGGCGCACGATGGCCGACATCACGCCGCTCTCGCAGTGCGAGGCGTGCTGGTGGCTGAACGTGTTTGGGGTGTCCTGCATTCAATCCACCCCCTTGAGCTGGTCGACGCTGATGCCCAGCGCCTCGGCGTAACGTGCGAGCAGGGCAGGACGCAGTCGGGCAAAGATGTCCGGGCGCAGGTGACGGCGCACCCGCCATGCCCAGATGCCGCTGATCTGGGACAGCAGGGTGAGATCCATGCGTGCCTTGTACATGTGGTACTCAAGCGGCGACGTGCTGCCTGCACGTGCCCGCTTGCGCGCGTCCGCCGCAAGACGGTCGAGGTCTTCCACCGCCTGCAGGGTGACGATTTCCTCGGCCTCCCAGCCGCTCGAAGGCACGATGCCGATGCGGCCGTCGGCGCCGCGCGCGTACATGGCCTTGCGGTGGCCGCCGAGGGTGGCGTTGCCTTCCTGTGGAACTTCGTTTGCGTCCATCGTCAGACCACGGTCAGGTGCATGAAACCGCTGGAGAAGCGGCCGCTTTCGGGTACGAAGCACAGCAGGCGCTCGCCTTCGCTCAGGCGGCCGCTGCGCAGCAGTTCGTCGATCATGATGTAGATCGAGGCCGCGCCGGTGTTGCCGCGGGTCGCGAGGTTGGTGAACCAGCGCTCGGGGGCGATCGGCAGGCCGAGCCCGCGCAGGCAGTCGGCGATCTGGTCGCGGAAATAGTGCGAGGACATGTGCGGCAGGAACCAGTCGATCCGGTCGGCGCGGAGCTGGCGACGCTCGATCAGCCGGCGCAGCGGCGCTTCGAGCGTGCTTGCGACCACCTGCTCGTTGAGCAGACGCACGTCCTGCTTGATGGCGAAGATCGACTCCTTGCCCCAGGCCTCGGGCGCGTACCCGGCCCAGCCCTGCAGTCTGCCGTCTTCGTCGCGCTCGCCGCCGGCATACATGCACACCGGCTGGGCGTGGGCCTGCGACGAGAGCTCGATCCAGTCGATGCGCAGTGCGCGTGCACCGGTGCGCGGTGCATCCTGCAGCAGGAAGGCGCCGGCGCCGTCGGACAGCATCCAGCGCAGGAAGTCCTTCTCGAATGCGATCTCGGGGTGACGCTCGAGTGCGGCCACGCGGTGCTCGTTCTCGGCCTCGAAACTGCTCCCGCGCAGCACCGCCGAGGGGCGGTCGGAGCCGGTGGTGACGGCGTTGCGCGTGTTGCCGGCGAGCACCGACAGCCAGCCATACTTGAGCGCGGCGAGTCCGGCAAGGCAGATGCCTGCGGTGCTGACGACTTCACATGCGGGGTTGCCGAGTTCGCCGTGCACCATCACACCGTGATTGGGCATGAGCTGGTCGGGCAGCGAGGTGCCGGTGGCAAGGCATTCGATGTCGTCGAGCGCAAATCCGTCTGTCGCCAGTCCGCGAATGGCCTCGGCCGTCATGCCGGCGTTGCTGTGGGTGGCTGCGCCGGTCGCGGGGTCGATGGCGTAGTGGCGCTGGCGGATGCCGTTGTTGCGCAGCACGATGCGGCGGGCACGCGAAGGCCGTTCGCCGATGCGGCCAAGTACCGACTCGATAGCCTCGTTGTCGACGGGGGCATTGGGCAGGCAGGTGGCCGTGGCGGTGATATATACGGAGCGGGGTTCAGTCATGTTCGGTCATGCGTGCGTTGCCCGAACCGGAGGGCTGTTCGTAGCGCGCGCGCAGCGCATCGAGGCGGTTCCGGAGCAGGGGTGCGAAGCTGCGCTGCAGCACAAGGCTCAAGGGTACCACCGTAATAATCAGGACGATGAGGTAGGTCACAAACAGCGCGAGCGCCGGCACCCGGCGCAGTTGTCCCGGTTTGCCGAACAGGCGTACGAAGCCGGACCACACGCGAAAGGCGCGCTGCCCGGCGCGTTCGCTGACCACCAGGCGCGGATTGACGCTGACGGCGCGCAGGCCGGTGAGCATCGGGGCCCCGCTGCGCTCCTCGTCCCGCGCCAGCGCCGTGACCAGCGCATGGCCGAAGCGTGCTGCAGCAGCAGCCTCGGCTGGCGTGACCCCGGCGGCAGGCAGGCCGAAGAAACGGTCGCGGCGGCCGGTGAACATCCAGCGCGGCGTGGTGATGAAGGTTGCCAGCGGGTGGGCGTTGTCGGTGAAGGCGACGTGATCCGTGAGGTGCGCGCCGGCGGCACCGAGCAGCGTTACGAGCTTGTCGTAGGCCGTCATCCACATGTTGCGGCAGGCGACCACGCTGACCACCGGCTTTCCCGCCAGCAGGCGCTTGCCTTCGTCGCTTTGCAGGAAGGCGGTGACCGGCTGCGAGGGCGACAGGTACCACACCTGCCAGGCCAGGATCACGAGGTCGAAATCGGTGTCCGGCGCCACCGTCAGCGGCAGATTCGGCCGCGGATCGAGGCGCACCGACTCGGGAAAGGCGTCGAGGAAGCGGAAGAAGGGCCACGGGAAGGGGAAGGGCGTCTGCGGGCGCAGGACTTCCTGGTGCACCCGGACGCCGGCGTCCTCGAGCGGGCGCAGCATCGCGGACACAACATCCGACAGCTGGCCGCTCTGCGAATAATGGACAACGAGAACGTTCTTCACTGGCAGGGCCGGTCAGTTGGTGATCTTGTGCAGTTCGAGACCGGAGAACAGCAGCACCTTCTCCTTGCCCGCGCTGGTGGCGAGGATGGTTTCGCCCTTGCCGGTGCCAAGCCCCGAAACCAGCAGTTCGGTGTCCGAGATCGGGTTGAGGCCGATGCGCAGCACGAAGCCGGGAAGCTCGGAGAAGCTGCACTCGCCGACCAGCAAGCCGTCCTCGAGGCGCAGGGCGAGGCGGTCGGGCATGATCCCCAGCTTCTGGCCGACGATGCGGTATTCGCCGACATAGTCGAGCAGACGCTGCGGCACGGGGGCGGGCTTCAGGCGCTCGCCGACGAGCATGGTGTCGTCGCCGAAGTGCCCCACCAGCACGTCGCGGTCTGCCACCTTCTTCATCGAGACGCGGATGCCATCGAAGGCGCTGACCTGCACCGGGATCATGCCGAACAGCTTGTAGCGCAGACCAAACTGCCCGGCCGGACGCGGCTTCAGTTGCAGCGTATGGCCCATCACGCTGGCGTCGAGCGCATCGTCACCCGGCCGCACCCTGACCAGCCCGACCATCGAGTCGTACCACGCCGAGTAGCGTGCGAGCTGTTCCGGTGGCAGGGCCACGTCGGCGCTGGAGGCCGGCACCGGCTCGGGCTGAACGATGCCGGCCTTGGCTTCGAGGGCCAGCTTCAGCGCCTCGGTGGCGACGGTCTTGACCACGCCCTGCGAGGTAGCTGAATTGGATGCGACGATGATGCCGAGTTTGTGCTCGGGCAGCACCACCATCATGCTGTGGGAGTCGAGCAGGGTGCCGCCGTGACTGGCAACGGTGCCCGCGTTGCGGATCTCGATGCCCGACAGCAGCCAGCCCAGCCCGACGCGAAAGCCCATGTCGAGCTGAACATGCGCGTTCTGCGGGCGCAGCATTTCGGCAAGGCTGTCGGCGCCGAGCAACTGCTGCCCGCCGGCACGGCCGTCGGCAAACACCCAGCGCATGAAGCGGCTCATGTCGTCGACGTTCGATACCAGCCCGCCGGAGGGCAGGTCGCGCAGCGCCAGTGCGTCGATCTCCTCGTGCCTGTTGTAGACCTTGAGCGCAGGCTTCGACTCGAAGCGCGTATTCACCATGCCCAGCGGGTTCAGCAGGCGCTGTTGCAGATGCTCACCGAAGGGGATGCCGGCGGTATGCTCGATTGCCGCGCCCAGCAGGCTCACCGCGAGGTTGGAGTAGCCGAAGATGAACTCGGGCGGATAGGCGACGTATTCGTTGCGCACCGCGTCCACCAGGCTGGTGAAGGGCGCAGGTGCCGAGGTGGTCAGCATGCCGCTCAGGTGGTTGGCGGGCAGGCCGGAGTGGTGATGCATGATGTTGCGGGGGGTGATCGGCGCAGCATTGTCGAAGCGCGATCGCACCGAAAATGCGGGCAGCGCGTCCCGCAGCGGACGGTCGATGTCGATGCGGCCCTCTTCTGCAAGCTGCATGGCTGCGGTTGCCGTGAGCACCTTGGCGATCGACCCGAGCCGGTAAGGGGTGTCCGGCGTGGCGGCAATCTCGCGCTCGGCGTCTTCGTAGCCGAAGCCCTCGGACCAGACCACGCGCTGGTCGTCGACCAGTGCGACGGAGAGTCCGGTGACCCTGTTGTCCGCCATCTCCTGCTCGATCAGCCAGCGGGCGCGCTCGATTGCATAGCGGAAGTCGCCGCGCTGAAGATCTGGCGGGCGCTGTGGCGCAGTGGCGCAGGCGCCCAGCACCAGCACGCATGCGCTCAGGGCGAGGTGACGGAGAAACGGGCGGAAGCCGGGAGCGGGGCCTGATGCGGACATGGTGGTTCTGGTGCAGGAGGTCGGACGGACCGAATGTTGACAGGGGTGGCCGAGGCTCAAGATGTGTCGCGCGACAGGCGGCCGGTGCGGGAAACTGCTCGCCTGACAGAAGCCCGCGAATTATACATGTGTCGGCATGCATCGACCCGTGCCTTACGCCACATGTCCTTGTTCCTGGGGATGTAAGTGGACGCGTTGAACCCGGCGCACGGGGGCGGGGTCGAACCGTCCGACATTTAATGGAGATACTTTCGATGAATATCCCGCTGAACGAACAACGCACGATTGCCGCACGTCTGGTCGCGCTGACCCTGATCTCGGACGGAGAGCTCGCCAACCGCGAGGTGGAGGCGCTCGACAGGCACGATATCGCCGCGCTGCTCGGGATTCCCCGCGACGTGCTGATTCAGGCCGTCATCGACCACTGTCAGCAGCTGCTGGCACGTGGCGGCAGTGCAGAGGCCATGCGCCTGCTGGACCTTGAACAGGTTGAGCACATGCTCGATCGCGTCACCGATCCGTCCCTGCGGGCTCTTACCTGCCAGGCCATGCTGGTGCTGTCGAAGGCGGACGGGCGGATTACGCAACCTGAGCAGACCTTGCTGCGCCATGCCCTGAGCCGGTGGGAGCTCTCGCTCAGCGAGCTCGGTCCGCAGCGCTGAAGGCGGGTCAGGCCTGCGTCGCGGCGGGGAGCCGGTGCGGCCCAGCCTCAGGCGCAGGACACTGTTGCGGGCAGGTGGCGGACATGGACGGCGAGCCAGACGGTGTCGGGTGCGGTGGATTCGACGCGATGGCGGCAATGGGCGGGGATGGTCACCCAGTCACCCGGTCGCATGGACATGCGGCTGTCGTCATCGAAAGCGAGCTCCGCGCTACCGGTCACGATCATGACCCACTCGTCGTCGGGCTGGTCGTACCAGAAGCCGGGTGGGCTCGCGCTGCCGTGGGAGGCGATGCGTTCGACGCAGGTGGTGTCGGTCTGCAGCAGCGGCAGAAACTTTTCACCACCTTCGGGGGCGCCAAGGTCGGCAAACAGGTTGCCGGTGGACTGCAGCACTGTCGCGCTGCGTGTTTCTCGTTCGAAAGTCATAGGCTCTGTTTTGGTGTCAATCTCCTGCAAGCCTATTCTCATGGCGAGCTGCTGACCAGTTCAACGGTGTCCTTCTCCAGATCGCGGCCAAGTGCGGAGGCCAGTGTGCGCTGCATCTTCACGTAGCGTTTCTCGCCTGGGGCATACCAGATCAGGAAGTGAATCCGCACCGGTTCGAGTCCGGCGATGGTCGGACCCCCGGTGGCGTGGCGGGTGCTCCAGACTTCGACCTTCCAGGCGTCGAAGCTGCCGGCCGGTACGCGGACGGTTTCACGTCCGATCACTTCGCCTGTGCCGTACCAGCCGCCCCAGTTGCCATCGAGATCGGGGGTCGGAATGCCGCGCCATGACATATCCTCCCGCAACTCGGTGAAGGCGCCGATGAAGGGACTGAACTCGCTGCCGAGACCGCCTGCATGGGCAATGTGTGCTTCGCTGCCGCGCCATCTGACCTGACTGCCGGCAGGCCCGGGGGATGGCTCGGTGTCCTGCATGCGTTCGGTGACTGCGGTGCCGTCCTGCGCGCTTACGGTGACGACGACGGTGCGTTTCGGGCTGGTTGCCCACAGTCCGCGCGTGCGATAGACCCAGCTTTCGCCCGCGCGCGGCAGGCGGCTGTCGACGGCTTCCGGCGCCGGGCGCGCAGGAGCCGGTTTTGGCGCTGCTTCAGGCCGGGTGACGATCGCAGGCTGGGGCGCGGCAGCTTCGGGCTTTGGCTTGATCGTGACGGCGGGTTTGGTGGCTTGCGCGGGCCTGGGTGCAGGCTGCTTTGGCGGCGCAGTGGTTTCGCGGGGCTTTGCTGCGGGGGTGGGTGCTGCGGGGGCCGGGGCAGCAGCTGCGGCTGGCGGTGCGGCGACCGGTGCAGTGACCGCCGGCTCGGCGGGGGCTTCCGCTGGTGGCTGTGTGCCCGCGCTGGCCCCGCCGGTGGCGGCTGCCGGGGGCGCAGGGGCAGGCGGTTCCGCTGCGGCGAGCAGGGTGGGGGTGGAGTGGTCGGTGACTGCGTCTCCCGGTTCGCGAACGCTGCTGGGCGGGCGTGTGGTGTCGTCAATCGCCAGCTTCTGCCATGACAGCCAGCCACCCGCTGCGAGCGCGACGCAGGTCGCTCCGATGATCGCCGGCAGGCGCCAGCGCGGCTTGTCGGTACCGAAGATGCGATCGAGTGCCTTCAGGACTTCGCCGGTCGATGCATCCCACTGCTTGTGGTTGATCTCGATGGCCTGGCGTCGTGCGAGCGCCTTGAGGTCGGGCGGGAGCGCATTTTCGCCGGGCATTTCCGCATCATTGACCAGCACCGGCAGCACGCGGATCTTGCGTCTCAGCGCGGCGGCGGTCTCGAGGCGGACGAAGTCGTGGGGGTCGTCGATGCGGCGACTGTCGTTGCCGATGTCCTCGCCCAGCCATTTGGGGCCGATGAGCACCAGCAGGACGGTGCATGAGGCGACCGCGCTGTCGATGGCGTCGATGAAGTCGGTGCCGGGGTCGATGCCTTCGACATCCATGAACACGCGCTCACGCCCGAAGCGGGCCGCGAGCCGGTCATAGAGGCGGCCTGCGTAACCCGATGAGTCCTCGCGGCGATAGCTGATGAAAATCCCGTCCATGCGCAGCTCCCGTGTGCGGGGCGAGGCGGGCGGCCGAGGTCGGTCGGCCCGCCTGCTGAACTAAGCATAGTCGGGTGCGGCGGCCATTGTGGCGGCCTTCAGCTGCCTTTCTTGGCGTCGATGAGGGGAACGACGCCCTCGAACTCGAAGCGCTTGCGCCCGGCTTCCATCTCGGTTAGCGGCTCGCAGGGCTTGAGTGTGGCGAGGCTGCGCACGGTCAGGTCCTGGTAGCAGCGGGTGCCGTCGACTTTCCAGTTCATCTCCTGTTCCGACAGGTCACGCATGATCTTTGCGGGCATGCCGGCGACCAGTTTCCCCGCGGGGATTTCCATGCCGGCTTTGACGAAGGCGCAGGCGGCGACGATGCTCGATTCGCCGATGCTGGCGTTGTCCATGATGACGGCGTTCATGCCGATCAGGGCGTTGCGACCGACACGGCAGCCATGCAGCACTGCGCCGTGGCCGACGTGGCCATCGACTTCGATCACGGTGTCGGTGCCGGGGAAGCCGTGCATGACACAGGTGTCCTGGATGTTGCTGCCTTCTTCCAGCACGATGCGGCCGAAGTCGCCGCGCAGCGAGGCGAGCGGGGCGACATAGCAGCGCGGGCCGACGATGACGTCACCAATCAGAACGGCATCGGGATGGACGAAGGCGGTGGGGTGGATGACGGGTTTGAGGCCGTCGATTTCGTAGCAGGGCATTGGGTGTCTCCTGGTCTCGTCTTCTGCTCTTCTATGCGGCAGTGCTGGATTGTTGCGTATTCTGGTTCGTGCCTGGCGCCCAACCGCGGCGCGGGCGGTCCGTCGGCGCCTGCTGTCGTGGCCTTCGGCTGCCCTCGCTGCGAACCTGCGCAGGGGAGGCGATGCAAACTCGCCCGGCTGCGCCGGACTCAGACATGCACCGCCTTGTTTCCCCTGCGCAGGTCCTCCGCTCGGCACAACAGAAGTTGCCGCCGGGCCGCCCGCGCCACGGCTGGGCGCCGTGAGCGTGGGCTCGTGATCTGGGTAAGAGCGAAAAGCCTGAATTGCTGAAGGCTCTGACCCAGTTCGCCGTGGTCTTACTCTACGTGGTAGCGGCGTTGTACGACGCGGAAACGGTTGGCTACGAAGGCGCTGTCGGAGTAGCTCGCGTTTGCAGCCGGGTTCATGCCTACGCCGTGGTAGTCGGAGAAGGCTGAGGACTGGTTCACGAACACGCCGCCGGTGAGGTTGATCGACAGGGCTACGCCGGCACGCAGGCTGGCGTCGGTCATGGCGTCGATGACGTCCTGCTTGCTTGAGTACAGGCCGACGGTGAGCGCGCCGTGTTCCTTGACGATGCGTTCCGACAGGGCGATGGCTGCGGCGCCGTCGGCGACCCTGACCACGAAGCTGACCGGGCCGAAGCGCTCTTCCATGTAGCTCTTTTCGTCGGCCGCGTCGCAGGTGAGCAGCACCGGGGTTCGGACTTCGGCCTGCGGGAAGTCGGGATGCTCGACCTTCCTGGAAGCCAGCACCACCTTGCCGTATTCGCCGGCTTCGGCGATGCGGCCGAGGGTGGCTTCGGACTGGATGGCGCCGAGCACGGCGGTCGCGACCGCCGGGTCGGTGAGGAACTTGTCGATTGCGGCGCCGAGGTCGGCGGCGACTTCGTCAAAGGACTTGTGACCCTGGTCGGTGTCGATGCCACCGGCCGGCACCAGGATGGCCTGGGTGGTGGTGCACATCTGGCCCGAGTACAGGCTCAGGGTGAAGGCGAGGTTGCGCATCATCGCCTTGTAGCTGTCGGTGGATTCGATGACGACGTTGTTCACGCCTGCGAGTTCGGCATACACCTGGGCCTGGCGGGCGTTGTCGATCAGCCACTGGCCGAAGACGTTGCTGCCGGTGAAGTCGATCGACTTCACTGCGGGGTGGGTGGCGAGCGCCTGGGTGGCGGCGCGCTTCTCGACCACGGCCAGCGACACCAGGTTGGGGTCGAGGCCGGCTTCGCTCAGCACTTCACGCGCGATCTTCACCGTCATCGCTGCCGGCAGGATGGAATTGCTGTGGGCCTTGATGATGACCGGGTTGCCGGTGACCAGGGTGGCGAACAGGCCGGGGTAGGTGTTCCAGGTCGGGAAGGTGCCGCAGCCGACGACCAGGCCAACGCCGCGGCCGACGATCTCGTAGTGCTTTTTCATCTTCAGCGGCGGGTTCTTGCCCTGCGGCTTTTCCCAGATGGTTTCGGCCGGCACCCGGCTCATTTCGTCCCATGCGTACGCAACGGCTTCCAGGCCGCGATCCTGCGCATGCGGGCCGCCGGCCTGGAAGGCCATCATCCAGCCCTGACCGGTGGTCATCATCACCGCGTGGGCGATCTCGAAGCTGCGCTTGTTGAGGCGGTCGAGGATTTCGAGGCACACGCCGACACGGCCTTCTGCACCGACCTTGCGCCAGCCTTCCATTGCGACCTGTGCGGCAGCAATCAGGGCCTCCGGGTCGCACACGGGATAGCGCACATCGAGGGCGATGCCATAGGGCGACCGTTCGGTGGCGAGCCAGCCGGTCTGGCCAGGCTGATCGAGCGCGAATTCCTTGCCGAGGCAGGCCTCAAACGCTTTCTTGCCATCGTCTGGCGCACTTTCGCCATAGACCTTGGGGCTGGGCATTTCGGGAAAGGGCGTCCAGTAACCGCGACCGTGAATGGCGGCGATGGCTGCGTCCAGGGTGGCCTTGTGCTTCTCGAACAGCGGATGGGTCATGCCTTGTCTCCTCAGATTTTTTGGGGCCGTCGGACGGGTCCGCGCGGGGTGATACATGCTTCGATGGTGCAGAAAAAGTGCAAGTGAAAAAAGCTTGTCTTTTGATCTGGATCAAGACTACTATTGATTGACCGGTCGGTCAAACAACGAAAACAGTTGTCGTACCGACCCCGGGGTTCGACCCCGGAAAGAACAATCCCCAGCGTGCGCCAGCGCGCCGGGCAAGACAAGGCCAGGAGGAGACAAGATGAACGCAGCAACCGGATACGGTGAAACCATTCGCCTCGAGATCGAAGCGGGCGTGGCTACACTGACCCTGAACCGACCCGATCGTCTGAACAGCTTCAACGATCAGATGCATGGCGAGATGCGTGCCGCGCTGGCACAGGTGAAGGCGGGTCGGGCGGACGCTTCGGTGCGCGTGCTGCTCATTACCGGTGCTGGCCGTGGCTTCTGCGCCGGACAGGACCTCTCCGACCGTTCGGTTGCGGCCGGCGGCGAGGCGCCTGATCTGGGCGCGTCGGTGGAGAAGAACTACAAGCCGCTAGTGACGACGCTGCGCAAGCTCGACCTGCCGGTGATCTGCGCCGTCAATGGCGTGGCGGCCGGCGCCGGTGCCAACCTGGCGCTGGCCTGCGACATGGTGTTTGCAGCCCGCTCGGCGAGCTTCATCCAGGCCTTCTGCAAGCTCGGCCTGATTCCCGATACGGGCGGCACCTGGATTCTGCCGCGTCTGCTCGGCCCTGCGCGGGCCATGGGTTTGTCCATGCTGGGCGACAAGCTCTCTGCCGAGCAGGCCGAAGCCTGGGGCCTGATCTGGAAGTGTGTCGATGATGATGCGCTGATGCCCACGGTGCAGGCGCTTGCTGCACAGATGGCCAAGGGGCCGACCTTCGGCTTTGCTCAGACCAAGAAGGCCATCTGGGCCAGTTCCACCAATGACTTCGACACCCAGCTCGATCTCGAGCGCGACATGATGCGCGACTGCGGCCGCTCGCACGACTACCGCGAGGGCGTCGCCGCCTTCATGGAAAAGCGCGTGCCCGAGTTCAAGGGGAGCTGAGCCGTGGCGCTTGACAAGAATGTAAAGGTGCTGGTCATCGGTGCCGGCGCCATGGGTGCGGGCATCGCCCATGTCGCGGCGCTGGCCGGACATCCGGTGTATCTGTACGACACCCGCGCCGAAGCCATTGACAAGGGCCTTGGCGGGATCGCGAAGGACCTCGATTTCCTGGTCTCCAAAGGCAAGCTGGATTCCGCCGCGCGTGAAGCGACCATGGCGCGGCTGACCGCTGTGACGGATCTGGACGCCGCCAGCGATGCCGGCCTGGCGATCGAAGCCATTGTCGAAAACCTCGACATCAAGCAGAAGCTCTTCCTGCAGCTCGAAAGCCTGCTCGGCGATGAGGCCATCCTTGCCTCCAATACGTCGTCGCTGTCGATAACCGCGATGGCCGCAGTGCTGGCCCGTCCCGAGCGCCTTGCCGGCCTGCACTTCTTCAATCCGGCGCCGCGCATGAAGCTGGTAGAGATCGTCTCCGGCCTCGCCACCGACCGTGCAGTGGCCAACACCCTGTACGCCACCGCAAAGGCGTGGGGCAAGGTGGCCGTGCATGCGAAATCCACGCCCGGCTTCATCGTCAACCGGGTGGCCCGGCCCTTCTACGCCGAAGCACTGCGGGTGCTCAACGAATGCGCAGCCGAGCCCGCCACCATCGACGCCGCGATGCGCGAATGCTGTGGTTTTCCGATGGGACCGTTCGAGCTGATGGACCTGATCGGCCACGATGTGAACTACGCGGTGACGCGCTCGGTGTTCGATGCCTATTTCGGCGACAAGCGCTTCACGCCCAGCCTGATTCAGTACGATCTGGTGCTGGCCGGACGGCTCGGACGCAAGAGCGGGCGTGGTTTCTACGCCTACGGCGCCGACGTCGCGAAACCCGCGGCAAGGACCGAGGCGCCCGCGACGGCCGAGCGTAGCGTGACTGCGGTGGGCAGCCTCGGTGTGGCCGAGCCGCTGCTGGCCAGGCTGGAAGCCGCGGGTGTCGCGGTGACGCGCAAGGCCGGACCGGCGGACGCCGCCGGGTGGCTGGAGATCGGCCGCGGGCGCTTGACCCTGAGCGACGGACGCACCGCAGCCCGGCGCACGGCGGAAGAGGGGCTGAGCAATCTCGTGCTGCTCGATCTGTGTCTCGATTACGCCACCACGCCGCGCGTTGTGCTGTCACGCGCGGACCACTGCGGTCTGGGCGCGTGGCATGCGGTGGTCGGCACGCTGCAGCAGGCTGGTCTGACAGTGTCGCGCATCGACGACGTGGCCGGACTGATCGGTCTGCGCACGGTCGCCATGCTCGCCAACGAGGGTGCGGATGCGGTGCTGCAAGGCATCGGTTCCGCCGCCGACATCGATCTTGCAATGCGCTTCGGCACCAACTATCCGAAAGGGCCGCTGAGCTGGGCGGACCAGATCGGCGTGCGCTTCGTGGCGCGGGTGCTGCACAACCTGCGTGAGCATTACGGTGAGGAGCGCTACCGCGTCTCGCCGCTGATCCTGAGAAAAAGCCATAACGGAGACAGCTTTCATGAGTGAAGTGTTGAATCGTGACCTGAGCGCCGGTCTTGATCCGCAGGCACTGGCCGAGCGCGTGCGCGACGGCATGTTCGAGCGCGATCAGGCTGCACGTGGTCTGGGCATGGCCTTTGTTGACGTCGGGCCCGGTCGCTCGACCATGACCATGACCGTGCGTGAGGACATGCTCAACGGCTTTCGTATCTGCCACGGCGGATTCATCACCACGCTCGCCGATACCGCCTTTGCCTATGCTTGTAACAGCGGCAACGAGATGACCGTGGCTTCGGGCATCAGCGTGGACTTCATGGCGCCTGGCCGTCCGGGTGACGTGTTGAGCGCCGAGGCGCGCGAAGTCTCCGCCTCGGGCCGCACCGGCGTGTACGACATCACGGTGACGAACCAGACGGGCGAGCTGATCGCCGTGATGCGCGGCAAGTCGTACCGGATGAAGGGCCGGCCGGTGGTCGAGCTGTAACGAATACAAAAATACAAGAACACCAGAATCAGATCGGACATAGAGGAGCAGGAGACAAAAATGACGGTGAATACATATTCCCCACCCGAACTCGAGCCTATCGAAAAGGCCAGCATCGACGAACTGCGTGCGCTGCAGCTCGAGCGGCTGAAGTGGAGCGTGCGTCACGCCTATGAGAACGTGCCGCACTACCGCAAGGCGTTCGACGACAAGGGCGTGCATCCGGACGACCTGAAGACGCTCGAGGATCTGGCGAAGTTTCCCTTCACCACCAAGCACGACCTGCGCGACAACTACCCGTTCGGGATGTTCGCCGTGCCGATGAACAAGGTGGCGCGGGTGCATGCCTCCTCCGGCACCACCGGCAAACCGACCGTGGTCGGCTACACGCTGAAGGACATCGACACCTGGGCCAACGTCGTGGCGCGCTCGATTCGCGCTTCGGGTGGGCGTCCTGGTGACATGGTGCATATCTCCTACGGCTATGGTCTCTTCACCGGCGGCATGGGTGCGCACTACGGTGCCGAGCGTCTTGGCTGCACGGTGATCCCGATGTCGGGCGGGCAGACCGAGAAGCAGGTCCAGATCATTCAGGACTTCAAGCCCAGCATCATCATGGTGACGCCGTCCTACATGCTGACCATCCTCGACGAGATGGAAGCGCAGGGCATCGACCCCAAGAGCACCTCGCTCAGGATCGGTATCTTCGGTGCCGAGCCCTGGACCCCGGCAATGCGCCTGGCGGTCGAGGCACGTGCAGGGATCGACGCGGTCGACATCTACGGTCTGTCCGAAGTCATGGGGCCGGGCGTCGCCAACGAATGCGTCGAAACCAAAGACGGCCCGACGATCTGGGAAGACCATTTCTATCCCGAAATCATCAACCCGGAAACGGGCGAAGTCGTGCCGGACGGCGAGGAAGGCGAGCTTGTCTTTACGTCCCTGAGCAAGGAAGCGATGCCGGTGATCCGTTATCGCACCCGCGACCTTACCCGTCTGCTGCCGCCGACTGCGCGCAGCATGCGCCGCATGGCCAAGATCACCGGCCGCTCGGACGACATGCTGATCATCCGCGGTGTGAACGTGTTCCCGACCCAGATCGAGGAGCTGATCTGCAAGATGCCCAAGCTGGCGCCGCAGTATCTGCTCGAGGTCGACAAGAACGGCCACATGGACACGCTGACGGTGAAGGTCGAGGTCAACGCCGAGGCCAATGTTGGTCGGCATCCGGAGCAGAAAGAGGCGCTGGCCAAGGAGCTCACCCACCACATCAAGGCCCTGATCGGTGTGTCGTGCAAGGTCGTGGTTGGCGAGCCGTTCTCGATCGAACGGGTCACGGTCGGCAAGGCCAAGCGCGTCGTCGATCGCAGGCCGAAAGAATAATGCATCTCCCGCGGCCAGCTATCCCGCTGTGCCGCTTGTGAACCCCACGAGGAGTCCACCATGTATACACAGTCACTCAGCATTCCCGACGGCGACGCCAAGGGCCCGCGCAAGGTCGAAAACCCCGAGTATCTGGCCGAGTTCAACGCCAAGATCGATGCCGGCGGCTTCATCGAGGCCAAGGACTGGATGCCCGAGGCCTATCGCAAGACCCTGGTGCGCCAGATCAGCCAGCACGCCCACTCCGAGATCGTCGGCATGCTGCCCGAAGGCAACTGGATCACCCGCGCACCCAGCCTCAAGCGCAAGGCCATTCTGCTGGCCAAGGTGCAGGACGAGGGCGGCCACGGTCTGTATCTGTATGCGGCGGCCGAAACCCTCGGCGTGTCGCGCGACGAACTGACCGAGGCGCTGCTCTCGGGCAAGGCCAAGTACAGCTCGATCTTCAACTACCCGACGCTCAACTGGGCGGATATCGGCGTGATCGGCTGGCTGGTCGATGGCGCGGCGATCATGAACCAGATCCCGCTGTGCAAGTGCAGCTACGGCCCCTATGCCCGCGCCATGGTGCGGGTGTGCAAGGAAGAGTCCTTCCATCAGCGCCAGGGCTATGACCTGCTGCTGCAGATGATGAAGGGCACGGAAGAGCAGCGCGAGATGGTGCAGGACGCGGTCGATCGCTGGTGGTTCCCGTCGATCATGATGTTCGGCCCGCACGACAAGGACAGCGTGCACACCGACTCCGCACGCTGGGGCATCAAGCGCATCTCCAACGACGACCTGCGGCAGAAGTTCGTCGATGCCACGGTCAAGCAGGCCGAGGTGCTCGGCGTCAGCCTGCCCGATCCCGAACTGAAGTGGAACGAGGCGCGCGGTCATTACGACTTCGGCGTGATCGACTGGGACGAGTTCTGGAACGTGGTCGGTGGTCATGGTCAGTGCAACGTCGATCGCCTGGCTGCACGCAACAAGGCCTGGGACGACGGTGCCTGGGTGCGCGAGGCCGCAATCGCCCACGCCGAGAAGATGGCCGAACGCGAGCGTCAGGCTGCCTGATCCGGCAACTGAATCGAAGTGCGGGCCTGCAAAGCACGGGCCCGACAGCACACACATTGAGGAGTGAGAGACATGGAACGCAAGGAATGGCCCCTGTGGGAAGTTTTCATCCGTAGCCGTAACGGCCTGGACCACAAGCATTGCGGCAGCGTGCACGCGCCGGACGCAAAGATGGCGCTGCAGATGGCGCGCGACGTCTATACCCGTCGCCTCGAAGGCGTGTCGATCTGGGTGGTGAAGGCCTCCGACATCGTCGCCTCCGACCCCGATGCCAAGCCCGAGCTGTTCGATCCGGCGGAAGACAAGATCTACCGCCACCCGACCTTCTATCAGCTGCCCGACGAAGTTAACCACATGTAATGGCGGACGACATGACGCAAACCTCAGTCCAAACCGTTGTCGCCTCAGCGGAACACATCGAATACGTGATGCGCCTCGGCGACAACGCCCTGATCCTCGGTCAGCGCCTGTCGGAGTGGTGCGGACACGCGCCGGTCATCGAAGAAGATCTGGCGCTTGCCAACATGGCGCTCGATCTGGTCGGCCAGGCCCGCCTGCTGCTGACCCATGCCGGCAATCTCGAAGGCAAGGGCCGCGACGAAGACCAGATGGCCTTCCTGCGTGTCGAGCGCGACTATCGCAACGTCACCATGATGGAAGTGCCGAACGAGGACTTCGGGCGCACGACGGTACGAAACTTCCTCTACAGCGCATTCCAGATCCTGCTGTGGCAGAAGCTCGCCACATCGTCCGATACCGAGCTCGCCGCCATCGCCGCCAAGAGCCTGAAGGAAGCCCGCTATCACTTCAATCACTCGGCCGAGTGGGTGATCCGTCTTGGCGATGGCACCGAGGTGTCGCACACGAAGACCCAGGCCGCACTCGACTACCTGTGGCCCTACACCGCCGAACTGTTCGCCGCCAACCCGACCGATGAAGCCGTTTCCGCGGCCGGCATCGGCCCGGCCTGGGGCGAGCTCGAGGCCGACTGGGAAGCCATGGTGCTGCCGGTCTTCGCCCAGGCCACGCTGGTGGTGCCGGCGCGCACGCCGTTCAAGAGCTTCGGCAAGTTCGGCCGTCACTCCGAGCACATGGGGCACCTGCTGGCGACCATGCAGTACATGCAGCGCACCTATCCCGGCGCGCAGTGGTGAGACGAAGAATGGATAAGCCTGCTGCATGCAGCGGCTTATCCACACTTCCTGGAGATACACAATGTTGACCGAAGACCAGGTCTGGAAGCTGCTCGACAGCGTGCCCGACCCCGAAGTGCCGGCGGTATCGGTGGTGGAGCTCGGCATCATCCGCGAGTTGCACTGCGCGGACGACGTGATCACCGTGGTGGTGACGCCGACGTATTCCGGCTGTCCCGCGACAGAGGTCATCGGGCTTGCGATTCGGGACACCCTGCTGGCCGCCGGTGCGGGCAAGGTCGAGCTGCAAACCCGGCTCGATCCGGCGTGGACCAGCGACTGGATCGGTGAGGCGGCGCGCGAGAAGCTGCGTGCGTACGGCATCGTTCCGCCGACCGGCAAGGCTGCGGTGGGCGGGGCGCAGCCGATCCATTTCGTGAAGAAGACGCTGACCTGCCCGCGCTGCGGCTCAAACGATACCGAGCGCCTGTCCGAGTTCGGCTCGACCGCCTGCAAGGCGACGTATCGCTGCAAGAGCTGCCTCGAACCCTTCGAATATTTCAAACCGATCTGATCCGCCCCACAAGACGGACAACGGAGACAAACATGACGCCGAAATTTCACCCGCTCACGATCGCCGAAGTGCGCCGCGAGACCCCCGAAGCCATCAGCCTGCGCTTCGACGTGCCCGTCGAGCTGGCCGACGACTACCGCTTTGTGCAGGGCCAGCACCTGACGCTCAAGGCCAATGTTGGTGGCGAGGAGTTGCGCCGCTCCTACTCGATCTGTGCCGGAGTCGACGACGGCGAATTGCGCGTCGCGATCAAGAAGATCGGCGGGGGACGTTTCTCCACCTGGGCCAATGCCAGCATCAAGGCCGGCGACGTGATCGAGGTCATGACGCCCGAGGGGCGCTTCCATACTGAACTCGATCCGGCCAATGCCCGCCACTACGTCGCGTTTGCGGCCGGTAGCGGCATCACCCCGATCCTGTCGCTGATCAAGACCACGCTGCGCGCCGAGCCCGACAGCCGCTTCACCCTGATCTACGGCAACCAGCGTCAGGGCAGCGTGATCTTCTCCGAGACACTGGAAGACCTGAAAGACCGTTACATGACGCGCTTCACGATGTACCACGTGTTCTCGCGCGAAGAGCAGGACGTCGAGCTGTTCAATGGTCGTCTCGACCGTGCCCGCGTGGCGAGTTTCCTCGATACCCTGATTCCGGCCGACACCATCGATGCGGCCTTTATCTGCGGGCCCGGCGGCATGATCGACGAGGTCGAAGCCGGTCTGCTGGCCAGCGGCGTCGACGCGGGGCGCATCCACCTCGAGCGCTTCGGTGTACCCGACAGCGGTCCCGCCCATCATGTGGAAGCGGGCGACGCACCGCAGGCGCGGATCACCATCATTGCCGACGGTCTGAAGCGCGAGATGGATTTCCGCGCCGAAGACCCGTCCATCCTCGATGTCGCGCTGCGGGCGGGGATGGATCTGCCGTACTCATGCAAGGGTGGGGTATGCTGCACCTGCCGCGCCAAGGTCATCGAGGGCAAGGTTCGCATGGACAAGAACTACACTCTCGAACAACCCGACGTTGACGCCGGTTATGTGCTCACCTGCCAGTCCCATCCGCTGACCGAGCGGGTGGTCATCAGCTTCGACGATCGTTGAAAGGCGGCATCCCAGACGCGTGCGGGTGAGCGAACTCATTTGCACAGGAACGGAAGCGAACAATGGCCAGGGGCAAATCTCCCACATTCGAGGTACAGCGCGGCGTCATCCTTCAGGAGGCGGCGCAGCTCTTTGCCGACAAGGGTTTTCACAACGCGTCGATGGCCGAGCTGGCCAAGGCCTGCGGGGTGTCGAAGCCGCTGCTCTACCACTACTACAAGGACAAGGAGAACATCCTGTTCGACATCGCCGACAGCTACATGGATCAGCTGCTTGCGATCGTGGCCGGTGTGGAGTCGCAGGACCTGGAGGCCGAGCCCCATCTGTCGGGGCTGGTCACGCGCTTCATGGAGGAATACGAGCATTCACAGAGCCAGCACGTGGTGCTGGTGCAGGACGTGAAGTTTCTGCAGACCGCCCAGGAAGAGTATGTGGTGGGCAAGCAGCGCAAGGTGGTGGCGGCGTTTGCCGATGCCATCGAGCGCGTCGAGCCCGGGCTCAGGTCGCGCAACCTCGACAAGCCGGTGGCGATGATCCTGTTCGGCATGATCAACTGGACCTTTACCTGGCTGCGCTCGGACGGTCATTACACCTATGGCGACATGGCGCCGGTGGTGACCGCAATCCTGCTCAACGGGGTCAAGGGTTTGCTCAAGACTGAAATGCGGCCGGCAACGGCGGTGGAAAACGAATAGACGCTGCCTGCCTGCACGGGCGCAGCGGCAACAATGACGAGGAGACACTCAGTGACAGAAGCCTTTATCTGCGACGGTATCCGGACACCCTTCGGGCGCTATGGCGGCGCCTTGTCGGGCGTGCGTGCGGACGATCTTGCAGCGCTGCCGATCCGGGCACTGCGTGAGCGCAATCCCGGGGTCGACTGGGCTGCCGTTGAGGACATCTACTACGGCTGCGCCAACCAGGCCGGCGAGGACAACCGCGACGTCGCGCGCATGGCCGGCCTGCTGGCGGGGCTGCCGATCGACGTGCCGGGCTCGACCATCAACCGCCTGTGCGGTTCGGGCATGGATGCGGTGGGCATCGTGGCCCGCGCCATCAAGGCCGGCGAGGCCGGGATGATGATCGCCGGCGGCGTCGAGAGCATGAGCCGCGCGCCCTTCGTCATGGGCAAGGCCGACACGGCCTTCTCGCGCAGCGCGAAGATCGAGGACACCACCATTGGCTGGCGCTTCGTGAATCCGCTGATGAAGGCGAAGTACGGTATCGACTCGATGCCGGAAACCGCCGAGAACGTCGCCACCGACTTCAAGGTCAGCCGTGCCGACCAGGACGCCTTTGCGCTGCGCAGTCAGCAGCGCTACGCGGCGGCGGCCGAACGTGGTTTCTTCGACGGCGAACTGTGTCCGGTGGAGATCCCGCGCAAGAAGGGCGATCCGGTCGTGGTCGCAGCGGACGAGCATCCGCGTGCCGACACCACCATCGAAACGCTGTCACGGCTCAAGGGCGTGGTGCGCCCGGACGGCTCGGTCACCGCGGGTAACGCCTCGGGCGTCAATGATGGTGCGGTCGCCCTGCTGATCGCGTCCGGCGAGGCGGCGGCAAAGCACGGCCTCAAGCCGCGTGCGCGCATCGTGGCCATGGCGACCGCCGGGGTCGAACCACGCATCATGGGCATCGGGCCGGCGCCTGCCTCGCTCAAGGTGCTCGAGAAAGCGGGTCTCACGCTCGAGCAGATGGACGTCATCGAACTCAACGAAGCGTTCGCAGCCCAGGGGCTGGCGGTGACGCGCCAACTCGGACTGCGCGACGACGATCCGCGGGTGAATCCCAATGGCGGCGCGATCGCCATCGGTCACCCGCTGGGCGCGTCGGGCGCACGCCTGGTGCTTACCGCCTTGCGTCAGCTGGAGGCGACGGGCGGTCGTTATGGCTTGTGCACCATGTGCATCGGGGTGGGACAGGGCATCGCAATGATCATCGAGCGGGTCTGATCTGCGATGTCTTCACAATTCGTCAGTTTTTAACGAATTAGGTATGTAATAATTTTGCGGCAGGTAACCGGGACACCTCAAGCCCGTTTACTCACATAAACCAAGAGGAGGAGACACCATGAAGCTGAAGAACACTCTGCTGGCCGCCATCGGCCTCGCATTCGTCGCCACCGCAGCACAGGCCGACGTCAATGTAGGCGTGATCGTGTCTGCGACCGGTCCCGCCGCGTCGCTCGGGATCCCGGAAAAGAACACGCTGGCCATGCTGCCGACGACGATCGGCGGGGAGAAGGTCAACTACATCGTTCTCGACGATGCGTCCGACACCACCACCGCGGTGAAGAACATCCGCAAGCTGATCTCCGAGGACAAGGTCGATGTGGTGATCGGTTCCACCATCAGCCCGAACTCGCTGGCGATGATCGACGTTGCCGCCGAAGCGCAGACGCCGATGATCTCGATGGCGGCCTCGGCCCGTATCGTCGAGCCGGTCGACGACAAGCGGCGCTGGGTGTTCAAGACGCCGCAGAACGACGCCCAGATGTCGACGGCAATCGTCGAGCACATGACCAATAGCGGCGTGAAGACGGTCGGCTTCATCGGATTTGCCGACGCCTACGGCGAAGGCTGGTACGAGCAGTTCAAGTCGGTGGCCGAGGCGCGCAAGCTGCAGATCGTGGCCAATGAGCGTTTCAACCGCAACGACACCTCGGTGACCGGTCAGGTACTGAAGGTCATGTCGGCGCGTCCGGATGCGGTGCTGATCGCCGGTTCCGGCACGCCCGCTGCCCTGCCGCAGAAGACGCTGAAGGAGCGTGGCTATGCCGGCAAGCTGTATCAGACCCACGGCGTCGCCAACAACGACTTCCTGCGCGTCTGTGGCAAGGACTGTGAAGGCACCTTCCTGCCCGCCGGCCCGGTGCTGGTCGCTGCCCAGCTGCCCGACAGCAACCCGGTGAAGAAGGCCGCGATGGACTACATCACCAAGTATGAAGCTGCGCACGGCAAGGGTTCGGTTTCGACCTTCGGTGCCCATGCCTGGGATGCCGGTCAGCTGATGAGCGCGGCCATCCCGGTCGCGCTGAAGAAGGCCAAGCCGGGCACCGTGGAGTTCCGTGCCGCGATGCGTGATGCGCTCGAAGGCATCAAGGAGCTGCCGGGCGCCCATGGCATCTTCAACATGAGCCCGACCGACCACCTCGGTTTCGACCAGCGCTCGCGCGTGATGGTCGAGATCCAGAATGGCACCTGGAAGCTGGTGAAGTAAGTCGCTGATCCGGCGCGGGGGCTCTCCGCTCCTGCGCCGCATACCCAACCGATAGAGAACCAAGTCTGCGAGCTGCACCGACCGCCCTGGGCGACGGTGAGGCAGGAGTTCGTCATGGATTTTCAGATAGCGCTGTTGCTGGGACAGGACGGCATTACCAACGGAGCGATCTACGCCTTGCTGGCGCTGGCCCTGGTGCTGGTGTTTGCAGTGACGCGGGTGATCTTCATTCCCCAGGGCGAATTCGTCGCCTACGGCGCGCTGACGCTTGCGATGCTGCAGGGCGGGGCGATCCCGGCCACGGTGTGGCTGCTGGTGATCATGGGCGCGCTGACGGCGGCGATCGACGGCAGTGCGGCGCTGCGCTCGGGGCAGACGAAGAAGCTGACCGGTGTGCTGGGCTGGAACCTGGCCTACCCGCTGGGGCTGGCCGGACTGCTCGCGGTACTGCCGCTGAAGGAGCTGCCGATGCTCGCGCAGGTGCTGTTGGCGCTGGCCGTGGTGGTGCCGATGGGGCCGCTGATGTACCGCCTGGTGTTTCAGCCGATTGCGGCGGCGCCGGTGCTGATCCTGCTGATCGTGTCGGTCGCCACCCACGTGGCCATGGTCGGGCTCGGCCTGCTGTTCTTCGGTGCCGAAGGCCAGCGTACGCCTCCCTTCAGTGATGCGCGCTTCGAAGTCGGCCCGCTGCTGGTGTCCGGGCAGACGATCTGGGTCATCCTCGCCTCGCTCGCGCTCATCGTTGCGCTCTACCTGTTCTTTGAACGCACCATCTACGGCAAGGCCTTGCGTGCCACCGCGATCAACCGCGTCGGTGCGCAGCTGATGGGGATCTCGCCTTCGCTCGCAGGCAAGCTCACCTTCGTGCTGGCCGCCTTCATCGGTGCGCTGTCGGGCGTGCTGATCGCACCGATCACCACCATCTACTACGACACCGGCTTCCTGATCGGCCTCAAGGGCTTCGTCGCCGCCATCATCGGCGGACTGGGCAGTTATCCGATTGCCGCCGTCGGCGCCGTGATGGTGGGCCTGCTCGAAGCCTTCTCGTCCTTCTGGGCCAGTGCCTACAAGGAAGTCATCGTATTCACCCTGATCATCCCCGTTCTCCTGTGGCGTTCGCTGACCAGCCACCATATGGAGGAGGAAGAATGAAATCCGCCGCTGCCAATAATGCCTTCCTGTCCCCGCGCGTGATGCTGGTCGCCTTCCTTGGCATCCTGCTCGTGGCACCGCTGGTGCTGTCGCCGTTCTACGTCACGCTGCTCAACTACATCGGCCTGTACGCGATGGTCGCGCTCGGGCTGGTGCTGCTCACCGGCGTGGGCGGACTCACCAGCTTCGGCCAGGCGGCCTTCGTTGGCCTCGGGGCCTACACCACCGGGGTGCTCACCACCGCGACCGAACTGCCGGGCTGGCTGTCGTGGCTGGGCGGCTCGCCGTGGCTGGCGCTGGTGGTCGGGCTGGTATTTACCGCGACCGTGGCCATCGTGCTCGGCTCGCTCACGCTCAAGCTCTCGGGCCACTTCCTGCCGCTGGGCACGATCGCGTGGGGCATCTCGCTGTATTTCCTGTTCGGCACCATGGAGACGCTGGGCGGCCACACCGGTCTCACCGGCATTCCGCCGATCTCGATCTTCGGCTGGGAGCTCGATCAGGGGGAGGAGATCTTCTACCTGATCTGGGCCTTCCTGCTGTCGGCCGTGCTCACCACGCAGAACCTGCTCGACTCGCGCGAAGGCCGTGCGATCCGCGCCCTGAAGGGCGGCATGGTGATGGCCGAAGCGATGGGGGTGAACACCTCGCGCTCGCGCATGATCATCTTCGTCATCGCCGCGCTGCACGCCTGCGCCTCGGGCTGGCTGTATGCGCACATGCAGCGCTTCGTGAACCCAACCCCGTTCGGGCTGCACATCGGCATCGAGTACCTGTTCATGGCCGTGGTCGGCGGTGCCGGTCACGTGTGGGGTGCGCTGGTCGGTGCCGGTGTGATCACCATCCTCAAGCAGTGGCTGCAGGATCTGCTGCCGCGCATCTTCGGGGCCAGCGGCAACTTCGAGGTGATCGTGTTCGGCCTGATGATGGTGCTCGTGCTGCAGCGTGCCCGCGACGGCCTGTGGCCCATCCTCACCCGCTTCGTGCCGGTGAAGGCGAAGCAGAAGACCATCGACCCCAGTGCGGTCGCCCTGCCACGGCGCACGCTGCCCAAGGTGGGCGAGCGCATCCTCGAAGCCAAGGCGGTGACGCGAAAGTTTGGCGGGCTGGTGGCCAACAACAACATGAGCCTGGAGGTGCGCGCAGGCGAGATCCTCGCGCTCATCGGCCCCAACGGTGCGGGCAAGAGCACGATGTTCAACCAGATCTCGGGCGTCGATACCCCGACCTCGGGCGAGGTGCTGTTCATGGGCAAGCCGGTGGCCGGCCACAACTCGCGCGAGATCGCGCAGATGGGCATGAGCCGCACCTTTCAGCATGTGAAGCTGCTGCCAACCATGACCGTGCTCGAGAACGTCGCCATCGGCGCGCACCTGCGCGGCGACAAGGGCGTGATCAGCTCGGCCTGGCGCATGGACCGCGAGGAAGAGGCCCGCCTGCTGGCCGAAGCCGCGCGTCAGATCGAACGCGTGGGCCTCGCGGACCACATGTTCGACGAAGCCGGCAGCCTCGCCCTCGGTCAGCAGCGCATCATGGAGATCGCCCGCGCGCTGTGCTCCGACCCCTGCCTGCTGCTGCTCGACGAACCGGCAGCCGGCCTGCGCTTCAAGGAGAAGCAGGCGCTCGGCGAGCTGCTGAAGAAACTCAAGGCCGAAGGCATGGCCACGCTGCTGGTCGAACACGACATGGACTTCGTCATGGGCCTGGTCGACCGGGTGGTGGTGATGGAGTTTGGCGAGAAGATCGCCGAAGGCCTGCCCGAAGACGTGCAGAAAGACCCCGCAGTGCTTGAAGCCTATCTGGGTGGGGTGGAGTGATGGAAACCAACATGGCAAACACACCGAACGACGCGGCAAGCGCGGCGAACACCCCGAAGAACAAGGTGCTCGAGATCCAGGACCTGTGCGTGTCCTACGGCAAGGTCGAGGCGCTCTCCAACGCCAACCTGGTGGTGGGCGAAGGCCAGATCGTGACCGTGATCGGCCCCAACGGCGCGGGCAAGACGACGATGCTGTCGGCCATCATGGGCGTGCTCGGCTCCAGGGGTCAGGTGCAGTTCGACGGCAACATCGAGTCGGTGCCCGAGGTCGAGCGCATGGTCGCGCGCGGCATGAACCTGGTGCCCGAGAAGCGCGAGCTCTTCGGCGAGATGACGGTGGAAGACAACCTCACGCTGGGCGCCTTCCAGCGCTACCGCATGGGGCACCGCGATCAGGCGAAGACGATGGAAGAGGTCTACACCCTGTTCCCGCGCCTGAAAGAAAGAAGAAGCCAGCTCGCCGGCACCCTGTCGGGCGGCGAGCGCCAGATGCTGGCGGTGGGCCGCGCGCTGATGGCCAAGCCCAAACTGCTGATGCTCGACGAGCCCAGCCTCGGGCTGGCGCCGCTGATCGTGCGCGAGATCTTTCGCATCATCGCCGAGCTGCGCAAGCGCGGGGTGTCGATCCTGCTGGTGGAGCAGAACGCACGGGCCGCGCTGCAGGTGGCCGACTACGCCTACGTGCTCGAGACCGGCGCGATCGCCATGGAAGGGCCTGCCGTGCAGCTGCGCGACGACCCCCGTGTGATCGAGGCCTACCTCGGACTCGGCGGCAAGCATCAGGCGATGCTGGCCACCTGAAGGGGGAGGGCGGCGCCTGCTGCCCTCCCGCCGGTGCCCGGCCGAAGCCACGGGCATTTCACCTAACACGTCGTTTGACACGACAGTCGGACAAGGACACAAATCATGGAAGCGCTGCGTATCATCCAGGACGAACATCAGTCGCTGGCGGCCATCCTTCACGCCATCCGTCACATGATCAAGGAGATCGGCGAAGGCAAGCTGCAGCCGGACTTCGCCCTGCTGAAGGCCATGGTGCACTATCTCGATGCCTATCCGGAGAAGAAGCACCACCCCAAGGAAGACCAGTACCTTTTCGCCATCCTCAAGAAGCGCACCAGCGAGGGCGCCGAGGCGATGGCGAGGCTCGAACAGGAGCACGCGGTGGGTGACGATCGAATCAAGGCGCTCGAGGCCGCACTGCATCAGTACGCAAGTGGCGCGCGCGACGGCTTCGACGCCTTCTCGCAGGCGTTCGAGCGCTTTGCCGAGTTCTATCGCAATCACATGCTGCTCGAAGAACACGTGATCCTGCCGCTGGTGAAGAAGTACTTCACCGCGGACGACTGGGCCGAGGCAGCGGCAGGTTTCCGCGAAAACGCCGATCCGATGGCGGGCACCGGCGATCCGGCCACGCACGAAGACTTTCAGCGAATCTTTTCCAGGCTCGTCGCGGCCGCGCCTGCACCGATCGGCCTCGGCGGCGGACCCTACAAGGCTGACTGAAGGGCCTGTTCCGGCACGCTCGGGGCAGAACACGTTCCACCTTCGTCAGTACTTCGGAGTACCATCTGCGGCTGCTCCGGCGGGCGCCGAATGCCATGAGTGTGCCGAATGTCTCAAAGATGACGCTGCATAGTGCTTTCGGGTTGTTACTGACTGCGCCAGTGCGTGGGACAGTGCTAGAATCCGCCGGTAGATCCAGTATTTCATTCCGTACACACCAATCAAATCGAGGAAAAGCATGAACAAAGGTGAATTCGTCGAAGCCCTGGCCGACCGTCTGGATGTTTCCCGCGCTCAGGCTGATCGCGCGCTGTCCTCCGTGCTCGACATTGTTGCCGAACAACTCTCCAAGGGCGACAAGATTGCCTTCACCGGCTTTGGTTCTTTCGAAGTGTCCAAGCGCGCTGCACGCACCGGTCGCAATCCGCAGACCGGCGCAGCCATCGAAATCGCCGCTTCCAGCGTGCCGAAGTTCACCGCTGGCGCAACGCTGAAGGCCGCCGTAAACGGCAAGTAATATCCGCAGGGTTCGCTGATGAGGCGACGACGCACCGTAGTGTGCTCGTCGCCTTTTTTGCATCTTTCGTAAATGAACCTTCGACAGCAGGACAGAAAGTCTTTATAATCCGCCCCGTTGTGCAATGCAGCAGCAGGGCCTTACAAGGTTGAGATGCGGAAATTTTTCCGCCGGACCGGCCCCAGGGACTGTTATCACAGCCCCATCGCCCCCGACCTCCCGCCAGAATCCTCTCGTTCTTCCGATCGATTGGCATCGCGACAACCGGTTGGTGCCGATGCGCGGTCTTCAGGCTTGCCTGATGACCGGCCCACGCCCATCGCGCGCTTGTCGCCCGACGCTCCGGAACTGCCTACCCGCAGTTGCGTGGCGGCGCGATGCCTTGTGGTCCGAATTTTCGGATCCGAATCCGTCTGGCCACAAGCCAGCCAGCAATACAGGAAGAATCATGACATTTCAGAGCCTCGGCCTCGCCGACGAACTCATCAAAGCCGTTGAGCAAACCGGTTACACCATCCCGACCCCGGTGCAGATGCAGGCCATTCCCGCCGCCATCTCCGGTTCGGACCTCCTGGTGTCCAGCCACACCGGTAGCGGCAAGACCGCAGCCTTCACGCTGCCGTCGCTGCACAAGCTCATCGACCGTCGTCCGGCGCCTGGTGCAGGTCCGCGCGTTCTGGTGCTGACGCCCACTCGCGAACTTGCCCAGCAGGTCGAGAAAGCGGTGCAGACCTACGGCAAGGCACTGCGCTGGCTCAACACCGCCTGCCTCGTTGGTGGCGCGCCCTTCTTTGCCCAGGTCAAGCAACTGCAGCGTCCGGTTGACGTTGTCGTCGCCACGCCGGGCCGTCTGCTCGATCACCTGAACCGTCGCAAGATCAAGCTCTCCGACGTTGAAGTGCTGATCCTCGACGAAGCCGACCGCATGCTCGACATGGGCTTCGCCGAAGACATCGACGCTATCGTTGCAGCAACCCCGGCCCAGCGCCAGACCCTGCTGTTCTCGGCAACGCTTGATGGCGTGGTCGGTCGCATGGCCGAGCGCATGACGCGCAACCCGCAGCGCATCGAGATCGAAGTCGCCAAGGAAGACCGCGGCCAGATCGAGCAGCGCCTGATGTTCGCCGATGACATGGGTCACAAGAGCCGTCTGCTCGAGGCCCTGCTGGGTCACGACGGCCTGCAGCAGGCCGTGGTGTTTACCGCGACCAAGCGCAGCGCCGACGAGCTGTCGCTGAGCCTCCAGGAAAAGGGCTTCTCGGCCGCAGCGCTGCATGGCGACATGCACCAGACCCAGCGTAACCGTACCCTCGACCGTCTGCGCCAGGGCCGCATCGGCGTGCTGGTCGCAACCGACGTTGCCGCGCGCGGTATCGACGTTGCCGGCATCAGCCACGTGATCAACTTCGATCCCCCGCGTCAGGCAGAAGACTATGTGCACCGTATCGGCCGTACCGGTCGTGCCGGTCGTGACGGTATCGCGATCACCCTGTCGGGCCCGCGTGAAACCGGCCTGATCCGTGCGATCGAGCGCTTCACCGGTGACCGTCTTGAAGTGCACACCATTCCCGGCATGGAGCCGTCGCCGCGCAAGCCTTCGGGCCCGCGTCCGGCAGGTGCAGGCAATGGTCGTCGCTTCGGTAATGGCGGTGGCTACGGCCGTCCGGCAGCCGGCAACGGCGAACGCCGTGGCTCGGGTGGTGGCGGCGGTTTTGGTGGCCGCGACGGTCATCCGTCGAGCCGCAGCGAGCGCAGCCATGGCGATCGCCGTGACCGCACTTCGCGCGGCTAAGCCTACAGGGCTGCAGCAGACGTAAAAAATCCCGCTTCGGCGGGATTTTTTTTGCCTGGTAAGGCGCGGCGCAGGTCGCCCTGCGCCCGCGCGGCGGGCGCCGGTCGCGTCAGCCCTTGGCTGCGCGTGCGGCTTCGACTTCTTCCGGGCGGATGTTGGCAGCGAGCTTGTCGAGCACGCCGTTGACGAAGCGATGGCCGTCGGTGCCGCCAAAGCCCTTGGCCAGTTCGATGGCTTCGTTGATTACCACGCGGTAGGGCGTTTCGAGGTTGTGCCGCAGTTCGTGTGCGCCCATCAGCAGGATGGCGTGCTCGATCGGCGACAGTTCATTCACCGGGCGGTGGATCAGCTTTGCGAACGAGGCCTGCAGCGACTCGACGTTCTCGAGGGTGCCGTGCAGCAGGCTGACGAAGAGTTCGCGGTCGACCTTGTCGAGATTCTCGGTGTCGGCCTCGAGGTGCTTCTGCACCGAGGTCATCGAGTTTCCCGACAGCAGCCACTGGTACACGCCTTGCAGTGCAAGCTCGCGTGCGCGACGACGGGCCATCTTGCTCATGGCAGTACCTTCATCAGATTGGCCATCTCGACTGCCGCACGGGCGCAGTCGCTGCCCTTTTCGTGCGTACGGGCGATGGCCTGGTCGTCGTCCTCGGTGGTGAGCACGCCGTTGGCGATCGGGATGCCGGCGTCGAGGCCGACACGGGTGATGGCGGCGCCCATCTCGTTCGAAACCAGTTCGAAGTGGTAGGTTTCACCACGGATCACCGCGCCGAGCGCGATCAGGGCGTCGAACTTGCCGCTGCTGGCGAGTTTCTGCAGCACCAGCGGGATTTCGAGTGCGCCGGGAACGGTGGCGATGCGGATCAGATCGGGTGCGACGCCAAGCTCGAGCAGCTCTGCGGTACAGGCCGACAGCAGGCCTTCGCAAACGTCCTGATTGAAACGGCTCATGACGACTGCGATACGCAGGCCCTTGCCGTTCAGGTCGCTTTCGTACTCATGGATGTTTTCGTAACGTGGCATGGTTTCGATTCAATATTAGGTTGGTTTGTGGGCGGTGCCACGCATGGCACCCCGCGCAGGTGAAGGGTCAGGGCGCAGGTGCGCTGACCGCTTCGCTTGCGCTCAGTCCTGGTCGACGAAACCCGTGATCTCGAGGCCGAAGCCGGTCATGCTCGGAATCTTGCGCGGGTTCGATAGCAGCCGCATCTTGCCGACATTGAGCGCACGCAGAATCTGCGCGCCCACGCCGAACAGGCGGGCATCCCATTTCACCGGACGGTCCGCGGTACCGGTCAGGCCCGCCAGCAGTTCGCGACCGGACTGGGGGCGGTAAAGCAGCACGATCACGCCGGCGTCGGCCGCAGCAAGCCGTGCCAGCGAGTGATTGACCGGGAAGCTGTGACGATTGCTTTCGGGGTCGAGAAAGTCCACGACCGAGATCGGCTCGTGCACCCGCACCAGGGTCTCGTTCTCGGGACGGATGTCACCGCGCGACAGGGCGAAATGCACGTCGCCGGAGGTCTTGTCCTCGAAGGCGGAGAGCAGGAAGGTGCCGTGCGCGGTCTCGACTTCCTTCTCGGTGACTTTTTCCACCAGGTGCTCGTTTGCTGCGCGGTACTCGATCAGGTCGCGGATGGCACCGATCTTGAGACCGTGCTCCTTGGCGAACTCGATCAGGTCCGGCAGGCGGGCCATGGTGCCGTCGTCCTTGAGGATCTCGCAGATCACCGATGCGGGTTCGACGCCCGCGAGGTGGGCGAGGTCGCAGCCGGCTTCGGTGTGGCCGGCACGGATGAGCACGCCGCCCTTCTGGGCGGTGAGCGGGAAGATGTGGCCCGGCATCACGATATCGTCCGGCGTGGCATGGCGGGCCACGGCGACCTGCACGGTGCGGGCGCGGTCATGGGCCGAAATGCCGGTGGTGACGCCGGTGGCGGCTTCGATCGAGGTGGTGAAGGCGGTGCCGTGCGGGGTGCGGTTGTCGCGCACCATCTGCTGCAGGCCGAGCTGGCGGCAGCGCTCTTCGGTGAGGGTGAGGCAGATCAGGCCACGACCGAAACGGGCCATGAAGTTGATGGCCTCGGGGGTGACGAACTCGGCTGCCATCACGAGGTCACCCTCGTTCTCGCGGTCCTCTTCGTCGACCAGGATCACCATCCGGCCGGCCTTGATCTCGGCGATGATGTCGGAAATCGGAGCGAGTGCGCTCATGTTGGGGTCCTTTCCAGTGTCAGGCTTGTTGCGCCTGCTCTTCTTCGGTGCGCCAGGCGAGCATGCGCTCGACGTAGCGGGCAATGAGGTCGATTTCCAGATTGACCCGGCTTCCGGCCTTCAGGTGCTTGAGGTTGGTCACCTCGACCGTGTGCGGAATCAGGTTGATCGAGAAATCACGATGTTCGACCCGGTTGACGGTCAGGCTGACGCCATTGACCGTGATCGAGCCCTTTTTGGCGATGTAGCCGGCAATCGCAGCCGGCGCGCGGATCACGAGCTCGTGGCTTTCGCCGACCGGCTCGAACTTCACCACTTCGCCCACGCCATCGACGTGGCCGGTTACCAGGTGACCGCCAAGGCGGTCGGCCATGCGCAGCGCCTTCTCCAGGTTCACCTCGCCACCGGCCTGATCCAGCCCCACGGTGCAGTTCAGCGTCTCGCGCGAAACGTCGAACTTCACCTTGGCGCCATCGCGCGCGATTACGGTGAGGCACACGCCACTGTTGGCGATGCTGTCACCGACAATCACGTCTTCCAGGTCGAGTCCGCGGGTGTCTACGGTCAGCCGCACGCCGTCAGCGAGGGCTTCGATGTGTTCAATGCGGCCGACTGCCGCGACGATGCCTGAGAACATGAAGGGACTGAAGGAAAAGGAGAAAAGCGGGATTGTAGGCGAAACCGGCGGCTTCGGCGCGATTCAGACTGCCCTTTGCCACCCGGGAGCTGCCCGTCAAGGCCTTCCGGCAGCGGAATGCCGGGCGTTCGCCGGCCCCCGTTCGCGCCTGCAGAAACGGCTTGTGCAGGGGCATCAGCGGGCGCGGTCGAGCACTTCGGCAAACGCCTGTGCCGGCATGAATCCGACCACACGCAGGCCATCACGCTCCTTGCCTGCGGGATCGAAAAAGATGATGCCGGGAGGGCCGAACAGGCCGAAGCGCTTGAGCAGCGCCTTGTGTTCGTCGTTGTTGTCGGTGACGTCGGCCTTGAGCAGCAGCATCTGGCTCATGCGTCCGGCCACCTGCGGGTCGGAGAAGGTGTAGCGCTCCATCTCCTTGCACGAGACGCACCAGTCGGCGTAGAAGTCGAGCATCACCGGACGGTCTGTGGCGGCAAGGCGGGCGTCGAGTTCGGCAATCGACCCGACCTTCTCGAAGGCCGGTGCGGGGTTGGTGGCGGCGGCTTCGGCGCGGAGGACGGCCAGCGGCTGCAGCGGATCGCGCGAACCCGCCATGGCGCCCACCAGCATGGCAGCGCCACTGATCAGCAGCATCACGCCCACGCCCTTCCAGAAGCGCTGCCAGCCCTTGGCGCCGGGCGGCAGGGGGTCGATGGCGTGCAGGAAAATGCCCGAGAACAGGAGCAGTGCGGCCCACGCAAGCATGCTGGCCAGTGCGGGCAGCACCGGCATCAGCATCCACACCGCAACCGCCAGCAGGAGTACGCCGAAGGCCTTCTTGACGCCTTCCATCCAGGGCCCCGTCCTGGGCAGGACCGAACGTGCAGCGAGACCCACGGCGAGGAGCGGCATGCCCATGCCGAGCGCCATCACGAACAGCGCGCCGCCGCCGAGCACCGCATCGCCCGTCTGCGCGATGTAGAGCAGGGCTCCGGCCAGCGGTGCGGCGACGCAGGGGCCGACGATCAGTGCCGAGAGTACGCCCATCACCGCCACCCCACCGAGGTGGCCACCCTTGTTGTGACTGGCGGTATCGGCCAGCTTGCTCTGCAGCGACGATGGCAGTTGCAGTTCGTAGAAGCCGAACATGGACAGCGACAGCGCAACGAACACCAGCGCAAAGCTCGACAGCACCCAGACGTTCTGCAGCGCGGCCGACAGCAATGTGCCGGTAAGGCCGGCGGCCACGCCGGCAGCGGCATAGGTGACGGCCATGCCCAGCACGTAGGCGAGCGAAAGCATGAAGGCGCGGCCGCGCGAGATGTGGTGACCGTGACCGACGATGATGCCCGACAGGATGGGGATCATCGGGAAGGTGCAGGGGGTGAAGGCCAGCAGCAGCCCAAAGCCGAAGAAGCTCGCCAGCACCAGCGGGATGCTTGCATTCCTGAGCAGGCCGGCGATGCGGCCGCTCTCGTCGCCGCTGACCGCAGGTGCTGCGCCGGATGTCGTTGCGGCCAGTGTCGACGCTGCCTTCGGCGCCTGGTCGAGCGCACGCTGCAGCAGGCTGTTGCCGGCCGGTGCCGCGCTTGTGGTGAGGTCGATGTCGGCTGATTGCGGGGTGGGCGGATAGCAGATGCCGCCGTCCCAGCAGCCCTGGCTGCTGACATGCAGTACGAAGCGCTCGACGTCGGCCGGCGCGGTGACCGGCAGCAGGATGCGCAGCTCACCGCGATAGGTTTCGACTTCGCCGAAAAACTCGTCCTGCTTGATCTTGCCGGGCGGGCGGTCGGGTTCGCCCAGCACCACGCTCGCGGGCTCGGCGTCGAAACGGAACTTGCTGCCGTACAGGTAATAGTCGGGCGCCACGTCGAACACGACCTCGACCGTTTGCCGGTCGAGCGCACGGGCCGTCATCGCAAAGGCCTTTTCCGGCTCGATGGGGTCGGCCGCCTGGCCGGGCAGGGAAAACAGGCTCGCCAGCAGGGCGAGCAGGATCAGCAGACGTTGCATCGTGTTCTTTTCGTGTCAGGAGGCGGGTGCGTCGGGCGCGGTTTCGTTCTCGATCCAGCCGAGGTAGGCGGCGAGGCCAAGCTCGATAGGGACTGCAACAATCTCGGGAAGTTCGTAAGGGTGCGCTTCAAGGATTGCCGCCTCGAGCGCGGCGTAGCGCGCGGCAGTGGTCTTGATCAGCATCGGCACCTCGGTGCTGCGCTCGGTTTCGCCCCGCCAGCGATACACCGATGTGCAGGGGGCAAGGATGTTGACGCAGGCGGCCAGGCGCCGGGCGACCAGGTGGCCGGCGAGCGCATCGGCCGCAGGCTGGTCGGGCAGGTTGGTGAGGACGATCAGGTTCGGAGTCATGGCGTGGATCGTGCGGGAGCGTGAGCGTGAGCGCCATTATCGCGGAGTCGCGACGATCGCGGCTTGCCTTCAGTCAATTCGGCCGCGACCGCGTCCCGCCGCTGCGCGGGTCACGGCAAGGGCTGAATACGGCCCGCGAGTTCGAGCGCGTCGCCGGCGATGCGCATGACGACGAGTTCGCCCGAAGCCGGATAGACCCCACTCAGCGCCGTGATGTTCACCTGGTGGGTGACCAGGATCAGTGGCCCCGCTGCGGTGTCCGCGTCCCGCACCAGGGCGCGCACGGCGGCGCTGCGCTCCGCGGCGTGATCGCGCTCGTTGAAGAAGGAGTCCAGCGCCGGCGTCGGAATGACCGGGCCGAGGCCGAGCAGGCGAGCGGTGTCGAGGCAGCGGCACCAGCGACTCGAGTGGATGGTGGCGCGGGTGATGCCCTGCGCGCGCAAGCGTTCGCCGGTGGTGGCGGCCTGAGCGCGCCCGGCGGGGGAGAGGTTGCGCTGGGTGCTGCAGTCCCCGAGCACGAAGCCCGCCGGGTCTCCGATGCCGGGGGCGGGCGCATGGCGCATCAGCGCCACATGTCCGCCCGCACGGAGGGCCGCCCAGAGGGATTCGTCATCGGCGATCGCCCCTGTGCTGAACAGCAACAACAGGCAGGTCATCAGGTTTCTCATGCTGGTCTCCATTCTTGCATTTCACGAGCGGTGCTGTGCGGGCGCGCCGCAAGTCCGGCTTGCGTCCGACGCGCGCCGGGTTTGCGCCTGATCAAGCCTCCACCGTTAGCCCCTAGGTAGAATCCCCGAGCGCGCACCAGTGCGCGTAGAGCTACGCTGAGGGCCGCAGCATGATGTTCGAAGGCTATGTCTAAAGGTATAGAATTCGATGGCATGTTCAGGGCTGTTGATTGTCAGGAGAATGTTGATGTCTCATACGAATGCCAGGCCGTTTCTGGCCTCGGCCTGCTGCCTGCTTGTGCTCGGCGGGCTGTCGCTACCGTCGTTCGGCGCGGCAGATGCGGTTGCGGCAGACAAGCTGGTCGCACAACTGCAACGCAGCCCGGCCGATCTGCAGGCGGCGCAGGCCGAGGGCAGAAAGTCCTCGGCTTTCTGCGCAAACTGCCACGGCGAGACGGGCATCAGTCGCTATCCCGAAGTCCCCAACCTGGCTGCTCAGCATCCCGACTATCTGCTCAGGCAGATCGATGCCTTTCTGACCGGCAAGCGCAAGAATGAGTTCATGCAGGGGCTGATGAAGGTGCTCAGCGAACGCGACAAGGCAGCCATCGTGCTTTTTTATGCGGCCGCTCCGGTGCAGGCCGCGACTGCGCCCGGCCCCCGTGCCGCGGAGGGTGAGGCGCACTTTGCCAAGCTGTGCGCGCGCTGCCACCGCGACGATGCACGCGGGGGCGACACGTTTCCCCGTCTGGCCGGGCAGCAGCGCGAATATGTCCGCCTCAGTCTGACGCGCTATCTGACGCAGTCGGGAGAACGTTTCTATGCGCCGATGACGGCAGCCGTCACCCAGCTCGGCAGGGACAACATCGACGCCGTCGCCGACTACCTCTCCGGGCTGAAGTAGGGGCCGCTTCAGGCGAACCGTCACGGCATGTGCCGCACATTCGGCATGTGAATCAAACGCCGAAACCGGCTTGGAAACAATGAATCAAGATGCCGCACAGAAACTGACGCAGGACCGGCGGCTACGATCGCTTGTTCTCGCCCTTGCAATCGGATTCGCGTCCCATGGCAGTGGCGTGTCTGCCGCAGTGGCTGATGAGCTCGAGCTCGCCGAGCTGTCACTCGACGACCTGCTGCGAATTGAAGTCGTGGGTGCGACGCGCTACGCGCAGCCCCTGGCCGACACCCCCGCCTCGGTCACGGTCATTGGCGCTGACGAGCTGCGGAACCAGGGCTATCGCAATCTCGGTGAGGCGCTTTCCACCGTGCCCGGCGTGTTTACGTCCAGCGATCAGAACTATACGTACCTCGGCGTCAGGGGCTTCAACCGCTCCGGCGATTACAACTCCCGCGTGCTGCTGGTCACCGACGGCGCCCGGCGCAACGACGCACTTTTCGATCAGGCCCTGATCGGCAATGAGTCTCCGGTCGAGATCGACTGGATCAAGCGCCTTGAGTTCGTGTCCGGCCCGTCCTCGGCGGTCTATGGCGGCAACGCGCTGTTCGGGATCATCAACCTGGTGATGCTCGACGGTGGCGATGTCAATGGCACGCGAGTCAGTGTCGATGCGGGCAGCGGGCAGAGCCGGCGCGTCGGCGTGGTCGCCGGCCAGCGCATGGAGGGCGGGGGCGACTGGTTCCTTGGCTTCGCCGCCTACGGTGCCGAGGGCAAGGACCGCTACTACCAGGAATACGACAGCGGCCTGAGTGACGGCTGGGCGCGCGGCCTCGACGGTGAGCACTACCGCAAGGTCTATGGCAAGTTGAGGCTTGGCAACTGGCGTCTGCTGGGCAGCTTCGCGACGCGTGAAAAGGCGATGCCGGGCGCGCCATATGGCACGGTTTTCGGCGAACCCGGCAGCGAGATCCTCGACCGCAGTTCGCTGATTGAGCTGTCCCACGATGACACCCTGAGCACCGGGTGGCGGCAGCATTTTTCGGTCTTCAGCGGTGCCTACCTTTACCGGGGGGACTACCGCTATGTGGGCGGGGTTGCCAATCGCGACGAGGCTGTCGCCGACTGGAGCGGACTGAACTACCGGCTGAACGGAACCGCAGGTGAAGATCACCGCTGGATGCTGGGTACCGAAGCGCAGTGGAACACCACCCTGAAACAGCGCAATTTCGATCGGGATCCCTACACAGAGGTCCTGAACACCAACAGCCCGTCGAGCACGTTCGGTGTGTTCGTGCAGGACGAGTGGCGTTTCCGCCCGCAGTGGCTGCTCAATCTGAGTCTGCGTCACGACAAGCACAGCGACTACGCCGCAATCGTTTCGCCCCGGCTTGCGCTGATCTACCAGCCCGACCGGGATCTGACCCTGAGAGCGGCCTACATGCATTCGTATCGGCCGCCCAATGCCTACGAACGCTACTATGCCGACGGGGTGTTGCAGAAGGCAAATACGGATCTCGATCCCGAGTGGATCCGCAGCGTCGAGCTCGCGGCCGATGTTCGTCTCGGTCGCAGCGGCCGGGCCGGGGTCAGCATCTACCGCAACGACATCTACGACATGATTGCCGAGCAGCTCGACGCGAACGACGGAATGTGGGCCTATGCCAATCTGCCGCGAGTACGGGTTCATGGCGTCGAAGTCGATGCCGAACACAGCTGGTCGGGCGGGTATGTGCTCCGCGGCAGCCTCGCATGGCAAGGTTCGCGCCTGAACGAGGGCGGCAGCCTGAAAAACTCGCCGGCCCTGCTCGGGAAGGTGGTGTTCTCGATGCCGCTGGATCTGCGCTGGAAGCTGTCCGGCCAGTGGCTGGGCATGACGTCCCGCCAGTCGAAAGCGGATCGGGTTTCCGGTCACGGCGTGCTCAACGTCGTGCTGTCGTCGGCCCCGTTTGCCGGTTGGGGCGAGTGGAGCGTCGGCATCTACAACCTCACGGATCAGCGCTACACCGACCCGGCCTCGTCTGCCTTCGTGCAGGACAGCATCGACCAGGACCGGCGGCAGATTCGCGTGCGCTGGCAGGTGGCGCTGTGAGCCTGTCTGCGATGCGTTGTCTCGTTCTGGTCTGCGCCGCCGTGCTGGCGTTCGCGGTCGCGCTGCCCGGCCATGCGATTGCTCAGCATCGGGCGCCCGAGCCCGACCTCAAGGCGGCCATCCTGATCAACATGCTGCTGTTCATCGACTGGCCAGTGACCGGCGCGCAGTCGGACAAAGCCCTGTCGGTGTGCTACTTCAGGGACAGTCCGGTTGCGGACGCGCTGGTCGTGCTCGATGGCAGGATGATCCGCAACAGGCTGCTCAGCGTGAAGCAGGTCGATGCCAGTGCGCTCGGCCGTTGTCATGCAGCCTATCTTGCGCCGGGCGACAATGCGCTGCTGAGCCACATGCGCGGCGACGTACTGCCCGGCGGCGTGCTGCTTGCCGGTGACACGCCGGGCTACCTTGACCGTGGAGTCATGATCAACCTCGAGCTGGCCGCGGGGAAAGTCGCCTTCGATGTCGACCTGTCTGCACTGCGCCGCTCCGGGCTGAGCCTGAGCTCGAAGGCGCTGCGTCTTGCGCGTTCGGTGAGGGAGTAGGCATGCCCTTCGCACACCGCATTCCGCGCGCTCACCGCCTGAGTTTCCTGTCGACCGGCCTGGCACTGCTCATTGCCTTCGTCCTGCTGATCGTTCATCAGTATTTCGTCGGGCGCCAGGTCCTGCTTGACGACCTCGCGACCGAAGCGGCGATCATCGCCGAGAACAGCAACGCTGCGGTGGTGTTCAATGATGCCGGCGCAGCGGGCGAGATCATTGCGGCCATCCGCCTGACGCCGCGCATCCTGTCGGGGGCACTGTACCGTGCCGACAACAGTTTTCTGGCCTCGTGGCCGGAGAATGATCCTGCGTTTCCGCCCTCGCTGGAGCCGGACATCGACGGCGACTGGCTCGGCGCCAATGCGTTGCCGAGCGAAACCACGCTGGGTCTGATGGGTGGGGTGATGCGCGAATCGGTTCGGGTGGAGGATGGCACCGTCGGCACCCTGATCCTGAATGTGGATTTCAGCTCCCTGTACTGGCGCCTGCTCGAATATGCGGGCGGTGTGCTCGGTATTGCATCGGTGGCGCTGAGCCTCGCCTATCGTCTCACCAGCAGGTTGCGCAAGCAGGTGTCCAGCACTGAACGACGCCTGGAGCGCCTCGCCCTGTACGACCATGTCACCAGCCTGCCCAACCGGCGCCTGTTCGAACAGGAGTTGCGCAAGGCTGTTGGCCGTGTCGGGCGCGACGCGAATTCGGCTGCGCTGCTTTTCCTGGATGTCGATGACTTCAAGAAGGTCAACGACTCTTTCGGCCACGAGGTCGGTGATCAGGTGCTGTGCATGATCGGGCAGCGCCTGTTGCACACCGTGCGCAACGGCGATGTCGTTGCGCGCATTGGCGGGGACGAGTTTGCCGTGGTGCTGTTCGATATCGGTGGCCCGGACAATGCGGCAATGGTGGCCCGTAACCTGATTGCGGCGATCGGCAAGCCGTTTTCGACCGAGCCCACGCCGACCCATATCGGGCTCAGTGTGGGCATCGCCATGATGCCGGTCGATGGCGACGATCCGGCTGCCTTGCTGCGCCACGCCGACATGGCGATGTATGTCGCCAAGGCACAGGGCAAGAACCGCTTCCAGTTCTTTTCCGAGGCGATTGACGGCAAGGTGCGCCAGGACCTCAGGCTCGAGTCCGCCTTGCGTCAGGCGCTCGAAAACAATGGCACTGGCCTCTGGGTCGCCTATCAGCCCAAGTTGTGCGCGAAAACGCGAGCGGTGGTCGGTGTGGAGGCGCTGACGCGCTGGCGCATGCCGGATGGTCAGGTGGTTTCGCCGGGCGAGTTCATTCCGGTGGCGGAACGCACGGGCCTGATCTCCGCGCTCGGCGACTGCATGCTGGAACGGGTCTGCACGGATCTCGGCGTTCTGAGAGGCGCCGGTTTCGAGTTCCCCACGGTCGCCGTCAACGTGTCCTCGCACCAGCTGCTTCAGGGCGAGGCCCTGGTTGAGCACTTCTGCGACACGATTGCCGCCCACGGCGAATCCGTGTGCAGGTTCGAGGTCGAGCTCACCGAAAGTGCATTGACCGATGCGCGTGGTGCCACGGTGCTCGAGGCGTTTCGCGTTGCCGGCTTCAAGCTGTCCATCGACGACTTCGGCACCGGCTACTCGTCGCTGGGTTATCTGAAGCGTTTCGATGTGAGTACGCTGAAGATCGACCAGGGCTTCGTGCGTGACCTGCCGGCGGACCAGGAGGGTGCGGCGATCGTCATCGCCGTCATCCAGATGGCGCATGCACTGGGCATTGACGTGGTGGCCGAGGGTGTCGAAACCGAGGCCCAGGCAGACTTCCTGCGTGCCAACGGATGCGACGTGCTGCAGGGCTATCTGCTAGGCGTACCGATGCCGGTGAGCGAACTTGCAGAGTATCTGCACAAGCACCGGACGCTTGCAAAGCGTGTGCTTGCGGGGCATCCGATCTGACCGCTACTGTGCACAATCGCGTGGATGGCAAGCGGATGTGTCGGCTATCATGCGTCTGCCGATGTCTATAGCTAAAGCATTATTGCCTCGTGTCGTGGAAGGAGCCGGGAGCCAATGAGGGTTCTCGCTTCGCTCAAGTACGTGCTGTCGCCACGCGCTGTCATCGGCTGGGCGGTGCTGCTTGTGGCCCTGTTCATCTACTGGGCTTCGCTGCTGCAATCGAACGAGCAGCAACTGCTCGATGCCGAGCGTCAGGCCCGCCTGCGCGCCGGCCAGACGGCACAGGCGCTGGCCGCACAGGTCGAGTCGATGGTGCTCGATATCGATCATATCGCGCGCAACATGGCGTCGGCGTGGATTTCGGGTGACGATGAGCGCTTGCGCCAAGCCGTTGTCGAGGCGAGCGACGCGCTTCCTGAAGGGGCGCTGGTTCAGGCCAGCGTGGCCGACGGCGAAGGCTACATGGTGTTCTCGAATCTCGGCCTGCCCGCTGAAGGTGAATCCCGGGTGTCCATCGCCGACCGCGCCCATTTCAAGGCGCACGGGTCCGGCATCGTGCCTGCGCTCTACATCAGTCACCCGGTCTTCGGTCGTGTGTCGCAGCGCTGGTCGGTGCAGTTCTCCCGGCCGGTCCTGACGCATGGCGTGTTTGCCGGCGTCGTCGTGATCTCGATCTCGCCGGAGTATCTCGCCCAGTCTTTCCGTCAGATCTTTCCCGATCCGACCGACGTGGTGGCGTTGCTGCGCGAAGACGGGGCCTATCTGACGCGTTCGCACCTGCTGGAAGAGGTGCTGGGCAAAAGCGTTCCCGACGTGCGGCCCTTTATCGGTGACCTCGGGGCGCAGCAGGGCAGTTACGATGCCGTTGCCGCCGTGGATGGCGTGGAGCGTTTCTACGCCTGGCAGCGCGTGGCAGCTTACCCGGTGGTCGTCAGCCTGGGGCTGGACAAAGGCGTGGCGATGGGTGGGATCGCGGAAGCCGTCGATGCGGCGGTCCTGCACAACCTGTTCGGTTCGGCGCTGCTCTTGCTGGCCGCGGCCTGGATTACCTGGCTGTTTGCGCAGAAGCGTCGCGACTTTGCACATCTGAACGAAAGCGGGGAGCGCTTTGAACTCGCTCTGCGCGGGGGAGACCTCGGATCGTGGGACTGGGATCTTGCGAGCGGCAGGATTCAGGGCAATGCGCGCTGGGCGCAGATGCTGGGTTATGACGAGGACGAGGCCGAGCATGACCTCAAGTCTCTGTCCAGGCTCACGCACCCGGACGACTGGGACGCCGTGCAGTCTGCGCTCGATGCGCATTTCCGGGGCGAACGCGACTATTACGAAGCCGACTACCGGGCGCGTCACCGCGACGGTCACTGGGTCTGGGTGCATAGCCGTGGCGAGATCATGGCACGCGACAAGAACGGCGACCCAGTGCGGATGGTTGGCACGCATCTGGACATTACAGAGCGCAAGCTGGCCGAAGCGCGCGAGCTCGATCTGCGGGCGCGGCTGTCCAAGCTGGTCGAGCAGGTGCCGGGGATGGTGTATCAGTATCTCGAACGCACCGACGGCACGTCCTGCTTTCCTTACGTCAGCCCCGGGGTTATCGACATCTATGGCATTTCGCCGGCTGAGGTCGAGGTATCGGCAGCAAGAGTCTTTGCCGTCATTCATCCGGACGATCTGCTGCGGGTGAAGGCCTCGATTCGCGACTCGGCCCGTCAGCTCTCCATCTGGCGCTGCGAGTATCGCGTCTGTACCGAAGACGGCAAGGTTCGCTGGCTGCTCGGGCATTCCAGCCCGGAGCGCACGCCCGAGGGCCATACACTGTGGCATGGCTACATTCAGGACGTGAGCGAAGCCCACGCAGCGGCCGACGCCCTGCGCCACAGCGAAGCGCGTCTGCGCCTCACCGTGGCCGCGGTTCGGGACGGCTTGTGGGAGTGGGATCTGGATAGTGGCGAAGCGCAATGGGATGCGCGCTGCTACAGCATGGCGGGATACGCCGAGGGCGCCATCGAGTCCACCCACGACGCGTTCATGGCGCTCGTTCACCCCAGGGACCGGGCGCGCATCAAGTCGAGTCTGTCCAATCAGATCCGCTTCAGGCCGGATGAGGTCGCCACCGAAGAGTTCCGTGTAAAGAAGGGATCGGGCGACTGGCTGTGGATCGAATGGCGGGGAAGCGTCGTCGAGCGTGAACACGGTGTCCCGAAAAAGATGATCGGCACCATTACCGATGTCACCCAGAGGGTGGCCGCCAACCAGTTCCGGCGTGCGCTGCTGGACCAGAATGCGGCGGCAATCGTGGTGTCCTCCCCTGACCGGTATGTGCTGTATGCCAATGAGCGCGCACACCAGATCTTTGCGCCGCCGGGGGAGATGCTGCAGGGGGTGGAGTTGCGCACCCTGCATGTCGACGATGCGTCGTGGCAGGCCATGGGCGGGTACGTCGACACGCTGCGTGCAAGCGGGTTTGCGCGCTTCGAGTATCCGCTGCGCGACGCCGACGGCAAGGCGCGCTGGTTCGACATGCATGGCACGGTGCTCGATCAGGAGCAGCCCGACAGCGAGATGCTGTGGACCCTGGTGGATATCACCGAACGAAAGGCCGCAGAAGCGGCGCTCATCACCGAGCGCACACGTCTGACCGCACTGCTCGAGCGCTTTCCCGGTGGCGTACTGCTGGAAGACTCGGCCGACCGGATCGTGATGGTCAACCAGGGCTTGTGCGAGCTGCTGTCGATTCCCTTGCCGTCGTCTTCGCTGGTGGGCATGACGCGGCAGTCGCTGGGCGAGCGCTTTCCCGAACTCGACCTGAGATGGCTGCAGCTCGAAGAGGGGGCGCACGTTGGGCTGGCACACACGATCGAAATCGACGCGGCGGGCAACCAGGCGTTTGAAGTCGATTGGGTGACGATCATGCATGGTGACGAGCGCCTCGGCCATGTATGGCTGGTGCGCGACATTACCGGGCGTAAGCTCTATGAAAGAAAGCTCGCCGCCCTGGCGGCCACGGACCCGCTGACCACGCTGCCCAACCGCCGCAGTTTCATGGCCGAGCTCGAACGCACGGTGGCCGAACAGCAGAGCGTGGACGACCGTCCGGGTGCCCTGTTGATGCTGGACATCGACCACTTCAAGCGGGTCAACGATACTTACGGTCATCCGGTAGGCGACCGCGTGCTCAAGCACCTGGCAGACGTGATCACCAAGGTGTTGCGGCGAGAGGATGTCGCCGGGCGCCTGGGGGGCGAGGAGTTTGCCGTCCTGCTGCGCGGTACGACGAACGAGACGTCCTTCGGCCTGGCCGAACGTTTGCGGTGGGCGGTATGCAATGCGCCGCTCGATTGCGACGATGGCCTGATCCAGATCACGATCAGTATCGGCCTGGCCGTGTTTGATGGCGCTCCGGCAGAGAGCATGCTATCGCGTGCCGACCAGGCCCTTTACGAAGCCAAGGAAGGCGGGCGTAACCGGGTGTGCATGTGGTCGGGGGGCGGGCGTCTATTGAGCGCCGGATAAGGCAGGAATTTCCTGCACTTCATTCCACCGCCACGCCTGAACGGTTAGGCTTCGGCCGGTCGCCCCCAACGCCCCCTGTCTTTCATGGATCACCGGACTGTTCTCCGCATCGCCCTGCCGGTGATGCTCTCCAACGCGTCTACGCCGCTGATCGGCGTTGTCGACACGGCCATCGTCGGGCGCATTCCCGATCCCGCCTATATCGCAGCAGTGGCGCTGGGCGCACTGGTGTTCACTTTTGTGTTCTGGGGCTTCGGCTTCCTGCGCATGGGCACCACGGGCCTGACTGCGCAGGCGCTAGGCAGCGGCGATACCGAAGAGCTGGTGGCCGGGCTGGGGCGGGCCTTGCTGATCGCCGCGGTGGTCGGAGCTGCGCTGGTCGGCCTGCAGTGGCCGATACGCGAGATCGCCTTTGCGCTGCTCGAAGCCAGCGACAGGACCGAGGGCCTGGCGCGCAGCTATTTCGATATCCGCATCTGGGCCGCACCCGCCACCCTGGCCAACTATGCGCTGCTGGGCTGGTTCATCGGGCTGGGCCGCACCGACATCGGTCTGGTGCTGCAGCTGGTGCTGAACATCGTCAATATCGCGCTCGACGCCTTCTTCGTGCTCGGGCTGGGGCTCGACGTGCGCGGTGTGGCGCTCGGTACCCTGTTTGCCGAATACTTCGCCGCCTTGGTCGGGCTGGCGATCGCCGTGCGCTACATGCGCCGTCACGGCGCGCAGCTGCGTTTTGGCAATCTGCTGGTGACCGAGCGGCTGAAGCGCACGCTGGCGGTGAACCGCGACATCATGATCCGCTCGCTGGCGCTGATCTTCGTATTTGTCTGGTTCATGGCCCAGGGCGCACGCTATGGCGATGTCACGCTGGCTGCCAATGCAGTGCTGATGCAGTTCGTATCGATCAGCGCCTATTTTCTCGACGGGCTCGCCTTTGCTGCAGAGGCCCTGGTGGGGCGTGCGCTGGGTGCGCGCGACCGCGCCGGCTTCCGTGCGGCGGTCCGCGTCAGCACCCTGTGGGCGGTGTTCGTCGCCCTGCTGGTCAGTAGCGTCTACTTCGTTGCAGGGCCCTGGGTGGTGGATGCACTCACCACCGACCCGGAAACCCGTGCGGCGGCCCGCATCTATCTCCCGTGGGCGGCTCTCGCGCCGCTTGCGGGCGTACTGGCCTTCCAGCTCGACGGCATCTTCATCGGTGCCACGCGCAGCATCGAGATGCGCAACGCCATGCTGTTCTCGACCGCGGTCTTCGTGCTGGCCTGGTGGCTGTTGCAGCCCTGGGGCAATCACGGCCTGTGGGCTGCGCTCTATGTGAACTACGTGGCGCGCACGTTCTCGCTCGGCTGGTATTTCCCGGCGCTGGCGCGGCTCGACTGAGGCGTGCGGGCAGGGCCCGCAGCCGTGGTGTTCGGGTGTGGCCTGCTGCAGGCGATAGAATGAGGCCATGACACATGCCGCTCCTGCCTTTTCGCTCGACCATGCCGGCCTGCTCGGCGCCCTTGCCGCCCACGACAGGCTGCTCATCATCCAGGACCTGGACGGTGTCTGCATGGGCCTTGTTCGCGACCCGCTGACCCGCAGCATCGAGTCCCGCTACGTCGAAGCGGCGCGCAGGCTCGCGGGGCAGTTCTACGTGCTCACCAATGGCGAACACGTCGGTCGCCGCGGCGTGAATGACATCGTCGACAAGGCGCTCGATGTGCCTGCCGATGCGCAGGATCACGGCCTCTATCTGCCTGGACTGGCCGCTGGTGGCGTGCAGTTTCAGGACCGTTACGGGGCGGTGTCGCACCCCGGCGTGAGTGACGATGAGCTGGCCTTCCTGCAGGCCGTGCCCGCGCGGGCAGAGCGCTTTCTGCGCGAACTGCTGGCGACGGCGCCGTTCGGGCTCGATGCGGGCGAGATTGACGACGCAGTGGCGTCGACCGTGCTCGACAACATCGCTTCGCCCACCATCAACATCAACCAGCTCTACCACCGCTTCGGCGCACAGCCCGCGCGCTACCGCCAGCTGCAGCAGGCAGTGGAAGCGTTCATGGACGGGCTGCAAAGCGAGGCGGCGAGTGCCGGGCTCGAGCAGGCCTTCTTCGTGCACCTCGCGCCCAATCTCGGCACGGATGCGCAGGGCCGCGAGCGCATCAGGCATGGCGACGCCAGCAGCGCCGGCACCACCGATTTCCAGTTCATGATCCGGGGGGCGGTCAAGGAGGTCGGCGTGCTGGTGATACTCAATCAGTACTACTTCGAGCACACCGGTCACTATCCGCTGGGCGAGCACTTCAACGCCCGCCAGGCTCCGCGCGATCACGGCGAACTGCTGCAACTTGCGCGCACGCACTTCGATCCCGCGCACATGCCGCTCATCGTGGGGGTCGGCGATACGGTCACGTCCAGTACGCAGACGGTGGACGGGCAGCGCCTCCAGTTGCGTGGCGGCAGCGATCGCGGCTTTCTCACGCTGGTACAGGCGCTGGGCGAAACCTTCGGCGCCGGCAGCACCGTGATCTATATCGACAGCAGCGGTGGCGAGGTGCGTCGTCCCGGACTGGACGCGAGCCATCTGCAGCTGCATGCCGCGGACCCGGCGCTCGAACCCTGGCCCGCGCTGGAGGGCATCACCGACCCCGCTGACCCGCTGCGGCTCGATTTTGTGTTCTGTGGCGGTCACGCGCAGTACGTGCCCTTCTTCTGCGCCCTCGCCGAGCGTCGCGCACCACGCTGACCGCGGCGTGCGAGTGTTGCTGGCTTACGCCGCTGACGACGCTGTGCTGGCGTGCGTTTCGATCTCCACGATTCCGTCGACCACGCGCAGCGGGATCTTCGGCAGGCTGCATTCCTCGCCCCGCACGCAGCTGCCGTCGCGCCCGTCGAACACCCACTCATGGACGGGACAGGTGAGGTAGCGGCCGTTGAACTCGCCACGGTAGAGCGGAACGTTCTGATGCGGGCAGAGCCCGTTGAAGGCCTGCAGCTCGCCGCCTTCCGGCCACAGCAGGATGACTTCGCGTCCTTCAACGGTGTAGGGCGCCGCATCGCCTTCCATCAGGCTGCTCAGCCTGCACACCGGGGTGTAAGGCATGTTTCGATCTCCGTCGGGTTTGAGACAGGAAGGCGGGAGTTTGCCCTCGACCTCACGCGACGAGCAATTCTGGGGCCTGTTCCGTGATTGAGGCGCGTTCGACTACTCGTCGACATGACGTTCCAGATCGCCTGCGCGGCGTTCCCGCAGCCGCCACGCCTCCGCCAGTTTCACGATCTGCGCGCGCAGCACGTCGCCCATCCCGGTGTCGGCGCTGTGACTGAGCGCTTCCAGGCTGCGCGCAATCCGGCGTGCATCGGCGTGCGGCGTGGCAATCGCCTGGCGCGAAAGCAGGGCGAGCAGTCCGGCAAGCGCGGGCTGATGCTCGATGCTGCCGCCACCGCAGGCGGCGGTGCCCCCCGGGCTGTCGAGCAGGGCGCCAAGTTGCTCAAGTGCCTTGCGGCCGCTGGCCGCCGAGCGCGGACTGCCGGTGGCGAGGTGGTGAGCGATGCTGTTGCGCAAGGCCTCGATGAGCGCGTCGAGCTCGTGGGGCGAGGATGCGGTGTGGTCGTGGGTGATGGGCATGTTGCGGGTGTCCTCCTTCATGTGCATGGTGGCGCTTCGGCCATTCGGGCAGCGCAGCGCTGCAGTTGGCACCATCCGTGCTTATTCGATTCCCGATCTGAATCACGCAAACGTATCGCAGCGAAGGAGCAAGCATGCTGTCAGTGGAAGAAGCGCGGGCGCGTCTGAAGACCAGACCCCTGCCGGCCAATCCGTGGGTGTTCGCAAGCGATGAGGCAATCATCATCAAGGCGGACTACACCGACACCATCGAGCGCATGCTGCGCTGGGTGCCAAGAACCCGATAGAGCCCGCGCCAACGGTGCTGGATCGTGCCCCTGTCCGGGCTGGAACTGGTGCGCTCCGTGTTGCCCGAACTGAGCCGGCTCGCCGAAGCCATGCAGGAGACACCCGTAGCACCCGAGTCGGCACCCACCGCGGGCAATGTCGATGGCGACGACGCCGAGGCCAGGACGTGGTTCCGTGACAGCGCACGCTTGCTGTATGGCAGCGACTGGCAGCGTGAAACCGCACGCGCCCTTGGTCGCGATGAAGCTGCGCTTGCGTGCTGGCTGGTCGGTGAGGGCGTCATGGAAGACTCGCCGGCAATCCTGCTGAACGAAATGCTCGCGCTGATGCGCCGGCGCAGTGTCGATATCAGCGCCGCGGCCGATGTGCTGGCGCAGCGCATCGCGTCATGAACACCTGCGTCCGCAAGCGTCCGGTGACATCAGAGCGTGCGCACCTGGTCGGCGTTTGCGGCGAAGGCAAAGTGATCGGCGCGATCGAAGACCTCGGTGGGGACATCGTAGACAAACTGGTTCTCGAACCAGGCGCTGGCGTAGGGCATGAACACCGTGTTTGCCGGCAGTTCAGTCAGCGTATCGCCGCCGCCCAGCAGTGCCGAGCCAAAGCCGCTGTTGCCTGCGAGCGGTACATTGTCGTCACCGAAGACCTCGAACTGAACAAAGATCTTGGCCGCTTCGACACCGCCCTCGGATGTCTTGATGCCGGTGACGCGGATGTTCTGGAAACGGCGCCCGACCGTGCCGTCATCGAGGAACTGGAAGAACTCCTGGAGTTTGCCTTTCTTGACCACGGTGCTTTCCAGAACGGGCACACCCAGTTGCGTCATGCTCAAGCCTTTGGGTTTGGCGTCCTTCAATTCGATCTGTGTCGTCTTCTCAGCCAATGCGGGCACGATGTTCTCCATGGTTTGGTTGTCGACAAAGGTGCGACAAAAGCGCGACAAAAAGACCGCCTTGCGCGCTGCATGGAGCCGATAAGCAGGTTCGATGCCAATCCGCTGCGCCCTCCGACCCTGACCGGGTGGCGCGCTCCATCACCCATTTCCCGGAAACATGTTCAACATGAAACAGCCCCCACTCCTGCAACGCCTGAGAGCGAAGAAACGCAGTCAGGCGATGATCGTCGGCCTCACCTGGTACACAGAAGAAACCTGGGCACAGGTCAAGGCATGCGCCACCGACCCCGAGTGCTTCGAAGACTCGTTTGAAAAATGGAAGGCGATGGCGGTCAGGGCGCGCAGGGAATTTCAGCGCGCGGGCGTGCGGGCCATCGAGTGCCAGATTGTTCCCGATGAGTTGTCAGCCTGGTGTGTGCTGAACGGGCAGCAGAACAACGCGACGTCGAGGGGCGAGTACGTATCGGAAAAGCTGAGCGCGAGCGTTGGATAGATCGGGCGGGGCCGCCCCGCGCCTAGCGCAGGCCGCGGCTCTGTGCGAACACCCTCACTAGGCCGAGCAGGGCCGAAATGTTGGGGACGGCAATGCCGGCCTTGCCCGCAATCTCGTGCACCACGCTCAGCAACGCGTCGATTTCAAGCCTGCGTCCGGCTTCGACGTCCTGCAGCATCGACGTCTTCATGGCGCCCATGGAGCGCGTGATGTCGTTGCGTGCTGCCGGCGCCTGGCCAACCGGGCAGCCGATGTACTCCCCGATGCTCGCGGCCTCTTCCATGATGCTGACGCAAAAGGCATTTACCAGCGGATCGTCGAGCAGGCGGTCCGAGGTGGCGCCGGTGAGTGCCGAGATTGGATTCATGGTCATGTTGCCCCAGAGCTTGAACCAGATCTCGCGCTGAATGTGTTCGCTCAGGGTGATGTCGAGCCCCGCGTCGGCGAGCGTTGCCGCCACCGCCCGGGTTGCGTCGGAGGGGGCTCCAAAGGGCTCGCCGATGATCAGGCCGTTTCCCATTTTCTGGATGCTGACACCGGGTTCGGCAGTGCTGCAGGCAATGTGCACGACACAGCCGATGATCTGCGCCGAAGGGATCTTCGAACGCAGCGCGTTTTCCGGGTCGACGCTGCTGAGCACCGCGCCCTCGAGCGGCCCCGGAAGCCCGTCGAAAAACCACCAGGGCACGCCGTTCATCGCGGTCATGACCTTCGTTTCGGGGCCGATCAGGGGTGCAATGCCTGCAGCGACTGCTGCCATCGCCGGCTCCTTCACGGCCACGATCACCAGATCCTGCGGGCCGAGTTCGGCCGGGTCCGCCACCGCACGCACCGGGTAGTGAGTGCGCTTGCCGTCGGCCTCAAGCCCCAGTCCATTGTGCTGGAGCGCGTCGAAGGTGGCACTGCGCGCGACGACCGACAGTGCGCGTCCGCTGGCGGCAATGTGCGCGCCAATCACCCCCCCCACGGCTCCCGCGCCATACAGGCAGATTCTCATGTGTGCTCCCGATCAGCATGTGCGATTGATGTCCACAGTTTGGCGGTGGACGGCCGTGCCTGACAACATCAGAAGGGATTCTGCTGCCCGGTGGCGTGATTCGACCTTGCCCCTGCTTGCACCGGGTGGCGTGCGACGTAGAATCGCTGTTTTAGCTATCAGGATATGCGATGGGCCAATTCCAGAAAGGCATTCTCGCCCCGCTGCCCGCACAGGCTCGTCATCTTTTCTTCGCCATCGAATCGATCGAAGCACTGCCTTCCGCGCTCGATGCGCTGGCGGGGCTGGTGGATGGCGAGTCGACGGTGGCAGGTTTTGGCGAGTCGGTGCGTCATGCGCTGTCGGGTTCGCTGGACGGGCTGCGGGTGTTCCCGCCGATCTCGGGCGTCGGTGTCGACGTACCTTCGACCCAGCATGCCCTGTGGTGCTGGCTGCGCGGCGAGGATCGCGGCGAACTGCTGCACCGGGCACGCGCGATCGAGGCCGCAGTGGCGCCGGCGCTGGTGCTGGTGCAGGCGACCGACACCTTCTGCTATGACAACGGTCGCGACCTGACCGGCTACGAAGACGGCACCGAGAACCCCGAAGGCGACGACGCGCTGGCCGCGGCTTTTGTCGCAGAGGGCGCCGGACCGGGTGCGGCAGGTGGCAGCTATGTCGCGGTTCAGCACTGGCGGCACGCGCTCGACACCTTCGCCGCCATGCCGGCGGCGGAGCAGGACAATGTCATCGGGCGGCGCAGGAGCGACAACGAGGAACTCGACGATGCGCCGGCGTCCGCGCACGTGAAGCGTACGGCGCAGGAGAGCTTCGAGCCCGAAGCCTTCGTGCTGCGGCGCTCGATGCCGTGGGTGGAAGGGCGTGAGGCGGGGCTGCTGTTCGTTGCCTTCGGCCATTCGCTCGACGCCTTTGAGGCGCAGTTGCGACGCATGGCGGGGCTGGACGATGGCATCACCGATGCGCTGTTCCGTTTCAGCCAGCCGACGACGGGCGGCTATTACTGGTGCCCGCCGATGTGCGACGGGCAGATGGATTTTCGGGTGATGACGGGCTGAGACGAACTCGGCGCAAGCCCGTGGGCCTGCGCCGAACTCGCTCCTGGACCTTACTTCAGGTCGAAGCGGTCGAGGTTCATGACCTTGGTCCAGGCTGCCGCAAAGTCGCGCACGAACTTCTCCTTCGCGTCTTCCTGCGCATAGACCTCGGCCAGCGCACGCAGCTGCGAGTTGGAGCCGAAGATCAGATCCACGCGCGTGCCGGTCCATTTGACCGCGCCCGTCCTGCGGTCGCGTCCCTCGAACTTCTCCCCGCTCTCGGAGGTCGGCTTCCAGGTCGTCCCCATGTCGAGCAGATTGACGAAGAAGTCATTGCTCAGGGTCTGGGCACGTTGGGTGAACACGCCGTCCTTCGAGCCACCGGTGTTGGCGCCAAGCACGCGCAGGCCACCGACCAGCACCGTCATTTCGGGCGCGCTCAGCTTCAGCAGCTGCGCCTTGTCCACCAGCATGGCCTCGGGCGGCACGGTGTAGTTCGCCCTCCGGTAGTTGCGGAAACCATCGGCCTCGGGCTCCATCACCGCGAACGATTCCACGTCGGTCTGCGCTTGCGACGCATCGGTGCGCCCCGGCGTGAAGGGCAGGTCCAGCGCATGACCACCGGCCTTGGCGGCGGCCTCGACAGCGGCGTTGCCGGCCAGCACGATCAGGTCGGCCAGCGACACTTTCTTGCCACCGCTCTGCGCGGCGTTGAACGCCTGCTGGATGCCTTCGAGCGTCGACAACACCTTGGCCAGCTGGGCGGGCTGATTGACTTCCCAGTCCTTCTGCGGCGCAAGCCGGATGCGCGCACCGTTGACGCCGCCGCGCATGTCCGAGCCACGGAAGCTCGAGGCCGAAGCCCATGCGGTGGCCACCAGTTCGGCAATCGACAGGCCGGATGCCAGCACCTTGGCCTTGAGTTCGGCGACGTCGTTGGCGTCGATCAGCGGGTGGTCGACCGCGGGGACCGGGTCCTGCCAGATCAGGTCTTCGGCCGGGACTTCCGGGCCGAGGTAGCGCGCCTTCGGCCCCATGTCACGGTGAGTGAGCTTGAACCAGGCTCGCGCAAACGCATCGGCAAACGCCTGCGGGTCCTTGTGGAAGCGACGCGCAATCGGTTCGTAGATCGGATCGAAGCGCATCGACAGGTCGGCCGTGGTCATCATCGGCGGATGCTTCTTCGACGGATCGTGGGCGTCGGGAATCATGTGCTCCGGCTTCACGTCCTTTGCCACCCACTGGTGGGCGCCGGCCGGGCTCTTGGTGAGCTCCCATTCGTAGCCGAACAGCATGTCGAAGTAGCCGTTGTCCCACGTCGTTGGGTTGGGTTTCCACGCACCTTCGATGCCGCTGGTGGTGGTATCGCCACCCTTGCCGGAGCCAAAACTGTTGATCCAGCCCAGCCCCTGCTCTTCGATGGGCGCACCTTCCGGTTCAGGGCCGACGAGGGCGGGGTCTCCCGCACCGTGCGCCTTGCCGAAGGTGTGGCCGCCCGCGGTAAGCGCGACCGTTTCTTCATCGTTCATCGCCATGCGGGCGAAGGTCTCGCGCACGTCACGGCCGGATGCCACCGGGTCGGGATTGCCGTCCGGGCCTTCCGGGTTCACATAGATCAGGCCCATCTGCACTGCGGCGAGCGGGTTTTCCAGTTCGCGGTCGCCTGAGTAGCGGCTGTTGGGCTTGTCGCTGGTGGCCAGCCATTCCGCCTCTGCGCCCCAGTAGATGTCCTCTTCGGGCTGGAAGATGTCGGCGCGGCCACCAGCGAAGCCGAAGGTCTTGAAACCCATCGATTCCATCGCGCAGTTGCCGGCGAGAACCATCAGGTCGGCCCATGAGATCTTGTTGCCGTACTTCTGCTTGATCGGCCACAGCAGGCGGCGCGCCTTGTCGAGGTTGCCGTTGTCAGGCCAGCTGTTGATCGGTGCGAAGCGCTGGTTGCCGGTGCCTGCGCCACCGCGGCCGTCCGCCGTGCGGTAGGTGCCGGCGCTGTGCCAGGCCATGCGGATGAACAGGCCGCCGTAATGGCCCCAGTCGGCGGGCCACCAATCCTGCGAAGTCGTCATCAGCGCGACGAGGTCCTGCTTCAGCGCAGCGAGGTCGAGCTTCTTGAATTCTTCAGCGTAGTCGAAGTCCTCGCCCAGCGGGCTGGAAGCCGGCGCATGCTGGTGCAGGATGTTCAGGTTCAGCTGGTGCGGCCACCAGTCACGATTGGAACGCGTTCCAGCCGCAGCACTCGCGGCATGATGTCCTGCGAATGGGCACTTGCTTTCGTTGCTCATGGTTGTCTCCTGTCTTAACTGTTGGTCTTGGTTCGGGCTGGGTCGTGTCGTCAACATAGCTCTGCTGTATGGCCATTTCTATCGAATTAAATTCATTGGAGTCTTAGGGAAAATGTATCGATGATGGCCAAGTTAAAAAGATTTTCCCTATCGCGAGCTCGTTCCGCACAAGCGCTGCGAGCCGCGCTTTACGTGTTGTGCCCGTTTTCTCTGGCACGGCGGGTGTCGGCGTATTGCCGGGCGCTGTCAACCAGTGCCTTAAACAGTGCTCGGTGGGTGACCATGGGTAGCAGAAACTCCGGGTGCCATTGCACGCCCAGCAGAAAACCATAGTCAGGGTCTTCGATGGCCTGCACGATGCCGTCGAGGTCGCGCCCGGATATACGGAGTCCTTCGCCGGCGCGATCAATGGCCTGGTTGTGCAGGCTGTTGATGCGCTGCGTACCATCCCCGACCAGGCGCGCAAGCATTGAGCCGGACTCGACGTGCAGCCGCTTGAGCGGCAGCACCGTCCAGCGGTTCGAGGTGCGACGGCGGCGCGAACGCAGTTCCTGGAAGAGGCTGCCGCCGCGGAATACGTTGAGGAGTTGCGCGCCGCGGCAGATGCCGAGGATCGGCAGCCGGCGCGCCAGCGACAGCTCGATGACGTGCATCTCGAGGGCGTCGCGCTCAGTGTCGTGGAGGGGTTCGACCTCGGGTTCGGCGGCATAGAGGGCAGGATTGACATCATGGCCGCCCGTGATCACGACGCCGTCGTAATGATGCTGCAGCGATCTGTCACTCGGGCGGATGTGCACAGGTTTTCCGCCGTACCATCGCACGGCACCGGCAACGAGCGCCCGCGGCCCCGCAGCGCCCTTCTCGGGGCCGGTGATGGCAATCAGTGGGCGAGCCACTTGCGTTCGACCTCGTCGGCCCAGTCGTCGATCAGGCGCTTGATCGGGTTGCGCACGATCTCCAGGTATCGCGCTCCACATGCGCTCAGGCGCTCCGGATCTGCCGCCAGCCGTTCGACCTCGATCCAGTCGTTCCATGCACAGTGCAGCCCCCAGCCGGGGCGACCGATCTCGCAGTCGGGTAACCGGTAGTGAAAGGCGGGCCGCGGCTTGATGCGCGGGTCGTCGGTCGCGCGGCGCACGCGGGGAGCATCGAGTTCGAGGAAAAGGGGGAGCAGGTCGAGGGCGCGGTTTCGCGTCGGGTTGGCGTCGAGATAATCCTCAATCAGCGTGGCGCGATCCGGCCGGTATCCGGGAGCGAGTACCCGCGTTACGTAGTCGACGGGGAACGGATCGACGTAGCTCGTCACTCGGCGCGAAACGTCGATGTCGGCCCGTGCGAACAGCCAGTCGTAGAGGCACAGGAAAGCCTTCAGATAGGCGGCGATGGAATCCGCATCGGCGCCTGGGATTTCCACGTTCAGCTGCATTCCGAACGCATTGACGAGGCGGTCGGATGTGCCGCGTGCGCCAGCCTTGCGCAGATGTGCGATCAAGCCTTCGACTTCGCCAAGGCGCGCCATCGGCAAGGGCGGGCTGACGACTTCGAGCGGTACCAGCGGGGTCGCAAGCCAACTCAGTACTTCTTCGGTGGACTTGCCGATGCCGCCCGCGAGGGTTTCTTCATCGTGGTGCTCGCGTCCAAGCTGCTTCAACAGCGCGAAATCGAGTTCGATCACCCACTCGCCGGCCGCATCCCCGGTGAGCACGCGCTCATACCGCCCGCGGCTGCCGATGCGGGCGCCGATGCTTTCGGCGACAATCCCGGCCAGTGCGTCGAGGGTAAAGCCATTCATCTCGAGCTCCACGCCGACGCGACGCGGCGTGCCGTCCGGATTCAGTGTCTGCAGTGGCATGAGCAGTGCAGGTGCTTCGTGTGCCATGTTGTGCGTGTCCTTTCTCAAGTCGGGGGCGGTCGCCCTGTCACTCACGGCTGCAGCCTGCGATAAACCCAGGCCGCCTGGCCATCGTCGAGATCCATCTCGACCCGTGCATACCGAATACCGCGGCGCTCATAGCGATCGAGCGCGCCGAGTTCGGTGGCTGAAACCTCGAATACCACACCATCAACCCGCGCCGTCGCGTCGGGCACGATGTTGAGCCCCGCTACGTCAAAGCTGGACAGCTGTGCACGGCGGGCCTCAGCCCCGCGGCCCATCACCAGCCAGCGCACCGGGCGGTACTGCAGCGTCCCGTAGGCGAACACACGATGAGCGCGCGTTACGTCGATCACCGAGAGCCCGGGTGGAGGCAGATAGCCATAGGGGCTGAGCAGCTGAAACCACAGGTAAGCGCTTGCAACAGCGACTGCTGCACCGAGGCCGGCAATACTCAACGCGAGTCTGCGCTGTGGTTTTCTCATGCACACGGTTCCATTCTCGCCACCGGAAAAGCTAACTCCTGATGGACAGGGAAGCCGACGCCGGGGTTCCTGCGCTGTGCCGCAGACATGGCAGTTGCGGTCAGGTGCGTGGCGTGCTCTGGTTGGTATCACCGGTTACGAAGGCCTGCAGCGAGCAGGCGCGCATGGCAGGCAGAGATCATTCAGAGCTATTGCACCACTGCTATCGACTACAAGATCGAGAAGGTCGCGGCTGCATCGAGAAACATACAACTGGTGCAGGCTTCTGCGTAAACTTCGATACCTTTGGCGGCGCCAACATGTGGATCAAAGTGTGTCAAAGGGGTCAGAGTCGTTTGATCACCCTGCGTATCGCCTCAGTCCGTGCGCGGTGCGTCGGCGACGTACATACAATTGCGCCCTGCTTGTTTGGCGCGGTACAGCGCCCGGTCTGCCTGCTCTACAAGGAACTCGGGTGGGTCGTTCCGGGAAGGCGTCAGGCTGGCCACGCCAAGGCTGGCGGTGACGATGCCTGCGGGTACGCCGGCATGTGGCAGTGCCAATGAACGGATTTCATCCAGCAGATGGTTGGCGAACTTCACTGCGTCGTCTCCGCCAGTCTCGGGTAATAGCACGACGAACTCTTCGCCGCCGAAACGCGCCACCAGGTCTCCCGCACGGCGGCCCGACTGCGCCAACAGCCTGGCTAACGCTTGCAGACACGCGTCGCCCGCGAGGTGTCCATTTGTGTCGTTGAAATGCTTGAAGAGATCGACGTCGAGCATGACCAGCGACAGCGGCGCGCCGGAGCGTAGTCCGCGGTCCCATTCCCGGGAAAGTGCCTGATCGAAGCTCCGGCGGTTAGCGACGCCGGTCAGGCCGTCGGTGTTGCTCAAGGCCTCAAGCTTTCTGTTTGCTTCCGCCAGGGCGTGAGTGCGCGTTTCGATCAGCGCTTCGAGCTCGCGATTGCGCTCACGCAAGTTAACCATCGGGTAGATTTCATCGTCCCCGGCGAGACCGAATGGAATTGAGATGCTGCTGTGTGCAATTTTCCAGGCATCGCCTTCGAGGCGGAAGATCAGCACCAGACGCGCCGTTTCCCGCGCCAGAATGTTTTCCGGAAAAGGAAGGTGGATGTGAAAGAAGGCAGTCACCGCGACCACATCGTCGGCCAGATCCTGAAGCGCCAGATCCAGCATTTCGATGTGGAGGCGCTCGGGCACCTGTGCGAAATCCAGCTTGGTGATGCGAACCCATTCAGCCCTGTCGGAGACCAGAACATCGCTGCTGCCTGCGTAGCCACTGAAGTTTTCGCTGAAGCACGTTATCAGGCGCTCGTCGCGCGAGGCATACATCTCGATGTAGTCCTCGAACAGGGACTGGATCAGGCGCTGGCGTATAGGTGGCATGGAGCCGGCCGTCTTGAGGAGTTGATCAAAGGGGTCAGAGGCGTTTGGTCGGTGGCGTTGGCAGCGGCTTTCATCTATACGATCACTTTGCCGTAGCTACCTCGTTCCATTTCCACAACTTCGGCTGTGATCGAGGTGTTGCTGAAGCCAAGTGCGCGTAACTGTGCGACAACGGTACTGGATAGATGTGATCGTTGTTCGGGTGTTCGCCCGGACAGGATTTTCAGCGCAACGTGAATGAAAGCGGATTTCCGCGGACCTGTCAGATAGCTGCTGAAACTCTGTGCCCGCACCTTTATATCATTGCCATCCGGGCCAAAAAGACCGGAATGCAGGGCGGCTTTAAAGACTTCGCTCACCAGCTGGTCACTATCAAAGTCTGTCGAGTGCTCGATGATGCAATGTGGCATTTCGTGTTCCCTGGATGAAACGTCCCTGGCCTGAGGAATGTGGGGAGCGCCCCGGCCCTGGCGCACAGCAGTCAAACCGCGACCGCGCAATCGGCATCGCGTCGCCCCCTATACGATAGACGATACCGCAGTACCAATGGGGCAGACAGCATGGATGCCGTCTTCAACTGGCGCAGGGGCCGTCCCCCATTGGAGGGGGAGCGGTCAGCCGGCGTTCCTCGCTACCCGGCTTCCCTTGGACGAAGGCGTCTGAGCCCTTTGAACTTGCGCGCGCGGTTCGTTTGGGAGGCGGCGTGCCTCAGCTCCTTGCGTGACTGATGATGCGGTTGCGGCCGCTGTTCTTTGCATCGTAGAGCGCACGGTCGGCGGTTCGGATCAGGGCTTCGGTGGTCGTGCCGCCTCCGTGCGCGATGCTGATGCCGATGCTCAGGGTGAGCTTCAGCGTTGTGCCGTCGACCAGAAAGGGAAACTGCTCGACGCTGCTGCGGATGCGCTCGGCGACAGCCCAGGCGGTGTCGTGCCCTGCGCCGGGCAGGATGACCGTGAACTCCTCCCCGCCGTAGCGTGCGACGAGGTCTTGCGGACGCACGCAGTCACGTATCAGGCGGGCCACGGACTGCAGCACGTGGTCGCCGCTGCGGTGGCCGTAAGTGTCGTTGACCCGCTTGAAGAAATCGATGTCGATCATCAGCAGTCCGGATGTGCTGTCATCGTGGCGGATGCGCTGCAATTCATTGTGCAGGGCCCGCATGAAGACATCCTGCCGCAGCAGGCCGGTCAGCGCATCGCGCTCTGCGCGCTCCAGATAGTCATCGCGCTCTTGCCGGGTTTCGTTCAGGCGGAGATAGACATGAGTGATGACCCGGTCGGCGATCAGCAGCGTGCCCAGTCCGATCAGCAGGCCAGCCCCCACCAGGAGTGCAATCGCGCGGTCATATCGGTCTTCGCTTGCAGAAACGTCCATCACCAGCAGCATCCGGCCCACGCTGCGCCCGGATGCGTCGCTCAGTGGTGTCGTTTCCACGACCAGGCTGCGAGCGGCCACCCGTGCACGTGCTACTTCGGTGGAAGAGGTCGCAGCCAGCAGCAGACGGTGTGGAACGTCGGTGCGGTCGGAGCCCTCGGGACGCCCCACCACCACGTGGTCCGGGAAACGGTCCCAATCGTGGTTGCGCCCGATCATGCGCATGCCTGCCTCCCAGCGCTCGCGCTGGACATGTTTCTTTTCGACGAGTGAATAGAGGCTCACGCCGGTCAGCGAATGCAATTGCTCCAGTGTGCGGTCAATCTCGATTCCGAGTTCGATGTAGCCAATCCGCTGGCCGGAGGTGTCAGTCCAGGGGTGGACCACGCGCAGCGTAAAGATGCCCATCGGCCCCAGCTCCAGGCCAGCGCTCGGTTTGCCCGTGCGCTCGGCCTCGCTGAGCGTGTAGCGGTTGATCTCGTCACCGCGGCGTTCCGGGGCCTGCACGCGAAGGAACATGCGGCGATCCGGTGCAATGAAGTAGAAATGGGTGATGTTGTGCCTGGCGCGCAGGACGGCGTAATAGGGCTGTGCCACCGCGCGCAGTTCGTCAAAGTCACGGCGGACGAAGGCCTGCTGCAGGTCGGCATTTCGCGTGAGCAGTTCGAGCAGGCCGCTAAGCTTGTCGGAGTCCCGGTCGATTGCGAGTTTCAGGGCGGACTTGACGCCTTCAACCGCAATCGAACGCTGTTCGTCGATCGCCCGGCGTTCGCGCAAGAACTCTGCTACGCCGACCACCAGCAGCAAGGTCAGCAAGCCTGCGGCAAGAGGCAGCAGCAGCGCCCGCTTGTAATCGGCAAGAGAGTTCAGCTTTGTGACCATGTCGGGTCGTGATCCTTGCCGGGAAAGGCCCGGTAAACAGGAGCAGTCGTGAAACTGAAGATGGGCTCTGCATCGTCGCTATCTTTTGGGGCGCTGTAAATTGGACGAAAGCCATAGAGCGCGCAGCCGCAGCCTCTCAGACCCTCTGCTCTCACGCCGTTGCTCCGCCGCACGCGGGCAACTCCCCGTTCAAGCGTGTTGCAGCTTCCGCCAGCACTGGCGGGCTGAGGCGAAAGGCGAGGAGGACGAGCGGGTTCGTGAAAATTCAGAAGGAGAATCAAAAGGGTCAGAGTCGTTTGATCCTTTCGCGGATGCGCAAATGCCAAGATGCTCCGGCCGCACTGGCTATTCCTGCGACTTCAAACGACTCTGACCCCTTTGGTCCTGTCGGTTGTGCTCGGAGGCGAGAACGGGGATAAATTCAGCAACATCCGCGATCACGTTAAACTTGATGTATGTCTCCGCCACGCGCACGGTTCGGGTTTTTCCTTCGGTTTCCGCTGGGCGCAATCCTGATTGCGTTGTGCGGATGGACTGCTGCTGCTCATGCCTTGGACGCTGTCACGCTTCAACTCAAATGGAGCCACGCTTTTCAGTTCGCCGGCTACTACGCCGCGAAGGAAAAGGGCTACTACCGCGAGGTGGGGCTTGATGTCGCAATACATGAAGCCCGTCCGGGAGATGACCCGGTAAAAAACGTGCTTGATGGCAATGCCCAGTATGGGGTTGGTAATAGCAGCCTGCTTCTGGCGCGAAGTTCGGGGCAGCCCGTGGTGGTGCTGGCCGTCCTTTTTCAGCATTCGCCTGTGGTGCTGCTTGTCCGCCGCGAGGGATCGGTTCAGGGAATTCACTACATGGCGGGCAAGCGCCTGATGATCGAACCCCAGTCCGACGAACTGTTGGCCTATCTCAAGCAAGAGGGCATCCCCTTGGCCGGTATTACCCGCGTCGAGCACAGTTTCCGGCCACAGGACCTGATTGACGGCAAGGCAGATGCGATCTCTGCCTACGTGACCAACGAGCCCTACTTTCTGGATCGCACGGGCTTCGAGTATCACACCTACACCCCGCGCTCCGCTGGCATCGATTTCTATGGCGACAACCTGTTCACCACCGAACATGAGCTGCGGAAGAATCCTGCCCGTGTAAAGGCATTTCGTGAAGCGAGCCTGCGTGGTTGGCAGTACGCGATGGCGCACCCTGAAGAAATCGCCGACCTGATCCTGGACAAATACTCGCAGCAGCATCCCCGAGAGTTCTACCTGTTCGAGGCCCGCCGCATGGAGCCGCTCTTTCGAACGGATCTGGTCGAGATCGGGTACATGAACCCAGGTCGCTGGCGTCATATTGCGGACACCTACGCCCAGCTTGGCTTGTTGCCGGAAAACTTTGTGTTCGACGGATTCGTCTATAACGCCGAATCAGAGCGTGATCTGACCTGGCTCTACCTCGCAGGCATCGTGCTTGTCATCGTGAGTGCCGTCGCGTTCTATATTTATCGCATCAACAGGCGCCTGACCCTGGCACTGATCACCAGCAAAAGGGATCACGAGCTGCTCAGGGTCAGTGAGGAGCGGCATCGCCTGTTGGCTGATAACGCCACCGACGTGATCTGGACGATGAATCTCGATGGTCAATTCACCTATGTCAGCCCATCGGTGGAGAAGCTGCGGGGATATAGCAGCGAAGAGGTCATGCGGCAGTCCATGGAACAGGCATTGACCGCAGCGTCCATCCCGATTGCAAAGGAAGCACTTGAAAACTCCATTGCAGCGATGGTTCAAGGCAAGCCCTTTGTAGAGTTTCAGGGCGAACTCGAACAGCCGTGCAAGGACGGATCAACCGTTTGGACCGAAGTGAGCACCTCTGGCATGCGAAACGCTGCCGGTGAGTTTTTTGGCATCCTGGGCGTGACCCGGAACATCACCAAGCGCAAGCAGATGGAAGATCAGGTGCGGCAGCTCGCCTTCTATGACCCGTTAACGAAGTTGCCAAATCGTCGGCTACTCAACGATCGGCTCACTCAAGCGATGGCTATCAGCAAACGCGGTGGTTGCTACGCTGCAGTGATGTTTCTCGATCTGGACAACTTCAAGCCACTTAACGACAAATATGGGCATGCCGTCGGAGACCTGCTACTGATCGAGACGGCGGACCGGCTGAAGAAATGTGTGCGTGAAACCGACACCGTGGCTCGCTTCGGCGGTGATGAATTTGTGGTGTTGATCAGCGAGCTGATGGAGGATCGAGCTGAATCAGAAGCGCTGGCCGTGCGCATTGCCGAGAAGGTTCGCAGTTCTTTAGCCAAAGCCTACGTCCTGACAGTGCAGCACGAAGACAAAGCTGACGGCATTGTGGAGCACCAATGTACGGTGAGCATCGGCATTGCACTGTTCATCAGCCATGATGCGACCGAGGGCGACATCCTCAGGCGTGCGGATACAGCCATGTATCAGGCAAAAGAGGCTGGGCGTAACAAGATTTGCTTTTACGACGCTGACCTTTTGGAAACAGGCAGCCTCTGATCAGAGGACAGGCTTGTTGCTGCTGCCTTCGCGTTGCTCTACCGCTTTCTGGCGCAGGCCCTCAACCCAGGTTTTGGTGGCCAGCTCGGCGTTAACCCAGTTCTTCACATCAATCATCTCGGCGGAGACGCGGGTGGCCGGCTTGGCCTCCCCGGGCGAGATGTTGTATTGCAGCATGCTGGCGCAATCGTCAAGGCTGACGACCCGCGGCGTCTGAAAGCGGCTGAAATCATGCTGTCCGCCTTTGCGCGCATACACCATGTCGAGAATGCTCTTGGCGTTGCGACCGCCCGCATCGGGAATCGGAATTCCGATTCCATTTGGGCTGGTGTTCAGGCAATTGCGGTTACCGCCATCGAACTGCCAGTTGATATTGGCAGGCGTCTGAACTGTCGGCGCGCCATATTTCTCCAGAACGGCAGCGCGAAACTGCCCGTTGGTCACCGGATCGACCCTGTTCTCAATGGTGCGGCGCACGGCTACCAGCTTGCCGCCCTTGGGTGGCGGCGAGAAAAAGAGGTTGAAGGTATCCGTTCGGCGCTTTCCATCCACAAACCCGTCGACATGGGCGACGATCATGTGGGTGAAATCCTCTGTGCGGTGGTTGTTTAGACCGTCGCTGTAACCAAAAGAGAGCCGGGACTCGTTGATGCTCTGTTCATTCACACCGTGCACCCTGAGCGCCTTCAGCGCTTCTTCTGGCGACATGCCAAGTGTGATACCGGCAATATCGAACTTGCCGGCATCGGCGGCATGGGTGAGAGGAGCCAAGCAACAGGCGGTTGCGGAGACGATTGCGGCGAGGGTCACGGTCTTCAGCTGCAGCATGCCAAGAACTCCGGAGTTTCAGGCGATAACGTTAAATTACTGACCAAAGCGACAGGTAGTCAAGCGCCTATAGCCGCAAGGGATCAAAGGGGTCAGAGTCGTTTGAAATCTGGATTTCAAACGACTCTGACCCCTTTGATCTCTATGCATCGCCCTTGTTGCGATGGCTACAGCTCTTCCAGCCCTTCATGCAGCCTTTCCGCTGCGCGCAGCCGGTTGCCTGCTTCGACTTCCGGCCGGTTTGCCAGTGCTGATACGAGCAGGTTGAGCACGCTCATTGCCGCTGCATAGGAGTCGAATCGGCCGGAGCCGCTCGTTTCGCAGGCGATGCGCCAGGTGGCGTCGACTTCCTTTGCGGGCGTTGTTGCGTCCATCAGCACAAGCACCGGCACGCCGGCTTTCTTTGCGTGGCGTGCGATTTCGGCGACCACCGGTACGCGGCGGCGGAAGGCGAGGATGACGAGCATGTCGTCGGGGCCGAAGGCGGCGAGGTCTTCGCCGATGGTCTGACCGGCCTGCGGGAGCAGGGCGACGTGGTTCTTGAGCAGCACGAGCTGGCGCGCAAAGTACTGCGCCAGGGCGTGGCTGTTGCGGTAGCCAACCACGCCGACCCGGCGGGCGCGGGCGAGGCTGGTGATGGCGGGCTCTACGACGCCGCTGGTGAGCTTCTCGAAGGTACGGGCAAGGTTCTGCAGGTCGCGCCTGAGGTGTTCGCCGAAGGCTTCTTCCGAGGCGGCGGGCAGGTCGGATGCGGCCTGCAGGCCGGGGGCGCCCCAGCGTTGCGCCTCGCGCGCTTCGCGTCGGGCGGAGGCGAAACCGTCGTAGCCAACACGCTGGATGAAGCGGGTGACTGCGGCTTTGGAGCTGCCCGCGATGGCCGCCAGCTCGGTGGCTGAGTGGGTGGCAAGCAGGGCGGGCTGCGCGGTGAGCAGCTGCGCGAGCTTGTGCTCGGAGTCGGGCAGGGTTTCGCTGAGCGCTTCGATGCGTTCGTCGATCGGCTTGAAGCGTTTGGCGGGCTTGGGCGTCATGCGCGGGGCTGCTCTCGGGCGTGGGTTCTCATTGACGGGGTGTTGCTGCCGGCGCCACCCGCGGCGCCGGCAATGGCTCAGGCAGGTTCGACCGGGCCCTTGGTGTCGACGATCAGGCGATAGGTTTCCGGTTCGCGATGCAGGCCGAAGTTGAAGACATTGTCCTTGAGCTCGCGACAGCGGTCGAGATCGCACACCGAGGTCACCAGTTCATCTTCCACCGTGGAGCACATCGCCACCATTTCGCCGGTGGGCGCAATGATGCAGCTTTGGCCGAGCAGATCGCAATCTTCTTCCTTGCCGGCCTTGGCGATGCCGACGATCCACATGCCGTTCTGATAGGCGCCAGCCTGCATGACCAGGTGGTTGTGAAAGCCTTGCAGGTGGTCGTGCTCGGGCACCGGCGGGTAGTGGATGGGGGTGTTGTAGCCGATGAAGGCCATTTCCACGCCCTGCAGGCCGAGCACGCGGTAGGTTTCGGGCCAGCGACGGTCGTTGCACAGCGCCATGCCAAAAATGCCTTTCTCCGCGGCGGCCTGCGCGCGCCAAGCCCCGAAGCCGAGGTTGCCGCGCTCGAAGTAGCGCTTTTCCAGATGCTGGAATGCGCGCCAGGGTTCGTGCTCGCGGTGGCCGGGCAGGTGCACCTTGCGGTACTTGCCGACGATGGTGCCGGTCGGGTCGACCAGGATCGAGGTGTTGTAGTGGTGGGTGACGCCGTCTTCCTGCGCCAGTTCGGCGTAGCCGAGGTAGAAGCCGATACCGAGCTTCCTGGCTTCCTCGAACAGAGGCAGGGTTTCCGGGCCGGGCATTTCCGTCTCGAACCAGGCGTCGATCTCGGCCTGGTTCTCGGTGTACCAGCGCGGAAAGAAGGTAGTGAGTGCCAGTTCGGGAAAGGCGACATAGTGGCAGCCACGGGACTTGGCTTCGCGCATCAGGTCGATCATGCGCGCGACGACCTGACGCCGCGACTCTGTGCGGGCGATGGGGCCGAGCTGGGCGGCGCCGACGGTGATCTTGCGGCTCATGCGGGTTCTCCTGCCGGCAGTGTGGCGCCCGCGAGTTCGCACAGAACGGCGAGCAGCACATTGGCACCGGCTTCGATATGTTGGGGGTGGGTGTATTCGCGGACGTTGTGGCTGATGCCGTCGACGCTGGGCACAAAAATCATGGCCGTCGGGCACACCGGCGCCATCATCTGGGCGTCGTGGCCGGCGCCGCTGGGCATGCGCCGGGTGCTCAGGCCCTGGGCGAGGGCGTGGCGTTCGATGCGGTCGGTCATTTCCGGGGCAAAGGGCACCGGGGCAAAGCGGGCGAGCTTGCGGGTGTTGATGTCCACCTTCTCGGCGTCACGCAGGGCGTCGAGGTGCGCGGCCAGCCGGGATTCGGCGCGTTGCAGCAGGGCTTCGTCGGTGTTGCGCAGGTCGACGGTGAGCACGGCGCGGTTGGGCACCACGTTGACCAGGTTGGGGAAGAACTCGATACGGCCGACGGTGGCGACCTGGTCGCCGCCAAACTCCTGCGCCAGTTCGCGCACGAAACTGATGATCGATCCCGCCGCCCAACCAGCGTCGCGACGCAGCGACATCGGGGTGGTGCCGGCGTGGTTGGAGGTGCCGAGGATCTCGATCTCGGTCCAGGAGATGCCCTGCACGGATTCGACGACGCCAATCTCCGTGCCTTCGCGGTCGAGCACCGGGCCTTGCTCCACGTGCAGCTCGACGAAGGCGTGCGGGGCGGCGGCCGGTGTCGGCGCGGTGCCGGCGTAGCCGATGCGGGCGAGGTTTTCGGCCACGGTGCTGCCGTCGATGCCTTGCGTCTGCAGGGCTTCGTCGAGCGCGAGCTCACCGGTGAACACGAGGCTACCCATCATGTCGGGGGCGAAACGTGCGCCCTCTTCATTGGTGAAGAATGCCACCGCGAGCGGGCGTTCGGTCTCGATGCCGGCGTCGTTGAGGCTGGCAATCACTTCCAGCCCGGCGAGCACGCCCAGATTGCCGTCGTAGCGGCCGCCGGTGCGCACGGTGTCGATGTGCGAGCCGGTCATCACCGCCGCGCCCGGCACGCGGCCGGCACGGGTGCCGACCACGTTGCCGATGGCGTCCACCGTCAGGCTGAGCCCGAGTTCGCGCATCCAGTCGCAGACCAGGTCGCGTCCGGCCTTGTCCTCGTCGGACAGGGCCAGACGGGCGCAACCGCCGCCGTCGATGGCGCCGACGTCGGCCAGCTGTGCGATGCGCTGTTGCAGGCGTTCGCCCTTGATGCGCAAGGTGGCGCTCATGATCTTGCTCCTGGCCGTCCTTCCACCGCCTCGGCGCTGCGCCCCACGAGCTTGGTGTACAGCTCGGGGTCGGTGGCGCCTTCGCTGCCGAACAGCAGCACCCGGCTGTCCGGGCCGAGGTCAAGGGTGGCGGCCATCTGCGGACGGGAGCACGCCATCAGCAGCGCGGCAAGGCCGGCAACGGCGGATTCACCGGCGGCAAGCGGCTGGTCGCCGAAGGGCGCATCGGCCAGCAGGCGCATGGCGGTGACGGCCGCTGCGTCGGGGATGGTGAGGAAGTCGCTGGTGCCGGCCTCGAGCACTTCCCATGCGATCAGTGATACCTCTCCGCATGCGAGGCCCGCCATCAGGGTGTCGAGATCGCCGTGGACGGCAGTCGGGGCGCCGGCCAGCGCCGAGGCGTACAGGCAAGCGGCGCGGTCGGGTTCGACCACGATGAAGCGGCCGCGCTTGTTGCCAAGGCGCTCCCACATCTGTGCACAGACCGCGGCAGCCAGGCCGCCAACACCGCCCTGGATGAGGACGTGGGTGGGGGGCTGGTCTTCGGGCCACTGGCGCAGTGCTTCTTCGACCATGACCGAATAGCCCTGCATGACGTCGCGCGGCACATCGGTATAGCCGGGGTAGGAGGTGTCGGAAACGATGAAGCGGCCGTGTGCCTTGGCGTCAGCGTCGGCGGTGCGCACGGCGTCGTCATAGTTGCCGGCGGTGCGGATCACCTCTGCGCCATAGTGAGCAATCGCGGCACGGCGAGCTTCGGACACGGTGGCGTGAATGTAGATCACGCACTTGCAGCCGAAGGTCTGTGCCCCCCAGGCCACCGAGCGGCCGTGGTTGCCGTCGGTGGCGCAGGTGACGGTGATGCCGGAAACGATGTCGGCAAACCTGCCATCGATCAGGTCGCGGCTGCTGGCGTCCTGCCCGGTACGGCGCAGGATCTCCTTTTTCAGCAGGCGCAGCACGGCGTACGCACCGCCCAGCGCCTTGAAGCTGCCGAGGCCGAAGCGGCTGGCCTCGTGCTTGTAATGGATGGCGGCCACGCCGGCGGCGCGGGCCATGCCGGCCAGATTCACCAGTGGCGTCGGCGCGTAGCCGGGCCACTCGCTGATCTCGGTCATGGCTTCGGCGTGTGCGGCCAGACTGAGGATGGGCTTGAGCCGATCCGGGTAGGGGCCTGCCGCCGCCCCTGCCGCGCCGGCGCAATGCGCCAGCGGCAGGACAGTCAGCTGACCGGGAAGGTCTAGCGTGGACATGGACATGCTCACTTGGAGGCGGCCTCGACAGCCTGTTGCAGGGAGCTCAGCATGTCTTCGCCTTCCTTGCCGAAGGTGTCGACGATGTAGGCTTTCACGGCCGGCTGTGCAGCGTCACGGAAGGCGGCTTTTTCTTTCGCGGTCAGCGTGGTCACGGTCATGGTCTTGGCGAGTTCCGGCAGACCCTTGGACGAGGCTTCGATGATGCGGCTGATGCCACGGTTGGCGACAATTGCGCTCTTGGCGGCGTTCTTCACCACGATCTGCTCTTCAGGCGTCAGGCTGTCAAAGAACTTGCGGTTGATCACCCAGACGTACGGTGCAAACAGATGGTCGGTAAGGGTGATGTGCTTCTGCACTTCGTTGAACTTGGCCATGGCCACGATGGGGATGGGGTTCATCTGGCCGTCGGCGACGCCGGTCTGCAGGGCTGTGTACACCTCTGCCCATGCGATGGCCGCCGGCTGACCGCCGAGGCTGCTGATCACGCGCTTGTGCGATTCCAGCGTCTGGGTGCGGATCTTCAGGCCCTTCATGTCGTCCGGGGTCTTGATCGCTTTCTTCGAGTTGGTGATGGCGAAGAAGCCGCCTGAGTCACCGAAGCCGAGCACTTCCATGCCGGTCTTCTTCTCGATGTCGTCGCCCAGCTTCTTGCCGAAGGGGCCGTCGAACACGGTGTAGGTGGTGGAGATGTCGGGGAAGACGAAGGGCATGTCGAGCACGCCGATCATCGGGTAGGTGCTGGCAAAGCCACCCACCGAGAACACGCCCGACTGCACCAGCCCGGCCTTGACCTGGGACAGCACCTCGTTGTCCTTGCCGAGCTGGCCGCTGGGGAAGGTCTGCACCTTCACCGAGCCACCCGTGCCGGCTTCGACCAGGTTCTTGAACACGGTGACGAGGGCGCCAGTGGTGCTTTCGAACGGATCGTCCACGTTCAGGTGATGCAGCTTGATGATCTTTTCCGCGTGGGCCGGGGCAACGGCAAAGACCATGGTGGTGGCGACGGCGGTGAGCAGGGTCTTGAGCTTCATGGGTGGAACTCCTTAAGGTTGGACGTAACCGAACAGGCGGGGAACAAACAGGGTGAGATCTGACCAGTAAGTGATCAGGAACAGGATCGCGACCTCGGCAATCAGGAACGGGGTGAGGGCGCGGGCGATACGCTCCATCTTTTCGCCGGTGACCGAGCACAGCACGAACAGGCAGGCGCCAACGGGGGGGGTCATCAGCGAGATGTTGAGTGCAAGGATGATCATGATCCCGGCATGAACCGGATCGATGCCGACGGCTGCGGTGAGGGGGCCGAGTACGGGTGCGAGGATGATCAGCGCGGCGGTGATGTCGAGGAACATGCCGACGAAGAGCAGCAGTAACAGGATGAGGGCGAGCACGCCTTCCTTGCTTGACGCCACCGACAGCATGGCCTGCGCGATCATCTGCGGGATCTGATGAAAGGTCAGCCACCACGACAGGATGGAGGCCGCGGCGATGATCAGGAATACGCTGCCGGTGATGCGCGCGGTGCGGATCAGCATGATGCCGACCTGGCGCAGCGTGAGGGTGCGATAGATGGCGAAACCGACGAACATCGCATAACCCACCGCAATCGATGCGGCTTCGGTCGGGGTGACGATGCCGAACAGGATGCCGCCAAGGATGATCGCTGGCATGGTGAGCCCGATCAGGCTGTCCTTGAAGCTGATGAGAATGGACATCAGGCTGGGGCGGTCCTCGCCCTTGGGCAGGCCGAGCTTCTTGCCCAGCGCGGCAATGACGCCCATGCAGATGGCGCAGATCAGGAGTCCGGGGACGATGCCGGCGGCGAACAGGCCGGCGATCGACACGCCCATGATGGAGCCGTAGATCACCATCAGGTTGGAGGGCGGAATGGTGGGGCCGATGATCGAGCCCGCTGCCGTGACGGCACAGGCGAAGGGCTTGCTGTAGCCCTGTTTAACCATCGCCGGCACCAGGGTGTTACCCATCGCGGCGGCATCCGACACGGCGGCACCGGTCATGCCGGCGAACAGCACCGAAGCCACCATGTTGGCGTGGGCGAGGCCGCCGCGCAGGTAGCCGACCAGCGACAGCGCAAAGGCGATCAGGCGCTGGGTGATGCCGGAGGCGTTCATCAGCTCGCCGGCGAGGATGAAGAAGGGCATGGCCATGAAGGTGAACATGTCCAGGCCTTCGAAATAGCGCTTTGGCGCCATGGCAAGGAAGGACACGTCGCCCAGCTGAACCAGCCCGATCGCGCCGGAGATGCCGATGACGACGCCGATCGGCATGCCCAGCAACATAAGACCAAAGAAGGCGACTGCAACAATCCACATGATGGCCGGCTCAGTAGGGAACAGCGGCCGTTTCGGCGCGCGGCAGGTTGACGAAGTCGGTGAGCAGTCGCACCCCGAACTGGAAGGCGGCCAGCGCCGAGGACACCGGTACGGCGGCGAAGGGGACTTCCATCGTGAGGCCGAACAGGGTGGAGAACTGGGTGCGGCCTTCGAGGGTCATGTCGATGCCGTAGATGAACATGAAGACGAAGAAGCCGACGGTGAGGCCATCAGTGGTCAGCTTCAGATAGCGGCGTGCAGTTTCGGGCAGGCGGGAGGGAATGAGGTCGAGGCCGACATGTTCGCGCCACCATGCGCCGCATGACACGGCCAGCAACGCGGCCCAGATCATCAGGTAGCGCGAAAGCTCTTCGGTCCAGCTGATCCCGTCCTGGGTGAAGTAGCGCCCGCCGACACCGAGCCACACCACCAGCACCATGACCGCAATCAGGCCGGCGCACAGCCATTCGACCACCCGGTTCAAGCGGCGACCGATGCCTTCAATCCTCTGCGCCAGCGCGGCCAAGCTCATGCATGACTCCTGAATATTGTGTTGAGTGTTTTTGGGCCGCGGTAGCGGCGTGTTGAATTCACTCTAAAACACAAATTTCAGAATCGCAAGTTTGAAATTATAGTTTCCAATGTGGTGCGTGCAGCGGACTTAGGGCACCAGCATTGTGCGCTGCAAGATATTGAGCATTAAGGGAAAGTTCGGTTTTTGCGACTTTTCGGGTGCGGCTGCGCACTGAAACGAAGCATGCTGCTTTGCGAGACAAATGCGGTGCGGCGCTCGTGCGGCGGAGCGATCCGCAGTGAGGACGGTGCAGCATTCTGCCCATTGCAGACATGAGCGCTGGCGAAGCCAGACAGGGCACGTCCGCGTGAGCGGGATGCGCAATTCGGGCCGGGCGCGTGCCGGTCCGGGGGTCAGCGCGTGCGATAGAGTGCGTGGCAGGCCACGCAGGAGCCCGTCAGCCTGGGCAGGGCGGCCATGGCCTTGGTGGCATCGCCCGTGGCGGCTGCGCGGGCAAACGCGCTGGCCGCGGCATGTCCGTCGCGGCCGAGGCCGTGCATCTCGATCGGCATCTGCGGGCCGGGGCGGGCGTCGTAGGGCAGCGCGGCGTTCTTGCCCATGGCGGTCTGTCCAAGGCGCTGTTCGGCCACTTCACCGGCTTCGCGGACCTTGTTGGACGCGAGCAGCGTGATGATCTCGTTGAGGGCGAGAAGGTTGTCGAGCATTTCCTTGCGCAGGGTTTCCTGTGCGGCGGGTGGCAGGGGCGCCAGAAAGCGCGTGTCCTGCGCGAGGGCGGGGGTAGTGAGCAGGGCAGCAAGCAGAAGCAGTCTTTTCATGGCGTTATCCATCCATTCGTAATCGAACAATGCGCGCTCCGCCTGCCGCCCCGGAGGGCATGCGCCCGGGCTCAGACCTTGCGCAGGTAGCAGGCCTTGAGCATGAAGTTGCCGGCGTCCATCTTGCAGTCGACCTCGTGATCGCCGCCGACGAGGCGGATGCTCTTGACCTTGGTGCCGACCTTCAGTGTGGTCGACGAGCCTTTGACTTTCAGGTCCTTGATCAGCACCACCGAGTCGCCGTTGGCGAGGACATTGCCGTTGGCATCCTTTACAACAGCCTCGTCATCTTCGTCGGCGCCGGTCACTTCGGCCATCGGCCATTCGTAGCCGCAGTCCGCGCACACGTAGTTTTCGCCGTCCGGATAGGTGTTCTCCAGGGTGCATTGGGGGCAGGCGGGTATGGCGGACATGATCGTGTTCCAGTGACAGTGAGCCCGCTAGTTTAGGTTATCGGACCCTTGTGGGGAAATCCGATACACGCGTACTTCATACTCACTCAATGCAAAAGACATTAAGTCGTCATGCGAGGCGACTTTCATGTTGGCCAGTATGCAATCGGCACGGCGAAGGGTGAAGCCGGCATGGCGGTAGCGTGCCGGCCGCGCGCTGAGGTTGCAGATCACCACGAAGCCGTCGTCACCGAGCACGCGGGTGTAGGCGTAGATCTGCGGGTTGTCCCTGAGCAGCAGGGTGTAGTGGCCATGCACCAGCGCCGGCTCGGCGGCGCGCAGGGCGATCATGCTGCGGTAGAAGTTCAGCACCGAGTGCGGATCGCGCTGCTGCTGCGCGACGTTGACCTCAGGGTAGTCGGGGTTCAGCGGCAGCCATGGCCTGCCCGTGCTGAAGCCCGCGTTGTGGCTGTCGTCCCACGGCATTGGCGTGCGCGAGTTGTCGCGGGCGGTGAGCGCCATCTCGTCGAAGATGGCGGCTTCGTCCATGCCGCTGGCGCGCATCTCCGCGATGCGGTGTTTGGCGAACACATCGTCGAAGTCGGCGAGGCTGTGGAACACGGTGTTGGCCATGCCGAGCTCCTGCCCCTGGTAGATGAAGGGCGTGCCCTGCATCAGGAAGTACATCGCGGCGAGTGCCGTGGCGCTGGCGCTGCGGTGATGCTGCGAGTCGCCCCAGCGTGATACGACGCGGGGCAGGTCGTGGTTCTCGAGGTAGAGCGCGTTCCAGCCGCGGCCGTCGAGTTCGCGCTGCCAGCGGCTCAGGATGGTCTTCAGCCGGCGCACATCAAGCCCGGCGCGCGGGTTGCCCGACCACAGGTGCCAGTGTTCGAATTGCAGGATCATCGACAGTCGCCCGCGGGTGTCGCCCACCCAGGTTTCGGCCTGATGCGCGCTGATGCCGTTGGCTTCGCCCACCGTCATGATGTCGCCGTGGTCGAAGGCGTCGCGGGCCATCTGGTCGACGTAGTCGAGCACGCCGTCGACATTCATGTGGAAGTCATAGGCCGGCACAGGCCTGTGAGGTGGCGCACCGGGCACATCGGGCAGGCCGGGCGCCTTCTTCATGTGGGTGATGGCATCGATGCGGAAACCGTCCACGCCCTTGTCCATCCACCACCGCACCATGTCGCAGATGGCGCTGCGCACGTCCGGGTTCTCCCAGTTGAGGTCGGGCTGGCGCGCGGTGAACAGGTGCAGGAAGTACTGGCCGGTGGCCGCGTCATACTGCCAGGCCGGCCCGCGGAAGATGCTCTCCCAGTTGTTGGGCGGGTGGCCTTCCTTGCCGTCGCGCCACACATACCAGTCGCGCTTCGAGTTGTCGCGTGCGCTGCGCGACTCGACAAACCACGGGTGCTCGTCGCTGGTGTGATTGACCACCAGGTCGAGAATGATGCGCATGCCTCGGCGCCGGGTCTCGGCCATCAGGCGGTCGAAGTCGGCCATGGTGCCGAACTCGTCCATGATGGCCTGGTAGTCCGAGATGTCGTAGCCGTTGTCGTCGTTTGGCGAGCGGAAAATCGGGCACAGCCAGATCACCGTGATGCCGAGCCACTGCAGATAGTCGAGGCGGGCGAGCACGCCGGGCAGGTCGCCGATGCCGTCGCCGTTGGTATCCATGAAGCTGCGTGGGTAGAGCTGATACACAACCGCTTCGCGCCACCATTTGTTCTTCATTTCTCGCGGCTCCCGGGTGCCATTCTGCGATCCTGCTGCGTCGTCGATTGTAGGCTTCGTGCATGCCGCCGGCGAGCGGATTGTGCGCATGGATTTTCGCGCTGGATGACGCGGGTAATCGCCCCAAGGTGCGCGCCCAGGCGTAATCTTGTCGGCATGGCAGCGCATGTGCGTTCCTTGTTCAGGGCGCGTGAAGATGACCCTTTTGCGGGAGGTGTGCGATGGATGCGACAGGCATGAAATTGCGTGGCGTCAACCTCGGTAGCTGGCTGTTGCTGGAAAAGTGGATGGTGCCCAGCGTGTTCGAGGGGCTGGCGGCGACCGATGAAACCACCTGGTGTGCGGAGATGGGTTCGGGGCGAGCGACAGGCTGCGCAAGCACTGGGAAAGCTTCGTGACCTACGAGGACTTCGCCTGGATTGCCGAGCGGGGTCTCAATGCGGTGCGGATTCCGGTCGGGCACTGGATTTTCGGCCCCGATTATCCCTACCACCCCGGCTATGGCGAGAACCGCCACCCCTTCGTCACCGGCGGCATCGACGTGCTCGACCGGGCGATGGACTGGGCGCAAAAGCTCGGCCTGCGGGTCATGCTCGATCTCCATGCCGCGCCGGGGTGCCAGAACGGCTTCGACAACGGCGGCATCATGGGCGTGGTCGAGTGGCATACCAAGCCCGAGTACCTCGAGCATTCGCTGCTGGTGCTCGAGCGCCTGGCCGAACGTTACCGCGCCCACCCCGCGCTGCATGCGATCGAGGTGCTCAACGAGCCGCGCTGGGATGTGCCGACCGAGTACCTCAAGGCCTACTACCTTGCGGCCTACGACCGCATCCGCAAACACTGCCCGGCAGAGCGCGTGGCGGTGGTGTTTCACGACGGCTTCCGCTCCTACCGCGAGTTCCTCGGCTTCATGCAGGCGCCGCAGTGGCAGAACGTGATTTTCGATTACCACCGCTACCAGTGCTTCGACCGTCGCGACATCGATACCGACATCTACGGCCACATGACCAAGGCTGCCATCGAGTGGCGCGACGAGGCCGATTCGATCAACGCCGCGATGGGCTTGCCCGCGGTGTGTGGCGAGTGGAGCCTGGGGCTGGATCTGCAGGTGGTGTCGCTGTGGGCCGAAGGGCCGTACAACCACGCGCTTGAGCACATGGACGCGTTCCAGCAGGATGTGGCCAGCCGTGGCTACGCGGCGGCGCAGTTGCTGGCCTTCGAGAAGCTGTTCGGCTGGTTCTTCTGGAGCTATAAAACGGAAACCACGCCCGCCTGGTGCTTGCGCGAGTCGGTCGAGCGCGGCTGGCTGCCGTCAAGTTTCCGGTAAGAGCTTCGTCGCCGGCGCGGTGGTGCCTGCCGTGCCGGTCTTGGCGTCGGTCGCAGCCGCCTGTGGCGGACGCACGCGTCCGCCGCGCAGGCGATTGAGCACCAGCTTGCGATCGTAGAAGTGATCGAGGCCGTTGTGCAGGCTGATGTTGAGCAGGGTTGCACTGGGCAGCTCGTGGTGCAGCAGTTCCAGGGTGTCGATCTCGTCCTTGGCGTCGAAGGCGTCGGTCGCTTCCTCGATGAACACCCAGCCCGGTTGCTGCAGGAACAGCCGTGCGATGCCGAGGCGCTGCTGTGCCCGCAGTGGCAGCGCCCGTCCCCAGTCGTCATGGTCGTCCAGCCGCGGTGCGAGCCACGCGATGCCGGCGCACTCCAGCGCACGGTGCAGACAGGGAGCGGTGTAGTGGCTGGCGTCATGCGGGTAGCTGAGCACCGCGCGCAGGCTGCCTTCGGGCAGGAAGGGGCGCTGCGGAATGAACATCATGTTATGTCCCGCAGGCAGGCTGATGACGCCGCTGCCCCAGGGCCACAGCCCGGCCACGGCCTTGAACAGGCTGATGGTGACGGCGGGGTCGCCGGTGATCAGGATGCGTTCGCCGTGTCGTACGTGCAGGTTGAAATCGTCCAGCAGCACCTGCCCCGAAGGCGAGGCCAGTTGCAGGTGGCGGATGTCGAGTTCGGCGTGGACCGATTGCTGCAGCTCGATCTTTTCCTTGCCGGTCACTTTCTGCCGATCCTGCGCTTCGAGTTCCAGCATTTCCTCATGCAGGCTGACAATACGGTCGATGGAGGCGCGGCAGCGTGCCAGCTCGCCGAGGTTGTCGATCGGCCACGAAAGCGCCGAGGTCAGGCGCTGGAAGGCCTGTGCGGCCTGCATCAGCAAGCCGAGGCTCATTGCACCGGCGATGTACTGCGGCGCGGCGATCAGGATCGGAAACACCGGCAGCAGCGTGCCGTAGCCGGTCGAAAACGAGATGATGCCCAGATACGCAAAGGTCTGGCGGTCCCAGCCGCGACCGACGTCCTTGAACAGGCGATCGGCACTGCGCCGCTCCAATGGCTCGCCATGCATCAGGGCAATGGCTTCGGAGTGTTCGCGGGCGCGCGCCAGGCCGAAGCGCAGGCTGGCTTCAACTGACTGCAAACGGTTGGTGGTGCGGATCAGCGGTCGCCCCAGCAGCAAGCCGAAAATCGTGCCAACACCGGCATAGACGAAAGCCATCAGCACCATGTAGCCCGGAACGGAGTACTCGGTGCCGGGCAGGTTCGCGCTTCCCGATACGCTGAGCAGGATGTCGATGAAGCTGCCGAGGATGAGAATCGAGTACAGCAGCGAATGCGCCAGCCCGACTGCAGCCTCGGTAGCGATGCGGATGTCCTCGGCGATACGCCCGTCCGGATTGTCGTGCTCTCCGCTGGAGAACTGCAGGCGGTAATGGTTGGCGTGCGACAGCCATTCGTCGAGCAGCAGGCTGGTCATCCATCGTCGCCAGTCGAGCTGGACCCAGCGCTTGACGTGCATGTGCAGCGCGGTCACCCCCATGGTGAGGGCAAAGATCAGCAGGAAGGTCAGGATCAGGCGCAGAAATTCGCTGAGCGAGCGATCCTCAAGTGCGTCGAACAGCTCGCGATGCCAGTAGCTGACCCAGATGACCAGGCCGACCTGGGCCGCGGTGAGCACGAACAGCGACAGCACCGCGCCGCGGACGGTCCATTTGCGCTCGCAGTTCCAGTAGTCCCGGGCCATGCGTGCGAACTGCCACGCTGCGTCGCGGCGCACGGCGGGTGGAGGCGATGTGGAAGCTGCGTCCGCTTGCATCTGTGTCATTCCGGTCGCAGCGGATCCCCGCGATGTGGCAGGCCGCAGGCCGCGGAAGCGGGGGGATGTGGCTGCAACTGCAGCCGGTTAGCGCTCTTGTCTGCAGCCCTCATGGTCATTGCGCCTTCGCCGCATGCACTCTTGTTTTGTATACCGCTGAGAGTATCGCAAAGGCCCGGATTTGCCGTGATCAGTTTGCACGTTCGGAGAAAAATTTTTGCGTGGCACGCCGTGCGGAAACGCACCGGCTGCGCGTGACGCCGGGCTGGGGTGTCAGTGGCGGCGCAGTGTGCCCAGTCTGAGCAGCACCATGTTGAGTTCGCGCTGAAGCAGCGTCCGCTGCTCGTCGTCGGGGGGCCGTGCGAGGGCCTCCCGAAGGTCGGCCAGCTCCTTGCGCAGTCGTACCTCGGGCGGGGTGAATCCGGCGTTCTTGAGCACCCGGTTGATCATGCGCTGTTCGCCGGACACGAAGAGCTCGTCGTCGAACACGAGCGGACGCCCCGCGCCGGGCAGGTTGTCCACCTCGCCGCGACGGATGGCGTCTGCAATGCGTTGTTCGGCGAGGATCTCGAAAATCGACATCGGCGAGCGGCTTCAGACCCGGTAGCTGATCTCGTGGCCGGTGTCCGAGTCGGTGCAGGTCACCGTGGCGGTGCGGAAGTTCAGGTCGACGAACACCTGCGCACTGTGCGGGCCGTTGCGCCAGCCCATCGACACGCTGGAGTCGTTCGAGTAATGCAGCTCGAACTCGCCGTCGAAGGCCGGGTGCGTCGAGCGCAGTTCCATCAGCTTGAACTGGCGCCGGGCAACCTCGCTGCCGAGGGCTGCGACCGCTTCGTCCACGGTGTAGTAGTGGCGGTTGATGTCGCGCGCCTCGCCGGTTTTCTCCATCAGCTCGAAGTCGTTGCGACCGGCCAGCAGGCCGACGTAATAGACCTGCGGGATGCCGGGCGTGAACATCTGGATTGCGCGCGCCGCAATGTAGGCGTCGTCATTGCACTGCAGGGCTTCGAAGAACGTGCAGGTGAGCTGGTAGATGGCGCCGACGCTGTGGGCATTGGCCGCCGAGCGGCGCAGGATGGGGTCGGCGCTGCGATCGGAGACATTCTTGATGACCGCTTCGACGTGGTAACGGGGCAGGATGTCCTCGACGTCGGGAATGCAGATGCCGTCATGGGTGTCGAGCACGGTGACCTGGTTGTGCGGGCACATTCGCAGCCAGGACTTGAGATAGCTGCTGTTGAGGTCCATGAGCGCATGCAGCAGCAGGGGCGGCAGGGCGAAGGCGTAGGCCCACATGCCGCGGCGGGCAATCGCGTACTGATAGCTCGGGTGGTCGTGGACCTCGGGCATGATCTCGATGCCACGTTCGGCGGCGGTCTTGCGGAACCATTCCAGAATGCGCCACACGTCCGGTTCGACCAGGAAGCAGCTGGTGCCGATCTTCTTGGTGGTATAGCCGAAGGCGTCCAGTCGCAGCAGCTTGACCCCACGTTCACCGAGGAAGGTGATGGTGTCGGTCATCATCGCGTAGGTTTTCTCGGCGTTGTAGTCGAGGTCGATCTGGCTCTCGCTGAATGTGCACCAGACGCGGCCATGCGTGCCGTCGGCGAAGGTGACGTCGCGGAAGGGTTCCTTCTCCTTGCGGATGTGGATCTTGGCGAGATCGTCAGGGCCGATTTCGCCCAGCGCGTCGACATCGACGAACAGGGATGCGTATTCGGAGGCCTTGCCCTTCTTCTTGAAGTCCTGGAATTCTGGCGACTGATCCGAGATGTGGTTCAGGATCAGGTCGAGGCAGACGTCGTAACGGCTGGCGATGCGCTCAACGTTCGCCCAGTCACCGAAGACCGGGTCGATCTCCTTGTGCGTCAGGGGCGAGAAGCCGCCGTCGGCATTGGACGGAAACGGGGGCAGCAGGTGCAGTCCGCCGATCGCCTTGCCCAGGTGCTGTTCGATGAAATCGGCAAGATCGTTCAGGTGGGTGCCGATCCGGTTCGGGTAGGCAATGAGCTGCACCTTGTTCTTGAGCGCCATGTATAACTCTCCCTTTATCAGGTGCCTGCCGCGTCACTGCGCGCACACCGCATCTCGTTCTTTTACAAGATACGGGGCCACCGGCCCGGGCGCAAGCCGGTGTCGTGCGTGATGCACACGACTGGGGTGGCATATGGACGAAGCGCACTGATGCGGTGCGTGTCACTGCTTGTGCAGCACGATGGCTGCGGCTCTGCTGGCAGGCCTGCCCCTTGCTTGGGAACGCTACTCCGTTCCCATCGACAGTCACCGTGCTTCCCAAGATTTTCCACCGCAGCAATGAGTCCATGAACATGAACATGAACCTGACCATGAGCAGGATGCTGGACGGTTCGCGCATCCTCGATACCCTGATGAACAACCTCGAGGGCATGGCCTACCGCTGTGTGGACGACGAACACTGGACGATGATCTTCGTCAGCCAGGGCTGTGCAGGCCTGACCGGATACACCGCGTCGGAACTGATCGATCAGACCTGCATCTCGTGGGAACAACTGACCTTTGCCGAAGACCGGCACCGAGTGCGTGCGGCGATCCGCGCGGCGGCCGATCGGGGGCGACGCTTTGCCGTGGAGTACCGCATCGTCAAGCGCTGCGGCGAACTGCGGTGGGTGGTCGAACGCGGTGTGGCCGTTGCCGATGAGCATGGCGAGTGCGTCATCGAAGGCTTCATCGAGGATGTCACCGAGCGGCGTGCAACGCTCGGTGCGCTTGAGCAGGCCGAAAGCCGCTACCGGAACATCTTCGAGCACGCTTCGGAGGGCATCTTCCAGACCACGGAGGATGGGCGCTACCTTGCGGCCAATCCGGCCCTGGCCCGGCTGTACGGTTACCCGTCGCCCCAGTCCCTGATCGAAAACCTGTCGGATATCGGGCGGCGCCTGTATGTCGACCCGAAGCGGCGCGATGAATTTCACCGCCTGATGCAGGCTCATGGCGAGGTCCTCAACTTCGAGTCCGAAGTCTTTTGCCATGACGGGTCGCGCATCTGGGTGTCGGAGAATGCTCACAGCGTGCGCGGGCCGCAGGGTGAGCTGCTCTGCTACGAGGGTACGGTGCAGGATATCTCGGAGCGCAAGCATTACCAGGCACAGCTTGAGCGCCAGGCAAATCACGACATGCTGACCGGTCTGCCCAACCGGGTGCTGCTGGGCGACCGGCTCAATCAGGGCATTGCCCGTGCCGAACGCCTTGGCTGCCGCCTGGCGGTTGTGTTCATCGATCTCGACAACTTCAAGTTCATCAATGACAGCCTGGGGCACAAGGCTGGCGACGATCTGCTCACTGCGATCGCCGGGCGCTTCTCCAACTGTTTGCGCAGTTCGGATACCGTGGCGAGGCTTGGCGGTGACGAGTTCGTGCTGGTGCTGAACGATCACGATGAGCTCAGCAGTGTCATCTCTCTGCTCGACCGGGTGCTGGCCGAGATTGGCCGCCCGGTGGCGCTGTCCGGCCGCGAATTCCAGGTCGGTGCGAGCCTCGGCGTTGCGCTTTATCCCGACGACGGGCGTGATGCGCAGAGCCTGCTCAAGCACGCCGATGTCGCAATGTATGCGGCCAAGGATCGGGGGCGAAACAACTTCCAGTTCTTCACCCGGGAGCTCAACCGGGTCGCCGAAGAACGGCTCAATCTTGAAGCGGCAATGCGTGCCGCGCTCGAGCGGGGCTGTTTCGAAGTGCATTACCAGCCGAAGGTGAACCACCTGCGCCGCATCGTTGGCGTTGAAGCGCTGGCGCGCTGGAATGACCCCCAGCTTGGGTCCATCGGTCCTGACCGCTTCATTCCCGTCGCCGAGGAGACGGGTCTCATCGTCCCGCTGACCACGACCATCCTGCGCCAGGCCTTTGCCGCCGCGCGGCGCTGGAACCTCGGCCGCGAGCATCCCCTGCGCGTGGCGGTCAACCTGTCGCCGCGGCTCTTCCTGAGCGGTGATATCGTCGCGCATGTCGCTTGCTTGCTGGGCGAAGTCGGTCTGTCGCCATCTCAGGTCGAGCTTGAGGTGACCGAAACCGTCTTTCTCGGCGACAGCGACAGGGCGGTCAGTATCCTGCGCGAATTCAAGTCGCTCGGCGTCAGCCTGGCGATGGATGACTTTGGCACCGGCTACTCGTCACTGAGCTACCTGCGGCGCTTTCCGCTCGATATCATCAAGCTCGATCGCTCGCTGGTGACCGACCTTGAGCATGAAGAGGAAGTGGCCATGATTGCCCGTGCCGCGATCTCACTCGGGCAGAGCCTGCGCAAGACGGTGGTTGCCGAAGGCGTGGAAACCCAGGCCCAGTTCGACTTCCTGCGCTTTCAGGGGTGTGACGAATTCCAGGGCTACCTGTTGTCGCGGCCGGTGCCCGAGGCCGCGCTGAGCCAGCTGCTCGCCGATGGTGGTGTGATCCCGAAGAAGCCGGTCTGAACGCCCCAGTCGGGTGCAGGGGAACTTCCGGCGCCGTGGAAGCACCTATAATGCGCCCCTCCATCGGGTGCCTGTTACCCGACCCACTCCTCACCGGATACCCTGCATGTCGCGATTGATCTTGTCTTCCATTCTTGTCCTGCTTGCCCTGACTGCCTGTAATCAGACGGTGGAGGACACCAGGCCGGGGCAGCCGGTGAAACATCGTCAGGACGCGTTCAAGGCGATGCTCCGCGCCTTTGAGCCGATGGGCGTCATGCTTCGAGACAAACAGTACGACGCCGGAAAATTCGCCGAACTGTCCGCCGAACTGGTGGCGCGCCGGGATGCACCGTGGGCGTACTTCACCGCCGATACGCTCTATCCGCCGACCAAGGCCACGGCCGCGGTGTGGGAGCGTGCAGATGAATTCGAGCGCGAGCGTGAGGCCTTCTTCGCGGTGACCGACGCGTTGCTTGCAGCGGCGCAGACGCGTGAGCTCGAACAGGTCGGGCCCGCGTACGACAAGGTGTACGACAGCTGCAAGTCCTGCCACAACGACTTCAAGAAGAAGTGACCCGACGAGGATCCGTCGTCGCCCGTCCGCTGCGTCATTCTGGCGGGCGTTGTATTTGTGCACAAATTGATGCATTTGGTCTCGTTAATACATAAATCCACTGCATTTGCGTGGATTTATGAAATATGGTGTGCGGGTTGTGTCGTGCGGCACTCCGCAGTCATGAGGCAGATGGGCATTGATGCGCGCATTCCTGAAACGAGTCACGAACGGCCCGGCCCCCGGCCCCCGGGCGCCTGAAATCCCGGTCAGATCCATGCTGACGCCGGGCCGCATTGCCATCTTTGTGCTGTTTTGCCTGCGTCGCGCATGCGTCGCAGCGATGCGCCCGGCGCTGGCGTCCGGCCTCCTGTGGTTTGCGTTGGTGAGTGTGTCGTCCGTCCATGCGCAAGGCGTCGTGCTGGACGGTCTGTCGTCCGGGATGCTCGGGCGCGCGGGCACGGTGATGCTCGAACATGGCAGTGCGTTCTCCGCGGAGGAGGCGCTGGCACTGCAGCGCCAGGGCGCGTTCAAGGGCGCCGGGGTGGCGGTTCCCAAGTTTGGTATCGGATCGCAGCCGGTGTGGTTCCACCTCTCCGTCGACAATCGCGGTGACCGTGCCGTGTCCCGGCGATTGCTTGCGGGGGTGTCCTGGATCGAACGCCTCGACGTCTTCATCGTGCGCGGCGGGGTGCCGGTCTCGCAGTGGGGGGCGGGCGATGGCGACGCGAGCCGCCGTCATCCGCTGGGCAGTCTGGGCTACGCCTTCGATCACGACTTCGAGCCGGGAATCACCGAGATCCTGTTGCGTGCCGAGACCGCCGACCCGCTGGTGTTGCCGGTTCGCCTGTTGAGTCCGGATGCCGCGACGGCGGCAATGCGCTTGCAGGACTACGGCTACGGCATGCTGTATGGCTTCCTGCTGGCGCTGATTGCCTACAACGCGATGCTCTACGCCGGACTGCGGGACAGCAGTCACCTGAACTACGCGCTCTATCTCGCCACCTTTATCCTGCTCAATATCTCCTACTCGGGGCGCGGCTATGAATGGCTGTGGCCGGAGAGTGTCATCTTCCAGCAGTACGTCACGCTGGTGCTGATGGTGCTGTTTGGCTGTGCCGGGCTGCGCTTTGCCTCCAGCTTTCTTGAGCTCGGACGGCTGCATCCGCAGGCCGAGCGTGGTGTGCGCGTCCTCATGTGGATCGGGTTGGGGGCCATTGCACTCACTGTCGTCATGCAATCGCAGGCTGCGGCAGCGGTGGTGGCGTTTGTTTTCGTGCTCGCTTTCTCGGTGCTGATGGTCGGGCTCGGCGTGCTGAGCCTGCGCCACGGGCGGCGGCCGGCCAGTTATTTCCTGGCCGGTGCGGTGGTGGCGATGGCGGGGGCCGCGGTGACCGCGACGAGTGTGTGGGCCGGCTTGCCGTACTCCGAAGCCTTCTTTCATGCCGCGGAACTGGGCATGGTGGTCGAGGGCAGCCTGCTGGCGCTGGCCCTGGCTTACCGCATGCGCCTGGTTCAGGCTGCACGCACCGAGGCCGAGCATCTGTCACGCATCGATCCGCTGACCGGCTTGCTGAACCGGCGCGCCTTTCTCGGCCTGGCTGAAGGTGTGTGGAGCACGGCGGCGCGCAAGGGGCGCCCGCTGTCGATCATCCTGATCGACCTCGACCATTTCAAGGCAATCAACGATACCTACGGGCATGAAACCGGTGATCGGGCGCTGATGGCGGTTGCCGGCGCCCTGAATCGCAATTGCCGGCGCGGAGACATCTCCGCACGGTGGGGCGGCGAGGAGTTCATCCTGCTGTTGCCGGAAACCAGTGCGGAGCAGGCCCGCACAATGGCCGTCCGCCTGCTGTCGGATATCCGCTCCATGCCCGTTTCGGATCAGGCCGGTGCAGCCTGTCTGTCGGCCAGTCTCGGGGTTGTCGAACGCAGGAAGCATGAGGTGCTCGAAGCCCTGATCCGCGAGGCCGACGGTTGCATGTACGAGGCCAAGCGCGCCGGGCGCGGCTGTGTTCGCGGCGTGTCGGATGCACGCGGGGACACCGCGCTCGCAGCCGATTGACTGCCGCGGTCCGGACGTTCGTGCTGCGCGCCCCTTGGAGCAGCAGGCTCAGCCCAGTGGCTTGATGAAATAGCTCATGATCGTTGCAGAGGCCTCGCCGTCAGCAAGGATTGCCGCGGTCCATTTCGGGATGGCTTGTGCCGCCCAGATGACAAACACCGCAAGCACGATCTTGCGGCCACGCGTCATGGCGTGAAGGCGCTCCATCACCTCGGCTGAAGCGCCGTGTTCCTTTGTCTCTCTCATTGCCCGCTCCTTGCTCGACGCCGGGTTTGACCCGGTCTGGATGCAACTGCCCGGCAGGTCCGGACCTCGCCTTGTGTGGCAGATGCATGTTGGAGAAGGAGCCTTTGCGGATCTTCAGTCCCGCGCACGAGCCTGCGGGGTGTCGCCGATGCCGGGCCGGCTTTTCTCCATTCATTCAGCGTAGTCGGCGCTGGCGGAGTTTCAAGGCGAGTCTTGCGGGGCGGGCGGACTCAGTCCCACATGCCGCGCATCTTCGCGGCCAGATCGAGCGCCGCCTGACGCGATGCGGGCGTGCCGCGCAGCTCGGGGGCGGCTCCGGCCACGTGTGCTGCTCGAAGTGCGGCAGCAGGCGGTTGGGAATGAAGCGGGTGCGCCCGGCATAAACGTGGCGGTCGCCCATGCCCGGCTGCTGGGTGACGTAGAAGCGCTGCGGCACGATGAGGTCGAGGTGGTCCTTCGCGCGCGTCATGCCGACATAGAGCAGGCGGCGCTCTTCTTCGATCTCTGCGGTGTGGCGGGTGGCGATGTCGGACGGGATGCAGCCATCCACCACATTGAGCACGGTCACTGCGTTCCATTCCTGACCCTTGGCTGAGTGCAGGGTGGACAGGATCAGGTAGTCCTCGTCCAGCAGCGGCATGCCGGCCTCGTCGCTGGTGGCGCTGGGTGGGTCGAGCGTGAGCTCGGTGAGGAAGCGCTGCCGGCTGGGATAGGTGGCGGCAATGCGTCCGATCTGCTGGATGTCGCCCTGACGCACGGCCGCGTCGTCGTACAGGCGTGGCATCTGCGCTTCGTACCAGCGGCAGGCCAGCTCGAAGCTGGTTGGCCACGGCGCATCGTCGCGGCCGAGGTGCTCGACCAGCGCGGCGAACTCGTTCCACGCCTGTTGAGCCGCATCGGGTACCGGCTGTTCGGCGAGCAGGGCACAGCCCTCGGGCGCGGTACACACGTTGTCGAGGATGCGGCCGGCGGTCTTGGGGCCGATGCCGGCCAGCAACTGCACGACCCTGAAACCGGAAACGCGGTCGCGCAGGTTCTCCGCCCAGCGCTGCAGCGCGAGCACGTCCTTGACGTGGGCGGCTTCGAGAAACTTGAGCCCGCCGAACTTCACGAAGGGGATGTTGCGCCGGGTCAGCTCCATCTCCAGCCGGGCGCTGTGACTGGCGGCGCGGAACAGCACCGCCTGCTGCTTGAGCCGGATGCCTTCCTCACGGCGGGCGAGCGCGCGTTCGACCACGTAAGCGGCCTGATCGGCATCGTCGCGCACCGACACCAGTCGCGGTCTGGCGCTGCTGTCGCGCTCGGACCACAGATCCTTGCTGTAGCGCTCCGCCGCCTGCGCGATCACCGCATTGGCCGCCTCGAGGATGGGGCGGGTGGAGCGGTAGTTCTGCTCCAGCGTCACGCGGTGAGCGGGCGGGTCGAAGCTTGCGGGGAAATCGAGGATGTTGCGCACCGTGGCGCCGCGAAAGGCGTAGATCGACTGCGCATCGTCGCCGACCACGGTGAGGCCGAGCCCGTCCGGTTTCATGCCCAGCAGGATCTCGGCCTGCAGGTGGTTGGTGTCCTGGTATTCATCCACCAGCACATGCTGGAACAGGCCGCCGACCTCTGCCGCCAGCGCGGGATCGGCCACCATGTGTGCCCAGTACAGCAGCAGGTCGTCGTAATCGAGCACCTGCTGTGCCTGCTTGGCGGCGACATAGGCGCGGAACAGGGCTTTCAGGTCGTCCGCCCATTCTGCGCACCACGGAAAGGTCGATTGCAGCACGTCCTTCAGCGGCGCACGTGTATTGACCACCGCCGAATAGATCGCGAGACAGGTGCTTTTCTGCGGGAAGCGCTTGCTGCGCGAGGACAGCCCCGCCTCGTGGCGGGCGAGGTTCATCAGGTCGGCGGAGTCTTCGCGGTCGTGGATGGTGAATGCCGGGTCCAGCCCGATGCGCCCCGCGTACTCGCGCAGCAGGCGCGCACCGATGCCGTGGAAGGTGCCCGACCATTGCAGGCTGGCCTGCGCCAGCCAGGGTGTGTCTGCCGCCGCCTGGCCGAGAATGCGTTGCACCCGTCGCCCCATTTCGTCCGCCGCACGGCGCGAGAACGTGAGCAGCAGAATGCGTCCCGGGTCGGCCCCGCCGACGATCAGGCGCGCAACGCGGTGGGCCAGGGTGTTGGTCTTGCCCGAGCCGGCGCCGGCAATGACCAGTAGCGGCCCGGGAATCCCGTTGCTGCCGTCACCGATGCCAAACTCGACCGCCTTGCGCTGGGCGGGGTTGAGGCGGTCGAGCCAGTCTGAAGGCGTGGCGGGCGGAGTCTGGGAACGGGTCATGACTGTAATTCTATCCAGTTCCGCGCCCGCTTTGGTGCTCGTCCTGCTCTGCAAACGTCAGCAAATTGATTGCACGCGTTGCTGCGCGTGCCTTCCCTGCTCAGGCCGGGGTGTCTTTTGATCGGGTCGCTGACGATGGGACGACCGGATCGAAGGGAAACAGGCCCGCCCGAAAGCTCTTTGCCATGAATTCGGCGCGGCCGATGGCGAGCTTTGCGGTTTCGGGGGGCAGGATCTCTTCGGCGGCTTCGCGGAACAGCGCCAGCCACTGTCCGAAGTGCTCGCGCGTGATCGGCAGGCGCATGTGCACCGGGAATGGATGGCCGGCGTAGCGCTTGGTGCCGAGCAGGGCGTTGGACCAGAAGTCGGTAACGATGGCGAGGTGGTGATCCCAGTCGCCGACGGCGTTGTTGAACACCGGGCCCAGGTCGTCATCCAGCCGGGCCCGATCGTAGAAAACCTGCACAAGTTCGGCGATCTGGGCTTCGGTGACGGCAGGTGCTTCGGACATGATGGTTCTCTTGAGGACGGGTTTCTGCATCGGGAAATATAGCCGATAAGCGGAGCGGCCATTTTTCTGCGTGACCCTGGCAGATGTGCTTCGGCGCGGCCGCGTACTCAGACGCGTGCGCTCATCCCTGCGAATTCGAGCAGATCGTCGATGAACGCATCGCGCTTCCACAGGTGCGGGGCATGATCCACGCCCTCGTATATGTGCAGTTTCGCGTTCGGCAGCTGGCTGGCCACGTACTCGGCGGTGGCGGTCGAGTAGAAATTGCTCTCGCCGCCGTAGATCAGCAAGGTCGGAATGTTCATCTGTGCCAGCACCGGGCGATAGTCGGCTGCGGTCAGGCTGTCCCAGCAGGCGATCAGGGGGGCGGGTGCCAGCTTTCGCAGGCGCTGACGCATGGCCTGGATGCCCTCGGTATTCGCGGCATAAGCCCTTGCGGCCGCTGCGTTGTGGCCGTCTGCCACCAGGCGCAGCACCGCTTCGGCAAAGTCCTCGCGTAGCGCAGCCATGAAGGCTTCATTGCGCTGCGCGTCGAAGTCGCCATACACGCCGAGCTTCCAGCGCTCGTCGGTCAGCAGGCGTGGAGACTGGTCGAGAATGACGGCACGCCCCAGTCGCTCGCAGCCGAAGTCGCGCACGTACTGCCACAGCGTGAGCGCGCCCATCGAGTGACCGACGACAACCGCGTCGCGCACATCGTAATGCGCCAGCAACAGGTGCAGATCCTGTGCCATCCGCTGCACGGTCGGCACCGTTGTGGTCAGTGGCGCGTGCCCGCCATGGCCACGGGCATCCCAGCGAAAGATGCGGAAGTGCGCGGCCAGTGGCTCGATGAAGGGCGTCCAGTCGCGGTGGCTCGAGGTCCAGCCGTGCAGCAGCACCAGCGGGCGCCCCTGGCCGGAAATACGCAAGTGGATGGTTTCGCCGTCGTCGGCGGTCAGCGTGTCCATGGGGCAGGATTATACGGGCTGCATGCGTATGGACTGTTACGTGATCACAGTCGGGCCAGCAGCGCCTCGAAGCCCGGATAGTTGTCGCGGGTCAGGCCGTACTTGCTTGCGCTGGCGCTGCGCGTTCCGCTTCTTAGCGCGTCGATGAAGGCTGCAGGGTCGGTGATCCAGCTGCCACCGACGAAGGTGACGCCGCGGGCGAACAGGGCGTCGGGCAGACAACCGGCGCTGGGGCCGATCATCGCGAACCAGCGTGCCTGGCGGCAGCAGCCGAGCATCCGGTCCAGGGTGTCGTTGAGCAGGAGTGTGCTGGTCGAGACCACCTTGGTGCAGGTGGCGAGTGCTTCGGCGTCGGTCGTGACCCGGTAGCCTTCATGCTCGCCCGCGAGCTCGGCCTTGAGTTCGACCACGGTCAGCCTGGCACCGGCCTCGATGATGCGGCCCAGCAGGGGCTTGAACAGGCCGATCATGCCGATCGCTTCGCCTGGCGTGGGCTGCAGGCTGCCGATGGAGTCGGTGCTGTCGTCAGGGCGGAAGCCGGCGCGGTCGTACAGGCAGCGGGTCAGGGCATTGGCGGCAGCAAAGCCGAGGGTCTTGTCGATGCCGCTGCCGCTGGCGTAGCGCCGGGCGAGGTCGAGCGCATCGGTGCCGGTGAGGGCCGTGCGCGTCGGGTGTGCGTGCAGATGCGCGAGGGTGTCGTCGAGCAGCACGTAGGACAGGCCGAGCGAACCATCGTCCAGTTCGATTGCGCAGAACTCGCCACGGCCATCGTTGTTGGGCTGCGCGGGCGGCAGGTGCAGTGCGCGGATGCGGGGCAGCGGGCTGCGGGCCGCGAAGCGTTCGAGCTGGGCGAGGTAGTCGTCCGCAAAACGTGCGGGCTTGGCGGTGGTCATGTCTGGTCCTGATCCGGAAGGTGCTCGCCGCGGTGCAATCCTGCACGGACGGCGGCAGAGGCGGTGTCGCCGGCAACGGTCGAGCGACGGTTTTCGGGGCTGCGCAGCGCTCCGGGGAAGTACATTGCGGTGAGGCTCTTGGAATGAACGGGCGAGTCGGCATCCGATGCGCCGAAGCGACGCCAGTCGCGCACCCACAGGACGTCATCGGCCAGTTCGAGCAGGCCGATGGTTTCGCGGTCGCCGATCAGGATGGCCTGAACGCGCAGGCCCAGCGTCGTCTTGGCCTGATCGAGGCGGCTGACGACATCGGCGGTGGCGCCGAATGCCCCGTCCGACGCCAGCAGCAGATCGGCCTGGCGCCATTGTGCGGCGTCGAGTTTTTCGATCGCCCGCTCCAGTGGACCACAGATGTCGGTGCCGCCGCGAAAGGTCTGCCCGAGAAAGCGGATCAGGCGTTCGATGCCGCCGGCGTCGACGCCGAGCTCCATTTCCACCAGCTCGTCGGGACCGCCGAACGCAAACACATGGCATGCACGATGTTGCGCGTGGGCGCTGCGCACCGCTTCGAGGACAGTGGCCTTGGCGACGGCCTCTGCGCCACCCTGCATCGAGCCCGAGGTGTCGACGCAGATCAGCATGGGGCCCGTCTCCATGCGTCGGTCGGGCGCGGGCCGTGGTTGCGGACGCAACACGGGTGAGCGGTGCTGGCGAACTTCTGCCATGCGGTCGTCGTCTTCGTACGCGAGCAGGGTGCGTTCGGCGCGGCGGGCATGCCACACCAGGCGCAGACGCGGGTGGCCGAGCAGCATGGCTTCGGCCGGCAGCATGCGGGCGATGCGGTCCGAGCGCTTGATGCCGCGGGTTTCGCCGGGCAGGTCGGGCACATGCACTGCATGCGGCTGCGGGTGTTGCGCAAGCGCCCGTTCCATGACCGGCACCGTGCGCTGGCTGCGGCGCTCGGGTTCGTCGGTCTGGCGGCTGCGCCCCAGCTGCCGGATCAGGCGACCCAGTTCGGGCAGGCGTTCGAGCAGTCGGCGGATGCGCAGTACCTCCTGCCAGCCCTCGCTGCGCAGCTGGCCGCAGATCGTGTCCCAGCGCAGGCTCTGGTCGCCTTCGGGCAGCATGCCGAAGACGTCCACCAGCTCGTCGATGTGGCCGCAGCGTTCCTGCCAGTCGGCGGCAAAGGCGTCGAGCGCCATGGCGGTGGCGGTGTCCTCGTCTGCACCGCGGTCGCGATAATCGACGATCAGGTCGAGGTGGAAGAGGATGCTCATCACCACGGTCACACTGAGGTCGCGTTGCCCGCGGCAGTAGCCGGGCAGGCCCAGCTGCGCCATGGTGGCGGACAGGGCGGCGGCAAGCTGCGGTGGCGGCCACGGCCACGCGGCGGGCGGAGGCAGGGAGCCGGCAAGCAGACTGTCGACGAGCAGGCTCAGGCCCGACAGGCGGGCCTCCAGCGTGCCCTGCGCATTGGTCATGCCGCCCAGCCACAAGTTGCGCGCCAGCGCGTCGAGTGCGGCCAGGCGCTGTTCGCGGGCCTCGAACAGCAGCGCGCAGGGTGCAGGCGCGCTCATGCGTCGTGTTGCAGCGGCACGGCGACCGGCTCCGGCGCCGTGCCGTGGTCTTCGCCCTCGGGCAGGCGGGGCAGGCGGGTGAAGCCTTCGCGCGTCGCGGCGGCGCGCTGGTGCAGGCCTGAAAGTGCTTCGGCGACCGCCGTCAGGTTTGCGTCGACCCGGTCGGCGAGTTCGCTCTCGAGCCACAGACTGGTGCTGCGGTAGAGGGCGAGGTTCTGGCGTTGCGCGGCGAGTTCTTCGGCATACCCGGCGATGCGCCTGATCAGGTCGTCGATCTGGGCGGTACGGGCGGCGATGTGGCGGGCACCGTAACGGCGCTGGCGGCTGTAGCGCATGCGCAACGCGCCGGCGCCGCCCTTGGCATCGCCGACTTCGTCGGCGAGCTCGGTGGCGGAAAAGCGCAGACGGCCGGACGCGTCGTAGTCGAGGTCGTTGGCCTTCAGCTCGGTGTCGAGCTGTGCTTCGAAAGCTTCGACCACACGGGTGAGGCGTGGTGGCGAGAAGCGCGCGTTCACGCCGATCCGGGTCTGCAGCCAGGTTCCGACGGCAGCCTGGCGGGCAGCGTCGGGCGCGGTGCACCAGGGCAGCAGGAGCAGGTCCCACAGCGCCACCGCCGTGCGCCCTTCGCACGCGGCCGCCATGCGCAGCAGCCACACGGTCTTCACCCAGCGGCGGTCGGAAACGCAGGCCTGCAGGCTGGCCAGATGCTCGCGAAGTTCGGCCAGGATCGTGCTCGCCGCGTGCGGCAGCGTCACCGCCGCAGCCTGTCGGGTGAGTGCCGTCAGCGCGTCGGCGTCAAGGCGAAGCGCCGCTGGCGGGGCTGTCCAGTCGGCCTTGTGCGCGGTGTCGAGCAGTTGGGCGAAGCCGTCACGGCTGACCGGCTCGACCGGTACCCGCAGCAGGAACCGATCGAAAAAGGCCTCGGCGACTTCGTCCTCCGGCACTTCATTGGTGGCACCGACGACGCTGATCAGCGGGCACTGCTCGCGGCCGGCGCCGTTGTCGAACTCGCGCTCGTTGAGCAGCGTCAGCAGCGCATTGAGGATTGCGCTGTTGGCCTTGAACACTTCATCGATGAAGGCAATCGAGGCGTCGGGCAGGAAGCCCGCGGTGTGACGCTCGTAGCGGTCCTCCTCGAGGGCCTTGATCGACAGTGGGCCAAAGAGTTCTTCGGGTACCGAGAAGCGGGTGAGCAGGCGCTCGAAGTAGCGGGCGTTGGCAAACACCGTGTGCAGGCGCCGGGCAAGCTCGCTCTTCGCCGTGCCGGGCGGGCCGATCAGCAGGCTGTGTTCGCCGGCGAGTGCCGCGAGCAGGGTGAGGCGTACCGCGCGTCGACGCTCGATCAACCCGCTTTCGAGGTAAGAGAGCAGGTGCGACAGGCGATCGCGGGTGCTGTTCGAGTCATGTGCAAGGGACTGATCCATGGAGAAATCCTAGCACCCGGATGTGTGGTGTGCCTTGATCGTGACGAAGTCGCGCACGGCAGGACGGCGGCGGTGCCGCCATCGCCTGATGCAGGCACCGCGTCGGTCGCGCTGCACGATGCTTCGGGCATCACCCGTTCAAGTTAAACTGCGTCTGTTCCGCTGCGCGGGGACGCATGTCGGGGGCGGCGTGGCCTAATTCTCGGGGGGGAGTGGCTGAATGCAAGAGTTGGCGTGGAGTGACGCACTGTTGACGGGAATCGACGTCATCGACCGGCAGCACCGGGGGCTGGTCGACATGATCAACGCCACCGCGGCGCGGCTGGAAGATCAGTCTGAACTCAGCGCTGAGGAGGTCCGCTCGCTGGTGGGCTACCTGAAGGACTACACCGAAGTCCATTTCAGCACCGAAGAGGCCTTGATGAGCCTGTGCGGACTGTCCCCCGCCTACGCGCAGGCACACCACCATAATCACGACCGCTTCCTCGCGCTCGTGGGCGACATGGCCGATGAGCTCGGCGACGATGCGGTGCCGGACGGCCGGCAGTTGCTGGCGTTTCTTGGTGACTGGCTGATTCGTCATATCCGTGGCGAGGATCAGGGACTCGCCCGGCGGCTGCGCGATGCACGACAGGCGACCGATGCCGCCCTGAGCACTGCGCAGTCGAGCGCACGCACGCAGGCCGCACCCGCCGCGCCGCTGATGTTTGCGGATGCGCTCGCCCAGGGCAGCGCCGCGCTCCATGCCAGCGAAGCCGATGTGCTGGCGTTCATCTCCGGGGACCGCTCCGCGGCACTGGTGGTCGCACTCGATGCGGCCTTACTGCCCGGAGAGGTGATTCAGGCCAATACCGCTGCCGAGGCGTATTTCGGCGCCGAGGCGGGGGCGCTTGGCGGACGCCCCGGCACCAGCCTGTTCAGTGATGCCCAGGTTCAACGTCTGCCGGTGGTGATGAGCGAAGTGCTGATGCACGGCAGCTTCGAAGGCGTGCTTGAGTGCGTCGGTGCAGACGGAAAGCCCGGGGCCGCAGCGGCCCGCGTGACCCATCTCGTACTCAATGGACGCATCGTCATTCTGGTGCTGCTGTCGGCAGCGCAGCGCGAGGTGGCCGGGAAGCGGGCTGCAGTTCCGGAAGATGCAGGCAGGACTGCGCTCTCGCGCCACCCCCTGTTCATGTGCCTGACGCCGGATGAAATGACTGCGCTCGAGCAGCAGGCACGCCTGGTTCGACTCGACAAGTCGCAGCAGCTGTTCGTGAACGGCACGGATCCGGCCGGGCTCTACATCGTCATCAGCGGTCAGGTGGGGGTGTTTGCCGCGAACGAGCGTGGCGACGAGAAGGTGCTCGACATCATGGTCGCGCCACAGATCGTGGGCGAAGTCGAGGTGCTCGCCCGCCGGGCTTCGCCGGCAACGGCCCGCAGCCTCTCGTCCTCCACCCTGCTGATGATTCCAGCCGACGCCCTGCGCGCGCTTCAGTCTTCCAGCCCGGCTTTTGCTGCTGCGGTGACGGCGCACCTTGGGCGGCGCATGCACGAGCGGGTTCGCGAGATCGCGGCCCTGACCCTGCATACCGCAATGGAGCGCACGATCGACTTTCTGCTCGCGCACGGCACCGACAACGGCGACGGTGGTGTCGACACCGTGCTGCCGGCGCAGAAGGGCATCATCGCGTCCTACCTCAATATCAACGGCGCGACGCTGTCGCGGAATTTTCAGCAGCTCTCCGATTGCGCCCTGATCAGTGTCAGCCGCCGTTTCGTGACCATTCCGGATCGTGAGGCGCTGCTGCGTTTTCGTCGGCAGTGAGCGATGGGGCCGCGTGGCGGCTCAGTCGCCGAGCACGATCGTCACGCGCTTGTTGCGTTTGCCCTCGGAGCGGATCCTGACCACGCTGGCCGTGCCGATCTCGCCGGTCCGGCGCAAATGGGTGCCGCCACAGGGCTGATAGTCGATGTCGCCTACGCGGATGGTGCGCACGCTGCCCTGGCCGCGCGGCGGCTGCACCGACATCGTTTTCACCAGCCCCGGATTCGCATCGAGCTCGGCGTCGCTGATGGCGCCGGTTTCCACCGGCTGATCGCGCGCGATGAGGGCGTTGAGCGCGGCTTCGATGTCTGCAGCCACGAGCTTTTCCATGTCGATGTCGAAATCCAGGTGTGCCTTGTCTTCTGCCATCCTGCCGCCGGTCACCGGCGCGTCGACCACGGCGCACAGCAGATGCAGACAGGTGTGGTAGCGCATCAGTGTGTGGCGCCGTTCCCAGTCGATCTCGGCCTGAAGCCGCGTTCCCGGGGCGGGCACGGGGGCGTCGTCGGCAATGCGGTGCACGATGGCTTCGTCCTCTCCCTTGATCGTGTCGATGACCGTCAGCCGGCTTCCGTCCTCAAGGATCAGCACGCCGCGGTCGCCGGGCTGCCCGCCACCCGTGGGGTAGAACACCGTGCGCTCAAGCTCGACGATGCCCGGTTCGCTGCGGGTCACCACGGTGTCGCACTGGCGTGCGTAGCTGTCTGCATGAAAGACACGATCGGTCACTGGTGGGCTCCTTTCCTGTGGATGCGACGAGGGATGATTGTGCCTCTTCTCCCGGTAGAAAGCGCGTATGCGAACGTTCTTTGCGCTCGGGACGGATGTGGGGCAGGCGGTCTGATGCGATCAAAAGGCCGTGTTGGATGCTGGTAAAGCTATTAGACTATGATGAATATTCGATGGCGCTCGCAGAAGCGTCACGCCCCCCGGAGAAGACATCATGTTCAAGCGCCGCCCAGCAATCCGCCGTGCCGACTGCCCTGTGCAGTTGCACCGCCGTGAGCGGGGCAGTCTGCTGTTCGTAGGAGATCACCTCGCACGCAGCGTTCGCGGCGTGCCCTGTGCGCCACCCCTGTTCCGATAGAAACCGACCCGTTCCACGGTATTACCGACCCTCTATCAGGAGCAGCACAATGACCGACCTGTTTGAAAATCCGATGGGGCTGATGGGCTTCGAGTTCGTCGAATTCGCTTCGCCCAAGCCGAATGTGCTCGAACCCATTTTCGAGATGATGGGCTTCACCCGCGTGGCGCAGCATCGCTCGAAGGATGTCACGCTGTATCGTCAGGGCGACATCAACTTCATCGTCAACCGCGAGCCGCGCAGCATTCCCGCCTATTTTGCTGCCGAGCACGGGCCTTCTGCCTGCGGCATGGCGTTTCGCGTGCGCGATGCGCAGTTTGCCTTCAAGCGCGCACTCGAGCTCGGCGCCCAGCCGCTGGACATGCCGACCGGCCCGATGGAGCTGCGTCTGCCCGCGATCCGGGGCATTGGCGGCGCGCCGCTGTACCTGATCGACCGCTACGGCGATGGCACCTCGATCTACGACATCGACTTCAACTTCATCGAAGGCGTGGATCGCCATCCGGTCGGCCACGGTTTCAAGCTCATCGACCACCTGACGCACAACGTCTACCGCGGACGCATGAGCCATTGGGGCAGTTTCTACGAGCGCATCTTCAACTTCCGCGAGATCCGCTACTTTGACATCAAGGGCGAGTACACCGGCCTGACCTCGCGAGCGATGACCGCGCCGGACGGCAAGATCCGCATCCCGCTCAACGAAGAGGCGTCGAAGGGCTCGGGGCAGATCGAGGAGTTCTTGATGAAGTTCAACGGCGAGGGCATCCAGCATGTGGCGCTGCTCACCGACGACCTCATCGGCAGCGTGGACAGGCTGCGCGCGGCAGGCGTGCCGCTGATGACGGCGCCGCCCGCCACCTATTACGAGATGCTGAGCGAACGCCTGCCGGGGCATGGCGAGAATGCGGACGAACTCCAGGCCCGCGGCATCCTGCTCGATGGCAGTACCGAAGGCGGCAAGCAGCGTCTGCTGCTGCAGATCTTCTCCGAGACCCTGCTCGGGCCGGTGTTCTTCGAGTTCATCCAGCGCAAGGGTGACGATGGCTTCGGCGAAGGCAACTTCAAGGCCTTGTTCGAATCGCTCGAACGCGACCAGATCCGGCGCGGCGCGATTACCGTGCCGGAATAACGCCGACGCTGCCGTGACCGGCAGGATCAGGGCGTCCGAAGCGGGGCGCCCTGTCTTTTCAGTACAGCCCGCGGGTGCGGGCAAACAGTCTCACCAGGCCGAGCAGGGCGGCCACGTTGGGCACTGCGACGCCGGCCTTGCCCGCGATCTCATGCACCACGCCGAGCAGCGCGTCGATCTCCAGCGCGCGGCCGGCTTCCACGTCCTGCAGCATCGAGGTTTTCATTGCACCCAGCTTGCGCGTGACCGCATTGCGCTCGCCCGGGCTTTGAGTCACCGGACAGCCGATGCGCTCCCCCACGGCGGCAGCTTCTTCCATGACCCGCACGCAGAAAGCCTCGACCAGTTCGTCATCGAGGATGCGGTCACTGGTGGCGCCCGTAATCGCCGACACCGGGTTCATCGTCATGTTGCCCCACAGCTTGAACCAGATGTCGCGCTGGATGCGATCAGATACGGTGAGTTCAAAACCCGCTGCAGTGAGCACGTCGGCCACTGCCCGGGTGGCGGGCGTGGTGGGGCCGGTGGCGTCGCCGATGATCAGGCCGTTGCCCATCTTGTGCAGGCTCACGCCGGGCGCCAGGGTGGCGCAGGCGATATGCACCACGCAGCCGATGACCTGAGCGGACGGAATGTGGCTGCGCAGCTCGCCTGCAGGATCGACGCTGCCAAGGGTGGCGCCGGCCAGCGGTCCGGACAGGCCGTCGAAGAACCACCACGGCACGCCGTTCATCGCCGTCATGACCTTGGTGGCGGGGCCGATCAGCGGCCCGATGGCCGCTGCGACCGTGGCCATCGCCGGTTCCTTGACGGCGACGATCACGAGGTCTTGCGGTCCGAGTTCGGCCGGGTCGGCCACTGCCCGTACCGGGAAGTGACGCAGTCCTTCCGCGTCCCGAAGGCCCAGGCCATCGCGCTGCAGTGCCGTCAGCGTCGAACCGCGCGCGACCACCGACACGGGCTGACCGCTAGCGGCGATGCGTGCGCCGATCAGACCGCCCACCGCACCGGCGCCATAAAGACAGATCTTCATTCGTGCTCCTTCATGTGGCAGGCAGCCTGAACCGGGCTGATCAGTGGCGGAAACTCGGGTCCTGCCGCTCGACCAGGCGGACGAACGCGGCGAAGGCGTCCTCTCCTGCACCGTACTTGGGGTCGAAGTTCAGCGAATCCGCGACACATTTTTCCAGAACCGGTGTCGGCAGTTCAAGCGCCTGCCCCATGGATTGGGTGGCGAGCTGAATTTCGCAAGCGCGATTGACCAGCCACATCAGCGAGAAGGCCTGTGCCAGGGTTGCGCCAATCACGACCGGACCGTGGTTGCGCAGCAGCAGCACCGGTTTGTCCCCCGCGCTGGCAAGGATGCGCTTGCCTTCGTCCAGATGAACGGTGATGCCTTCAAAGTCGTGATAGGCAATCTTGCCGTAGAGTTGGGCGGCGTAGAAGTTGCTGAACGAGAGGCCGTCCTTCAGGCAGCACACGGCCTGGGTCGCCGTGGTGTGGACGTGCATCACGCAGTGGCCGTCGGGCACGGTTGCATGGATCGCACTGTGGAAGGTGAATCCCGCCGGATTGATCGGCCAGTCGGCATGGCCGATGATGTTGCCGTCGATGTCGATCTTGACCAGATTGGATGCGCAGACTTCGCTGTAATGCAGTCCGAAGGGATTGATCAGGAAGTGGCCGGGCTCGCCCGGAACGCGCAGCGAGATATGGTTGTAGATCGACTCGTCCCACTTGAGGTAGGCAAAGATGCGGTACATCGCGGCAAGCTGCACGCGGGCCTGCCATTCGGTGTCGCTGAAGCGGGCGGGGTGTTCGTAGTAGCGTTTGGTGTTCGACATCGGAGTTCTCCTTGAGCGCTGTGCCGCCACCCCATCCGGGGCAACGGCAGTTGATTTTGTATGTGTGTAATCAGGGACGGGACTTGGCGGCTGCAGTGCGTGCTGCTGCAATCAGCGCAGCGCCATCGAAGCCCTTGCCCTTGGCGTCGGCAATCCATTCCTGTTCGACCGGAAGGGCACGTTCGCGCATGGCGGTGTAGGCAGCGCCTTCAACCTGCGTCACGGTATGTCCGGCCGCCTTGACCTTGTCACGCGCGGTGGCGATGGCACCGTCCCATGCCTGACCGAAGCGGGACACCAGCGCGGGGCCGCTATGGCGATCGATGATATCGCGCAGATCGGCGGGCAGGGCGGCGTAACGGTCCTTGTTCATCAGCACGGTCAGGATGGTCGCACCCATTGCCGGTTGATCGTCCGGGGTTTCCATGTGGAAGTGGGTGACCTCGTCGAGCTTGGTCGGCACGATGACTTCCCATACCGCGGACGCGCCATCGACGACGCCCTTTGAAATGGCTTCGGTCATCTGCGCAGGTGGCATTGCCACCGGCGTTGCGCCGAGTGCGGTCAGGGTGCGGGCGATGGTGCGGTTCGGCGCGCGCAGCTTGAGCCCCTTGAGGTCATCAGCGGTATGGATGGCCGTCTTGGCCGTGTGGATGTTCATGCCGCCATCGCCGTGCATGGCAAGCACCTTGAATCCGCTGTATTCGGCTTGTAGCTGCTGCTCGAAGAAGGGCCAGATCGCCCGTCCCTGAGCGGCACCGCCCAGCGGCAACACGCCGGGCAACTCCAGCGCTTCGGTCTTGGGGAAGCGGCCGGTCGAATAGCCCGGTGCGGTCCACACGATGTCGGCCACGCCGTTCTTGACCAGGTCGGGCAGTTGCGCCGGGGTGCCGCCAAGCTGCATGGACGGGAAGAACTGACACTTGATGCGACCGGCCGAGGCGCGGCCGAGATCGTCGCACCAGGGCTCGAGCACGGCTTTCTGGGCGAGCGCCATGCCGGGGAGGAAGTGGCTCACCTTGAGGGTGACTTCCTGCGCTGCGGCGGGAAGGGCAACAAAGCCTGCGAGCAGGGCGAGGGATGAAAGGCGCAGGGTGTTCATGGTTGTCTCCTGATGATCAGATTGCCTCGCGAACGGGTGCGCGAGTGCCGGGTGGTGCTACGCAGATACGACAGACGGTGCTATAGCCCGCCCATCGACAGGTACTTCAACTCCATGTACTCATCGAGCCCATGGTGCGAACCTTCGCGGCCAAGGCCCGAGTTCTTGACGCCGCCAAAGGGCGCAACCTCGGTCGAGATCAGGCCGGTATTGATGCCGACCATGCCGTATTCGAGCTGGCCCGAAACACGCCAGACGCGGCCAATGTCGCGCGAGTAGAAATAGGCGGCCAGGCCGAATTCGGTGTCGTTGGCCATGGCGACAGCCTCTTCCTCGGTGCGGAAACGGAACAGCGGGGCGACCGGGCCGAAGATCTCTTCCTTCGCCACCGCCATGTCGGGGGTCACGTCCGTGAGGACGGTTGGCTGGAACCAGGTGCCGCCGAGCGCGTGCCGGGAGCCGCCAGACGCCACCTGTGCGCCCTTGCCGACCGCATCCGCGACCAGCGACTCGACCTTGGCAATGGCTGCCTCATCGATCAGCGGTCCCTGGGTCACGCCTTCTTCCGTGCCCTTGCCGACCTTGAGTGCCGCCACGGCGGTGGCGAGCTTGTCGGCGAAGGCTTGGTACACGCCTTCCTGCACAAGGAAGCGATTGCTGCACACGCAGGTCTGGCCCGCGTTGCGGTACTTGGACGCCATGGCGCCCGCGACCGCGGCGTCGAGGTCGGCATCGTCGAACACGATGAAGGGCGCATTGCCGCCGAGTTCGAGCGAGAGCTTCTTGATCGTGGGGGCGCACTGCTGCATCAGCAGACGGCCGACTTCGGTGGAGCCGGTGAAGGTGAGCTTTCGCACCACCGGGCTGGCGGTGAGCACACCGCCGATGGCACGCGCATTGCCGGTGACGACACTGAACACGCCAGCGGGTACGCCGGCACGCTCGGCCAGTTCAGCCAGTGCGAGCGCCGACAGCGGGGTCTGTTCGGCGGGTTTGAGGATCATTGTGCAGCCGGCCGCGAGAGCAGGGCCCGCCTTGCGGGTGATCATCGCCGAGGGGAAATTCCACGGTGTGATGGCCGCACAGACGCCGACCGGCTCCTTGGTGACCACGATGCGGCGGTCGGCGAATGGTGAGGGAATCACGTCGCCATAGGCGCGCTTGGCCTCTTCGGCAAACCATTCGAGATAGGCCGCGGCATAGGCGATCTCGCCTTTCGCCTCGGCCAACGGTTTGCCCTGCTCAGCTGTCATGATGAGTGCGAGGTCGTCCTGATGCGCGAGCATCAGTTCGTACCAGCGCCGCAGGATGCGGGCGCGCTCGGCTGCAGTGCATGCGCGCCAGGCGGGCAAGGCCTTCTCCGCCGCGGCGATGGCGCGTTCGGTTTCGGCCGCACCGGCACGGGGTACGCTGGCGATGACGCGGCCGTCGGCCGGATCGGTGACCGGAAAGTGTTCTCCGCTGTCCGCGGCGACCCAGTGGCCGTCGATGTAGCAGGCCTGCCGCAGCAGGCCGGGATCCTTGAGGTTCAGCATGGCATGTTCCTGATGATCAGTAAGCTGCGCCGGCGCGCGGGGCGTCGGCAGTCTTGAAGCGGCCGGCGAGTTGCACGGCGGCGTTGCGCAGCAGCAGGGTGTCGACGCCGGCGGCGACGAAGCTGGCGCCGGCCTGGCGGTAACGCTCGGCAGCTGCGGGGTCGGCGGAAAACACCCCGGCAGCCTTGCCGGCGGCGGCGATGCGCGAAAGGGCGTCGCTTACCGCGGCGCTCACCTCCGGATGGCCGGGGTTGCCAAGGTGGCCGAGGGATGCGGCGAGGTCGGAGGGGCCGACGAAAACGGCATCGACGCCTTCCTCTGCCAGGATTTCGTCGATTGCTTCGAGTCCGGCGCGTGATTCGATCTGCACGATCAGGCACATCTCTGCATCGGCCTGATCGAAGTAGCCTTCGACGCCGTTCCAGCGCGCTGCGCGGGCCAGTGCGGTGCCGACACCGCGGATGCCGGACGGCGGGTAGCGGATTGCACGAACCAGCGCGCGCGCCTGTTCTGCCGATTCGACCATTGGCACGAGCAGCGACTGCACGCCGACGTCGAGGTACTGCTTGATGCGTGCAGCATCGTGATCCACGGTGCGAACGACCAACTTGACCGGGTAGGGCGCCATGGCCTGAAGCTGGGCAAGCACCGAGCGCGGATCATTGGCCCCGTGCTCGCCGTCCACCATCAGCCAGTCGAATCCGGCACTGGCCATGATTTCCGCACAACAGGGATCGATCAGGCCGAGAAAGGCGCCGACCTGGAACTCGCCCGCGGCGAGCGCGCGCTTGAAGTGATTCTTGGGCATCTGCATGGCGGCTTCCTCAGGCGAAGTGGCAGCTGATGCTGCCCATGGGGCCGTAGTCCGCCTGGAAGGTGTCGCCCGGACGTGCCGCCACCGGGCGGGTGAAGGAGCCGGCAAGGATCACCTGTCCGGCTTCCAGTGCGACGCCGTGGGGCGCAAACTTCTTCGCCAGCCAGGCGATGCCGTTGCCCGGGTGATTCAGCACGCCGGCGGCGACGCCGGTTTCCTCGATCACGCCGTTGCGATAGAGCAGGGCGCAGATCCAGCGCAGGTCGACGTCGAGCGGCTTGATCGGGCGTCCGCCGAGAATGATGCCGGCATTGGCTGCGTTGTCCGAGATGGTGTCCATGACCTTGCGCGGGCGCTTGGTCTCGGGGTCGACCCGGTGGCAGCGTGCGTCGATGATCTCAATGGCAGGCGTCACGTAGTCGGACGCCGAGATCACGTCGAACAGGCTCACGTTTTCGCCTTCCAGGCGGTGCGACAGGATGAAGGCAAGCTCGACTTCGACCATTGGCAGAATGAAGCGGCCGGCCGGGATGGTGGCGCCATCGTCGAAGAACATGTCGTCGAGCAGGGTGCCGTAGTCGGGCTCGTCGATCTGCGACGACATCTGCATGGCGCGCGAGGTCAGGCCGATCTTGTGGCCCTTGATCGTGCGGCCTTCTGCAAGCTTGAGGCGGATGCCCTCACGCTGCACTGCGTAGGCATCGGGGATGGTGATCTCGGGGTGGTCGAGCGAGGGCGCGCGCACCTGTTCGCGGGTTTGTTCTGCGTGGTGAAGGCGTTGCGCGATGGCGGCAATGGTATCCGTTGGGAGCATGGTTTTCGGGTCCTGTAACTGGTTCAGGTCTTGCGGTAGCGGGCGTGGATGTTGTTGTGCTTCCACGTGCCGGCTTCGGAAAACTCGATGAGCTCGAGCGAGAGCGCGAGGCCGCGACTGGCGTAGAGCGCAGCGAAGTGGGCCTTCATCATCTCGAACAGGTCGTCGCCGGTTTTCTGCCGTGCTTCTGCACTGCGGCCCGCGCCGATCTTGACCGTTGCATGAACAAAGGCGTCGTCGGCGCTGCCGTCGGCGACGCAGTAGTCCTTGAGTTCGATTGCGCGCGAACGGATGCCGCCGACAGGAAACACGTCCTGGGCGATCATCACCTGATTGGCCTTCCGCAGCAGGCCGGGAATGTCGGCGGCGGTGCCGAGGTTGTCGGTGTATTCGAAGATGAGGTGCGGCATCTGTGCGAGCTCCTTGCTGATGGCGTGAGGGGGCGGCCGGGGCGGAGGGTCAGAGTGGGAAAATGGCGTTGATCTGGCCGGTGCCGGAGCTGCCGAAGAAGGGGGTGATCACTTCGACCTTGCCCTCGTACTGATCCCAGCCGACAGCGCCGAGCAGCATCGCCGTGTCATGCATGAAGCCTTCGCCGTGGCACTTGTCGGCGTACTCGGGAAGCATCGCGCAGAAGGTCTTCCAGTCGCCGCGCTCCCACATCTCGACGACGGCGCGATCCATGGTCTCGAGAAAGGGGCTCCACATCTTGTGCATGAACGCTTCCGCCGTGCCGTTCTGCGCAAAGCGGTGCGACAGCGAACCGCTGGCGAAGAAGGCCACCGTGCCGTCGTACTGCTCCTCCACGGCCTTGCGCATCGCAGCGCCCAGGCGCACCGAGTCCTCGAGGTTATGCACGGTACACAGTGCCGACACGGACACCACCTTGAAGTGACGGTCGCTGTTCATGTAGCGCATCGGAACCAGGGTGCCGTACTCCAGTGCCAGCGTGGTGGCGTCGTGGGCGCGGGTGTGGACGCCGTCGGCGGTGCACACCTCGGCCAGGATCTTGCCCAGCGCCGGGTTGCCGTTGTAGGCGTAAGGCATGTTCTTGATGAAGTGCGGCAACTCGTTACTGGTATAGACACCTTCGAATTGCGGGGCGCAATTGATGTGGTAGCCGCCATTGACGAGCCAGTGGGTATCGAAGACGACGATGGTGTCCACCCCGAGCTCGCGGCAGCGGCGGCCGATCTCGATGTGGCCGTCGATGGCGGGCTGGCGGCAGCCCTTGTGCGGTCCGTCGATCTCCGACAGATACATTGACGGGACGTGGGTGATTTTTGCTGCGAGCGCGAGTTTGCCCATGGTGTTCTCCTCTTTCTCTAATCCGGAATGGATGTTTCGTTCTTATTGCGGTGCGCAGCTCAGATGCCCCAGCGTGGGATGTGATGGTTGCCATACGAAACCGCGATGTTCTTGGCCTCGCAGAACACTTCAAAGCTGTAATGGTTGCCCTCGCGGCCGGTGCCCGAGGCCTTGGAGCCGCCAAAGGGCTGACGCAGATCGCGCACGTTCTGGCTGTTGACGAAGGTCATGCCCGACTCGATGGCCTTGGCCAGACGAATGGCGCGGCCGGTGTTGTTGGTCCACAGGTAGGACGACAGGCCGTAGATGGTGTCGTTGGCGATGCGCACCGCATCCTCTTCGGTCTTGAAGGGGATGATGCAGGGCACCGGCCCGAAGATTTCTTCCTGGGCAATGCGCATCTTGTTGTCGACGTTGGCAAAGACGGTGGGCTGCACCCAGAAGCCGTTCCTGAACTTCTCATCGACGACCGGTGTGCCGCCGCCGAAGACGACTTCAGCGCCTTCCTGCTTGCCGAGCTCGATGTAGTAATTGACCTTGTCCATGTGACCCTTGGAAATCATCGGGCCGATCACGGTGTTCGGGTCCATCGGGTCTCCGACGGTCAGACGCGACGCACGGGCGGCGAAGTCGGCGACGAACCTGTCGTAGATGCCGGCCTGCACGATGATCCGCGAGCCGGCAGTGCAGCGTTCGCCGTTGTTCGAGAAGATCATGAAGATCGCAGCGTCGAGGGCGCGCTCGTAGTCGGCGTCGTCGAAGATGATGAAGGGTGACTTGCCGCCCAGCTCCATGGAGAACTTCTTCAGCCCTGCCGCCTTGACGATGCGGTTGCCGGTGGCGGTGGAGCCGGTGAAGGAGATCGAGCGCACGTCAGGATGCGACACCAGTGGCTCGCCTGCCTTGTCGCCGAAGCCCTGCACCACGTTGAAGACGCCCGGGGGGATGCCGGCTTCCAGCGCCAGTTCGCCCAGACGGTTGGCGGTCAGCGGAGAGAGCTCGGACATCTTCATCACGGCCGTGTTGCCGAAGGCCAGGCAGGGCGCCGTCTTCCACGTCGCGGTCATGAAGGGCACGTTCCACGGTGAGATCAGCGCGCAGACGCCGACCGGCTGCCACAGCGTGTAGTTCAGGTGGCCGGTGTCCGAGTCGTAGGTTTCGCCATGCATGTGCTGGATCAGCTCGGCGAAGTAGTTGAAGTTGTCGGACGCGCGTGGGACCAGCACGCGCTTGGTCTGGTTCGTCACCTGGCCGCAGTCGGCGGTTTCCATGTCGGCGATCGGTTCGACGTTGGCGGCGATCAGCTCGCCGAGTTTGCGTACCAGGCGGGCGCGCTCCTTGACCGGCGTGGCGGCCCAGCCCGGGAATGCGGCCTTGGCGGCGGCCACGGCAGCGTTGATTTCTTCAGCGCCGCCGCTCGCGACTTCGGCGAGAACCTCGCCGGTGGCCGGGTTGATGGTGTGGAAGGTTTCCGCGCTCTCGACCTTCTGGCCGTTGATGATGTGCTTGATCATGCTGTTCTCGCTTTCTTGAAAGGGTCGTCGGCGAACCAGGTTCCGTCATCGACGATGGTGTTCATCAGGCAACCGATGCCTTCGATCTCGGTTTCCACGACATCGCCGGCCTTCACATCGGCCAGGCCTTCCGGGGTGCCGGTGAGAATGAGATCGCCCGGTCGGAGCGTCATGAAGGACGACAGGTATTCGATCAGCGTCGGGATGTCGAAAATCATGTCGGCGGTCGTGCCCTGCTGGGTGGTGACGCCGTTGACGCGGGTGGTGAGTGCCAGCTGCATCGGATTGGCGATGTCGTCGCGATCGACCAGCCATGGCCCGATCGGTGTGCAGGCGTCGCGGTTCTTCACCCGCAGATTGGGGCGATACCAGTTCTCGAGGTAGTCGCGGATCGCGTAATCGTTGGCCACGGTATAGCCGGCAACGTAGTCCATCGCATCGGATTTCGCGATGCGGGTGCCGGTCTTGCCGATGACCACCGCCAGCTCGCACTCGTAGTGCATGTAGGTCGCATCGGCGGGGCGGCGGCTGAAAGCGCGGTGTCCGGTGATGGTGTTGGGGCCTTTGAGGAAGACCAGCGGCACTTCGGGCGCCTTGAACGCGAGTTCCTTCGCATGGTCGGCGTAGTTCAGGCCGAGCGCGAACACGGTGCCGGGTACGACCGGCGGGAGCCAGATGACTTCGGTCTCGTCGACGATGCGGCCGTCGGCAAGCTTGAGTTGATGTTCGCCGTGCGGCACGGCTTCGTGGATTGCGCCCTGCCAGGCGATGCGTGCGCGCCTCATTGTGCGGCCTCCGTTGCAGCTTGAATGTTGAACCCGAGCGTGCCGAGCGGGCCCGCCTCGATGTGCACGCTGCTGCCGACCCTGGCCTGAGGAGCCTGGTACTCGACGCCGAGCAGCAATACGTCGCCGACCGACAGGGTCATGAACTCGGTCACGTCGACAAGCAGGCGGGGAACGTCGCGCACCAGCTCGGCAAACGTGCGTGTGCCAACTGCTACGCCATCCACACTGATGGTGAGCTTGAGGTCGGCAAGTCTGCCGGCCTCGGCTGCGGACACGGTCGTGGTTGCGACCGGGCAGGCGCCGTCGAAGCATTTCTCGCGGATCGCCGGCCGGTAGTAGCTTGCGTGCGGCAGGCTGAGGTCCGCCACCAGCACATAGCCCGCAACGGCTTCCAATGCGGTTTCCGCAGTCAGGCGTGCCGCCGGGCGGCCGATGACGATGCCGACTGTGGCGCCGATCTCGACGGCGGTTTCGCCATTCGGCAGGTGTACTGTGGCGCCGTCGCCGACGACGGTATTGGCCGGCTTCACATACATCGCCGGCGCTTTCGGCGCGCCTTTGTAGGGTGCAGCCTCAAGTGCATCGCCGAAACGGGCGAGTGAGCGGTGGTCGTTCAGGACCACACCGTAGACCGTGCCCAGTTGCGGGGGCAGTGTCTGGGGAGAGGACGATTTAAGCGTCATGATTCGGACTCTGGGTAATGAATTGAGGGGTCAGCCGCCGGTCGCATGGACCAGCCACAGCGAGATTCCGGGTACGAAGACCAGCAATGCGATGCGCAGGAGATCCGAGGCGAGGAAGCACAGCACGCCGCTGGCCGTCTCCTTCAGGGGTACGTCGCGCGCGAGCTTGTTGATCACGTAGAGGTTCATGCCCACCGGCGGCGTGACCAGACCGATCTCGACCACCATCAGGGCGACGATGCCGAACCAGATCGACTTGTCCGAATCGGGCATGCCGTAGAAGTCCAGACCCATGATCACGGGGTAGAAGATGGGGATGGTCAGCAGGATCATGGCCAGCGAATCCATCACGCAGCCCAGCACCAGGTAGATCAGCAGGATGGCGAGCAGCACCAGCATCGGCTCGAAGCCGCTGTCCTTCACCCAGTTGGCGAGCTCGACCGGAAGTTGTGACAGTGCGAGCGAGGCATTGAGCAGGTCGGCGCCGAGCAGCACGACAAAGATCATCGCAGTGGCGTGGGCGGTGCCATAGACGCTTTGCACGAAGTCCTTCGTTTTCATCCCGCCCGATACCGCAGCAATGATCCCGCATGCAGCTGCACCGATCGATGCAGCTTCGGTGGGGTTTGCCCAGCCGCCGTAGATGCCGACGATCACCACCAGAAACACCATCAGTACCGGCAGGATGCCGAGCTGGGCGCGCAGCATGGTGCCCAGGCTGGCGCGCTCGCCGGCCGGACCGGCTGACGGATCGCGGGTGACCATGATGCGGATGACCAGCAGATAGCCGAGGGCCGCGAGAATGCCCGGGATGACCGCAGCGACGAAGAGCTTGCCGATCGACTCCTGGGTGAGCACGGCGTAGATCACCAGTGGCACGGAAGGCGGGATCAGGATGCCAAGCGTACCGCTCGCTGCCAGCGTGGCGGTGGCGAGCTTGCCGGAGTAGCCGTGTGCGCGCAGTTCAGGCAGCGCCACCTGACCCATTGTTGCCGCGGTGGCCAGCGAGGAGCCGCAGATCGCGCCGAAGGCCGCACACGCCGCTGTGGACGCCATGGCCAGACCGCCGCGCCAGTGTCCGATCAGGGTGCCGGCGGCGCGGAATAGCGCTTTCGACAGCCCGCCGTGGGTGGCGAACTGGCCCATCAGGATGAACAGGGGAATGACGGCCAGGTCGTAGTTCGACAGGCGGGCATAGACCAGGTTGTTGAGGGTGAACAGCAGCCCTGCAGGCTCCCAAGTGTTCACTGCCAGGTAGATCGCTGCGCCAGCAATGAACATGGCGATGCCAATATGGATGCGTACGGCCAGCAGGCCGAGCAGGCCGGTAAAGCCGATCACGCCGATCATTGTGCCGCTCATGCTTCACCTCCGGTCAGCATCTTGCGTTGAGAGAAGGCGGCTGCGAAACGATATGCTGCGCACACGGCCATCATGGCCAGGCTGGGGACCAGCGCTGCGACCGGAATCCAGACCGGCAGCGATACCAGCGGTGTAACCTCGCCGGCTTCGTGAATCGAGATTGCAGCGAGGGCGGTTCTCCATGCGAGCACACCCGCAAAGAGCGCCACGAGCAACTCGGCAATGCCATCGATCGACCGCTTCAGACGCGACTGCATGCCATCTGTAAAGAAATCCACCTTGAGGTGCTCGCCGAGCAGGGTGCAATAAGGAAGAAAGGCCGCTGCCGCAACGGCGGTGCCCGCCTGCATCAGCTCGATGTCGCCGGTGACGGAGCCGAATCCAATCTTGCGTCCGATGATCGAGACGAGCGACATGCAGATGAGGCCGACGAAAATGAGTCCGCCGATCAGCGCCATGCCCTTGGCCGCGGTAATCAGGTAGTGCTCGGTGAGGTTGTGTTCAACCAGTTCGTGGGGCTGGCCCATTGGGTCGTGCGTGGCTGTCGTGCTCATAGCCCTGCCACCTTTTGGCGTGCGCTAGCCAGCAATTGCCGGATTGTCATTGTCTCCACTCCTTGTTGAGGGCCTGTGATTAACGGGGCCGCGTGAAACTTATTAATATGTTAGTAATTAAACTGCTAACATCTTAGTAAGTCAAGCGCTAAAATAGCTTCAAGAAAATTTTGGTGATCTCCGTCTTTCAACCCACTGACGCAAGGAGCGCTGGCCATGCCGCGCAAGATCGTTTATCGCAATCTCCCGCTGTTGTTACTGAAGGCGCGCGAGAGTTTTCTCAGTCACTTTCGTCCGATCCTCGCCCACTACGGCGTTACCGAGCAGCAGTGGCGGGTGATGCGCTTGTTGAGCGAGCAGGATGAACTCGAGCCATGGCAGATCTGCGAGGCGTGCCAGATCCTGAGTCCTAGCCTCGCGGGTGTGCTTTCACGCATGGAGGATGTCGGCCTGGTGGAACGGCGGCGCGTCCCGGAAGACCAGCGCCGCGTGCTGGTGCGCCTGACGCCCCACAGTCAGGAAATGGTCGACGAGCTGGCGCCGCTGATTGAAGCGCAGTACCACCATCTTGAGGCGACGGTTGGCAAGGACATGCTGAATCAACTGTATGCGATGCTCGACCGTGTGTTGCAGAGCGAATCACTCCCCGTTGAGCATGTCGCATTGCCCGTGACGGCGTTGTCCGAGGGCGCGCAAAAGGGCAGCGGGCGCAAGCGCGCCGGTGCGGCGCGGGACGATCAGGAGTGAGCGGGGAGGGACTGGCGCGTTATGCCCCGAGTCGCACTTGCGAGAGCGACCTCATGGGCTGCCGCCTTCGCATGAGACCTTGAGCTCCGGTCAGGAGCGGCGGCGCAGACTCAGGCCGGCAAGCAGTCCGAGTCCGAGCAGCGACAGCACGGCCGGCTCGGGGATTGCGTTCGATGGGAAGCCGCGAATTTCACCGGCAGGATAAATCGAGGTATGGATGTTTAAGTAAGCCCGTTCGCTTGCGAGTCCGGCTGCGAGTGCGGCTTCGGCGGCTGCGAGGGTGCCTCCTGAGTTAGTAACGAATTGGCTGTTGAAGCTCGCCGCCTGCGTGAGGTCGAAGGTCGCATCGTAAGTGCCCGAGCTCGACCCAACAGGGAAGCCGGGAAGGGAGGGGGAGGTCACCGCCACGCCGGCATTTCCCGACTTGGGCAGCACTGTGCAGCAATGCAAATGGGCGGCAGAGGCGGTGGCGCTCAAGTCCGCGAAAACGATATTGAAAACCAGCGTGTGCGCAGCATCGTCGTACAGGATGATCGCCGTGCCAGTTGCTGCCGATCCATTCGGCGGATCCTCTGCCGCGTCGGACAAGCTGCTTGAGTAGGTAAAGAGGGTGGCCTGAACGTTTCCCGCGAACAGCGCGGCCAGTCCCAGCAAGGTGATTGAGCGCAGTGACATGATGCCTCCTTCCAATCGGGGTAGGGACGTGGGGTAGGGACGTCGCAAAGAGCCACCTCGTGGCCACCTTGAGCTCTGCGCTGAAGCGTATTGCTTTGTTCTAGCGCAACGCAGGGCTTTTGCAAGGGCGCCGCTTGTGTCAGCGAAGGCCGCTTCCAGGCCTGGTTCGAACCGCTTGCACGCGACCCTGTCCGGCGCGCCGTGAACACTCGCCTGGCGTGCGCTGCGCCTCGATGGACATCACGTCTTTCGCCCTTCCTTGACTTCATGACCCGGGCTATTCCGTCTGCTGTTGCGGGCCGAATGCGAGCCAGGTCTGCATCCGGATTTTTGCGCTGCAGCTTGCGTGATCGCTCTTTGTGCAATTAAACTTGCATTGAGATTTCTTGTGCAAAATGTTTTGCACAAATCTATCTTGCTCCCTTTGCCACATTGTTCGACCGCAATGCGCAATGTCCGCGCTCAGGAAGCAAGACCTGTTAAGGGGCCGCATGGCAGACGAAACGAAAGCAGGCAGTGTCGCAATGGCAATGGCGCCGGCCACGGTGCAGGCCTTGCGCGAACTGGTGGTCCGCATCAGTCGTGGCGAGGCAGAGCTTACCCTTGGCAGCAAGGCACTCAAGGTGCTCGCGAGTCTGGTCGAGCGTCCGGACGAGGTTGCGGTCAGCAGCATCATGTCGCTGGCGGCCAGCGTGGGGGTCAATGCCTCCACCCTTTCCCGGCTCGCGCGCAGCCTTGGGTACGACAGCTTCGCCCAGTTCCAGCAGGTGTTTCGTGACGCCCTGACGCGCGGCCAGCAGCGTTTCTACAGTGAGCAGGGGCAGCGTCTGCTCGACGATGACGTGCACGCTGCGGACGGTCCGCTTGCGGTGGTGGCGCAGCTGGCGCAGGAATCGATCCGCAATATCGACGGCTGTCTGGCTCAGCTTGAAGCCCGCGATCTGACCGCTGCTGCTGCACTGCTGGCACAGGCGCGCAGGGTGCGCGTGTTCGGCGCGCGGCAGATGCATGCCGTGGCGAGCTTCCTGTCCTATGGTCTTGGCCTGATCCGCCCCGAAGTCGGCCTGCTCGACGGCCCGGGGCAAAGCATCGCGGCCTCGCTTGCGCACCTGGGGCGCGGCGACGTGCTCCTGCTGTCGGGGGTTTCCCCCTACAGCCGGCAGGCAGTGGTTGTCGCTCGCGCAGCATCCGCTGCCGGCATCAAGGTGATCGCGATCACGGATTCGCGCGCATCTCCGCTCACGGCCTGTGCGGATCACGCGTTCTTCATTCCCCATTCGAGCAGTTTCATCAGCAACAGCATTGGCGCCTATGTGGTGTTCTGCGAAGGGCTGATCAATCTTGTTGCCAAGGCGCTCGGCAGCAAGGCTCTGAAGTCACTTGAGCGCCAGGAAGAATTTATCGCAAAGCTGGACATTGAAATGCGTTGAGCGCGCAGCGCGCCTGATGCACATGAATCACGCCGTCGCTACGACGCAATAAGGACAGACATGAGCTACGAAAACATCCTCTATTCCATGACGGACGGCATTGCCGAGATCCGTTTCAATCGCCCGCACCGTCTCAATGCGGTCACGGCGAAATTCTACGAAGAGTTCAACGAGGCGCTCGGCATTGCCGAGGCCGACGGCGACGCACGTGTCGTGCTGATTACCGGCGAAGGCCGTGCCTTCTGCGTTGGCGCCGACCTCAAGGAGCACAAGGTCGGGCGTACGGCCTTCGACCGCCGGCAGTATCTGCAGGGCGAGCAGATCGTGTGCAAGCGCCTCATTCAGTTGCGCAAGCCGGTGGTCGCCGCGGTGAATGGCTATGCGCTGGGCGCCGGGGCCGAGCTGGCGATGGCGTCCGACTTCATCGTGATGGCCGAGAGCGCGCAGATCGGCCTGCCCGAGATCAGCATCGGCAATTTCCTCGGTGGCGGGGTGACCTGGCTGCTGCCGCGGCTGGTGGGGCTGGCCAAGGCACGCGAGTTGGTCTTTCTGGGTGAGCGCATCGGCGGCGCGGAGGCGGTGCGGTTCGGCCTCGCCAATCGCAGCTTTGCGGATGAAGGCTTTCATGAGGCGGCACGTGCATTCGCACACAAGCTGGCGACCAAGGCACCGTTCTCGATGGCACTCGCCAAGGAGCAGCTCAACATGGCGGCCGACCGCGGTCTGGATGCGGCACTCACTGCCGAACTGGAAGGAATGACGTTTGTTGGTACCACGCGCGACTGGCAGGAAGGCGTCGATGCCTTTGCCGAGAAGCGCACGCCGGTATTCAGGGGAGAATGAGATGAGCATGCATGACCAGCCTGCAGTGCTGCCAATGAAGAGCCCGTTGCACGATTTTCTGGCGCCGGACTCGATCGCCATCGTCGGTGCGTCGGCCGACCCCACCAAGCGTGGCTACAAGGCCATGATCGGGCTGATCAAGGACGGCTATGGTGGCGCGATCTATCCGATCAACCCCAAGACCGACATGATTCTCGGGGTGAAGACCTGCGCTTCGCTCGACGCAGTGCCGGGGCCGGTTGACCTGGCGCTGATCTGCACGCCCGCCAGCACGGTGCCGGGCATCCTCGCCGAGTGCGGCCGCAAGGGGGTCAAAGGCGCGATCGTGCTTGCCAGCGGCTTCAAGGAAACCGGGGCCGAAGGCGCAAAGCTCGAGCAGCAGGTGCTCGACGCCGCACGTGCCGGCGGAGTGCGGGTGATCGGCCCGAATACGTCGGGCATGTTCAACCTGCACAAGAAGGTGAACCTGCTCGCGCTGGCCAACGTCAAGGCAGGCGACATCGGCTTCATCTCGCAATCGGGCAACATGCTGCTGTCCCTGGTGCTGGAGGCAGAGCATAACGGTCACGTCGGCTTCTCGACCTATGTCGGTCCGGGTAACCAGACCGATATCGGCTTCAACGACTATCTGCGCTATCTCGGCGAAGATCCGCAGACCAAGGTGGCCACGCTCTATGTCGAGGGCTTCCGCGATGGGCAGCGCTTCCTTGAGGTGGCTCGCGAGATCTCGGCGACGAAGCCGGTGGTGGTGTACAAGTCCGGCTCGACCGAGCAGGGGCAGAAAGCAGCCAGTTCGCACACCGGATCGCTCGCCGGCAGCTATGCGATGACGGTCGATCTGCTGCGCCAGGTGGGCGTGAGCGTGGTGCAGCATTCCAACGAGATCCTGCCGGTTGCCGAAGGCCTTGGCCTGATGCAGAAGGCGCCGGGCAAGCGCGTGGCAGTGATCGCCGACGGCGGCGGTCAGGCTACGATTGCCTCCGACCGTCTCGCCGAGGCCGGGCTTGAGCTGGCCGAACTCAGCGAGCACACCCGGCGCCGCCTGGGCGAGATCCTGCTGCCCCAGGCCTCGCTGGTGAATCCGGTGGACGTGGCCGGCAGCAGCGATGCCAATCCGGCGCTGCTCGCCGAGTGCATGGAGATCGTGGCCGAAGACGACAATGTGGACAGCATCTTTCTGGTCGGCATGTTCGGTGGCTACAGCATTCGCTTCGCCGAAGACCTGCTTGGCGGCGAGATGCGGGGGGCAGAGTCGATGATCGAACTCGCCCGCCGTGTCGACAAGGCGGTGGTGGTCTACAGCCTCTATGCGCCGATCAAGCCGCCTGCGCTGCGTCGGCTGCACGAGGCCGGTCTGCCGGTGTATACCTCGATCGAACATGCGGTGCGCGTGCTCGCCGCCCTGGGCGAACGCGGCATTTACCTGAAGAGTCGTGCGGTCGCTTCGCATGCGCCTGCGGTGGTGCCGAGCGAGGACATGAAGGCGATGTTCGCCCGTGCCCAGAACGAAGGCCGCGACCTGTTCGAGTTCGAGGCCAAGACCCTGCTTCGCGCCCACGGTGTCGATGTGGCGCCGGAAGTGATCGTGCGCAGTGCGGATGAACTGCCTGCCGTTGCCGCGCAGTTCGGCGAACAGGCGCTGGTGATGAAGGTGGTCTCCAAGGACATCCTGCACAAGTCCGATGCCGGCGGGGTGAAGCTCAACCTGCGCGGTGAGGCCGATCTGCACCAGGCCTTCGACAGCATCATGAGCTCGTGTCGCGCCTACGATCCGAATGCGGACATCCGCGGCGCGCTGGTGACGCCGATGGCGAAGAAGGGCACCGAGGTCATCATCGGCGTCAGCCGTGATCCGATCTTCGGGCCGGTGCTGATGTTCGGCCTCGGGGGCATCTTTGTCGAGATCCTCAAGGACGTCGCCTTCCGCGCCATCCCGCTGTCGCAGCTCGATGCCGAGTCGATGGTCGATCAGCTCAAGGCACGCAAGGTGCTGGAAGGCGCGCGCGGTGAGCCACCTGCCGACAAGGCGGCGCTGGTCGATCTGCTGCTCAAGGTGTCGGGCATCGTCAGCGCCTATCCGCAGATCTCCGAGCTCGACCTCAATCCGGTGATCGCCTATCCCGACGGCTATGCTGCCGTGGATGCCCGCATCATCATCAACCGTTCCGTACTCTGATCCTGCCGGAGCCCGCACAATGAATCTGCCCCAACTCACCGATGCCCTGCTGGACGTCAGCAACCGGGTCGCCACGCTCACCCTCAACCGCCACGATGTGCGCAACGCGCTGACCGGCACCGGCCTCATCGAGGACATCATCACCGTCGCCGAGTGGATCAACCGCTGCGACGAGGTGTCGGTGCTCGTCATCACCGGCGCCGGCTCGGCCTTTTCGTCCGGTGGCAACGTCAAGGACATGGCCGACCGCGGCGGCGACTTCGCCGGTGATGTCGCCGAGGTCGCCACCCGCTACCGCCGCGGCATCCAGCGCATTCCGCTGGCGCTGCAGCAGGTCGAAGTGCCGGTCATCGCCGCGGTCAACGGTCCGGCCATCGGCGCCGGCTTCGATCTCGCCAACATGGCCGACATCCGCATCGCATCGGAAAAAGCCAAGTTCGGCGAAACCTTCCTCAACCTCGGCATCATCCCGGGTGACGGCGGCGCCTGGTTCATGCAGCGCCTGATCGGCTACCAGCGTGCCTTCGAGCTGACCCTGAGCGGGCGCATCGTGGGCGCGGTCGAGGCCAAGGAGATCGGTATCGTGCTCGACGTCGTGGCGCCCGAGGAACTGATGACCCGCGCCGGCGAGATCGCCGCCCGCTTCGCAGCCCAGCCGCCCAAGGCGGTGCGTCTGACCAAGCGCCTGATGAAAATGGCGCAGCGCATGGAGCTGAAGGACTTCCTCGACCTCAGCGCCGCCTTCCAGGGCATGTGCCACAACGAGCCCGAGCATCTGGATGCGGTGCGAAAGATGCTGGAGAAGTCCTGACTCCGGACTGATCGACGCCAGACCTCTTGCGCAGGTGCCTGGCGGGCAGCTCGTCCTCCGCTGCGACGGCTGCCACGTGATGGCGCAGACCACAGGAACATCCCATGGCATACGATGAAGGTCTCGCTCAGCGCTTGCGCGAGGTGCTCCAGTCCGAGCGCGACATCGCCGAGAAGAGGATGTTTGGCGGCCTCGCTTTCATGTCCCGCGGCTACATGTTCGTCGGGATCACTGGCGAGTTGCTGATGGCGAGGGTTGGCCCTGACGACTATGAGCAGGCGCTGTCCCGCCCCCATGTGCGGGTGATGGATTTCACCGGAAAACCCATGAGGGGCTATGTCTATGTGGATCCCCCGGGGTTTGAGGCGGATTCGGATCTCTCTGACTGGGTCGGGCGCTGCCATCGATTCGTGCTTACGCTGCCGCCAAAGACGCCCGGATGAGAGTCCGGCTCTGATCGATCTGTCGTCGTATGCCGGGCGCTGCGCTTAAGCGCACAGCGACCGCCCCCTTCGTCTTGCCCTGAGCGAGCCTGGCGCCGGCGCCAGGCCAAACAACCGTTGCTGTGCCGCAGCAGCGGTGAGGATTCCCATTTATTGAGACAGATTCCGGACGAGCCGCAGTATTTGCTGCGACGCCGCGCAGACAGTTGTTGTCAATAAAATTAGCGCTTACTAATATACAGACGTATTCTCAGGATGATGCCGGGGCGACGGAGGGTTTCAAGGTCGCGCGCATGGCAGTCCTGTCCGATGTCGGCTGCGCAGCGCGACTGTTCCCGGCATTCGTTCGCCCGTGACAGGTGCATCAGCAAACAATAACGAGGAGGAGCACAGAATGGCCCATATCGTCATCATAGGCGCCGGAATCGGCGGCTTGCCGATGGCCTACGAGATGCGCGACCACGCGCGCCCGGAGGACCGCATCACCGTCGTTTCAAAGGACGCCAAGTTTCATTTCGTGCCGTCGAACCCCTGGGTGGCGGTGAACTGGCGCTCGCGCGAGGACATCGAGGTCGATCCGGCCGAAGTGCTCGCCCGGCGCAATATCGACTTCATCCCGGTCGCGGCAAAGCGCGTCGAACCGGGCGAGAATGCACTCGAACTCGAGGATGGGCGCCGCATCGAGTACGACTATCTCGTCATCGCCACCGGTCCCCGGCTGGCCTTCGACGAAGTGCCCGGCCTCGGGCCGCACGGCGGTTTCACGCAGTCGGTGTGTCATGTCGATCATGCGGTCACGTCGGAGAAGGCATGGCAGGCCTTCGTTGCCGATCCGGGGCCGATTGTCGTCGGCGCGGTGCAGGGCGCCTCGTGCTTCGGGCCGGCCTATGAGTTCGCGATGATCCTCGACGCCGACCTGCGCAAACGCAAGCTGCGCGACCGCGTGCCGATGACCTTCGTCACCTCCGAGCCCTATATCGGACACCTGGGCCTGGCAGGGGTGGGTGATTCCAAGGGCATCATGGAGTCGGCCTTCCGCGAGCGCCACGTCAAGTGGATCTGCAACGCCAGAGTGGAGCGCATCGAGGACGGCAGGATGCATGTCCTCGAGCATGACGACGACGGAAAGGAAAAGCGCCGCCACGAACTGCCGTTCAAGTACTCGATGATGCTGCCTGCGTTCAAGGGCGTTGAGGCAGTGTTCGGCATCGAGGGGCTGGTCAATCCGCGCGGCTTCGTGATCATCGACGAGCATCAGCGCAATCCGACCTTCCGCAACGTGTTCTCCGTTGGCGTGTGTGTGGCAATTCCGCCGGTCGAGGCGACGCCGGTGCCGACCGGCACACCGAAGACGGGCTACATGATCGAGTCAATGGTCACCGCCACGGCGATGAACATCCGCTCGCTGCTCGACGGCGAACCGGCGACCGAGAAGGCGACCTGGAACGCAGTGTGTCTGGCCGACTTCGGCGACACTGGCGCAGCTTTCGTGGCGATCCCGCAGATCCCGCCGCGCAACATGAACTGGTTCGGTCAGGGCAAGTGGGTGCACCTGGCCAAGATCGGCTTCGAGAAGTACTTCCTGCGCAAGATGCGCAAGGGCACGACCGAGCCGGTCTATGAGCGGGTGGTGATGAGCGCCATCGGCATCGCCAAGCTCAAGAACGGCAGCTAGTCAGGCCGCGCCTCACTTGAGCAGGCGTCTCCGGGTGAGCGCGAGGGCGAGCCAGAAGGCGACGCTGCAATAGCCCATCAGCACGAGCAGATGCAGGGCGGTGTGCTCGGGCATGTGGCCGAGCAGCAGCGGCCGGGCGAGCTCGATGGCGTGGGACAGCGGCAGCAGTGTGGTCGCCGCGCGGATGATGGGTGGCAACTGGTCCGCTGGAAAGAACACCCCCGACACCAGCATCATCGGCGTGATGAACAGGGTGAAGTAGTACATGAAGAAGTCGTAGCTTGGCGCCAGCGCGGTGACGATCAGCCCGAGTGCGCCAAAGGTGAGCCCGACCAGAAAGATGAGCGGCGGCACCCACAGCACGTAGCGCGTGTCGACCAGCCCGAACAGGCTGATCACCAGCAGAATGGCCACGCCCGACAGCAAGGCCTTGGATGCGGCCCACATGAGTTCGGCAAAGACCACGTCGTCGAGCGACACCGGTGCGTTGAGAATCGCATCCCAGGTGCGTTGCACATGCATGCGCGAAAAGCTCGAATACAGCACCTCGAAGGTGGCGCTGTTCATGGTCGAGTAGCACACCATGCCGGCCGCAAGAAAGCTGATGTAGGACACGCCGCCCACCTCGGGCACCAGCATGCCGATACCGAACCCCAGCCCGAACAGGTAGATCACCGGATCAGCCAGATTGCCCAGCACGGAGGGCAGCGCAAGCTTGCGCCACACCAGGAAGTTGCGCTGCCATACGGGGACGAAGCGCAGCGAGAGCTGTGGCAGGCGCCAGTGATTGGGCGTCATCTGCGGGGTCCGTTACGTTCGCCGGCGGCCGGCATGCCGGGGACGGGTGCAAGCCTATGCATCGGCAGACTCCCCGCCGCGCGCAAGGCAGCGTCGATAGCGCGTTTCGACACGCTTGGCGAACCACCCCGTCGTCAGCTTGCGGCTGATCTTGGGGCCGGCGAGTGCGATCTGCGGCAGCACGGCGCGTGCCAGCGGGCGTCCTGCGCGCTTTTCCGCCAGCTCGAAGACGCGCTTGTACAGCCGGCTGTCTTCAAACGCTTCGGTATCGCCCTCCTCGAGTGCGCGGCGAATGGCGCGCTCGTCCATGTCGATCGACTTGCCCAGCGTGCGCACTGCGCGTTCGGTGGCGCCGGGGGCGTCGGATGCGGAGTTGCCGTGAATGATCAGGTCGCCGTCGAGCGCCAGCCTGATCCCCGAGGCCAGACTCACCGCCTCCTGGAAAGCCGCATTGCGGCTGGCATAGTGTCCGGCATTGAAGTCGGCAAAGCGGTACAGCTGACTGTCGTAGCTCGCGGGGTAGTCGAGCAGATGGGCGATACCGAAGTACATGCCGCCGTGACGGGTGAACACCTCGCGCCGGATGGAGTCGGTGACCAGGTAAGGATAGGTCCGCCGCTTTGCATGCTGCTCGGCAAAGGCGACGCTGACCTGCATCGCGCCCGCGGTGCGTACCGGGTTGAGGTCGCCGAACAGCCGCTTGCCCAGCGGCACCATGCTGATGAAGTCCTCGAAGATCAGGCTCAGCTCGCGCTCGGTCCGGACCGTGTCGAGCCGTTCGCCATACGAGTCGCCATTGGGCGAGGGGAGTTTCAGCGCAATGCGCACTGCGAGCATGGGGATGCCGAGGCTGTCGGCGCGACGCTCGATTTCGCTCCACGCGATCTTCGGCAGGCCGGCAACCGGTGGGTCCGCAGTGATACCTGATTCCTGCTCCGCAACCGCGAGTGCAGCGCACAGGTTCGACGCGCTCGGGGTGATCTCAAGGCTGGTGAACGCGACCTGCACGTCGGCCGCCCAGGCCTCACGGTCCTTGGTGCCGGGTGGCAGCAGGCGCGCAACGTGTGCGCGTATCTCGGCCGGGCTCGGCGGGGCGGGTTCGAAGTCGCGAATCGTGCCCGAACAGCCGGCAAGCAGGGCAAGGCAGATGACTGCGCTCCAGCTTCGTGTGCGCGTGAGCCGTGAATTTGAATTCATTCTTTTCGTGCCTCAGTCTCAGTCGCGAAGGTCGCGACCCGTGAGCTTGAGGAAGACGTCTTCCAGGTTTGCCGGGCGGTGCAGGTAGCGCAGGCCGGGCTGGGTGGCGAGGTGGGCGAGCAGGGGGGCAGCATCGTGCAGGTAGCAGAAGGCGGTTTCGCCACTGATCTCGAAGCGGTCGGAAAGCGCTGCTGCATGCGCATCGGCCCAGGCTGCGGCGCCACCGCCGGCCGGCAGCGCATGGCCGTTGGTCCAGTCGCCGAAGACTTCCACGACCTGCGGTTCGATATGCTCGGCGATGACGTCGCGCGGGCTGCCGCCAGCGAGCACGCGCCCATTGTCGAGAATGGCCAGGTGGTCGGACAGGCGTTCGGCCTCGTCCATGAAATGGGTGGTCAGCAACACCGTGGTACCGCTGCGGATAAGCTGCTTGAGGCGGTCCCAGATCAGGTGGCGGGCCTGCGGGTCGAGCCCGGTGGTCGGCTCGTCGAGCACCAGCAGTTCGGGCTGATTGACCAGCGCGCGTGCCAGCGTGAGGCGCCGCTTCATGCCGCCCGACAGCGACTGGATGCGGGCGTCGCGTTTGCTTTCGAGCCCGGCGAAGGCCAGCAGCGCCGGGATGCGGGCCTTGATCGCAGCATCGGAGAGACCGAAGTAGCGGCCATAGACGAGCAGGTTCTCGGCGCAGGTGAAGTCGGGGTCGAGGTTGTCGATCTGCGGCACGATGCCCACCCGCATGCGCGCCTCGCGGGCGCGCTCGGGCACCGCTTCGCCGCACAGGCGGATGCTGCCTGCGCTGGGCGCCGTGAGGCCGAGGGCACAGCGCAGCGTGGTGGTCTTGCCCGCGCCGTTGGGGCCGAGCAGGGTAAAGCATTCGCCGGCGCGCAGCTCGAGGTCGATGCCGCGAACCACTTCGGTGTCGTCATAGCGCTTCACCAGGCCGCGAATCAGCAGCGGCGATGGACGCGAGGACGATACCGCGGGTGTTGCCAGGGCCGGGCCGGCGAGCGCTGCCGTCATCAGCCGGCGGGCGGCACGGTGTCGGCGAAGCTCGGACGTGCGAACAGCCGTTTGCTGAGGGCGACCAGGGCGGGGCGGCCCGTCTGCCAGTCGGTTTGCGGCAGGCGCAGGTCGAGGTAGCCCAAGGCGACGCCGACGCTGATGTCGTCGAGCTGTATGGTCTTGCCGCTGAGCCATTCACGACCGCTCGCGCGTTTCTCCAGCTCGTCGAGGCAGCGCCGGATCTTGTCCAGCTGACGCTCGATCGTGACGGCGCTCTGTTGTTCGGGCGGGCGCTTGCTTTCGAGGAAGGCCACAACTGCTGCATCGAGAATACCGTCGGCCAGGGCTTCGGTCTGGCGCACTCGCACGCGTTCGATGCCACCGGCCGGAAGCAGTGCAGGCCCCGTATTCAGGGTTTCGAGATAGCCGGCAACCACGGGCGAGTCGAAGAAGACTTCGCCGCTGTCGAGCACCAGCGCAGGCACCTTGCCCAGCGGGTTGACCTCGGGTACGCGGGTGTTGGCCTCCCACGGAGAGTCCACGACAAGCTCGAAGGGCAGTGACTTCTCCGCGAGCAGGATGCGGATCTTGCGCGCGTAGGGACTGGTGAGTGAGGCGAGCAGTTTCATTGGTCTCTCCTGGTTCAGACGCGGCCGGGGGCCGGCGCGACGTTGCGGGCGATCAGCTCCCGGATCAGATGCAGCTTGCCGTGGAAGAAGTGGTCGGCGCCCGGAATGACGATGATCGGCAGCTCCTGCGGACGTGCCCAGTCGAGCACGTTGCTCAGCGCGACGGTGTCGTCGACTTCGCCGTGGATGATCAGCGTGGGAATGGTGCCGGGCACCGGCGGAGTGTCGTAGCTGCGTGCGCCGTCTGCGGCCACACCTGCGGCCATGCCGACGAGGATCAGCTGCCGCGGCGGATTGATGTCGTTGGCGAGACGGTTGGCGATACGCGTCTGCACGAAGCCACCGAAAGAGAAGCCGCCCAGCGCCAGCGGCAGGCTGCCCCAGCGCGATTGCGCCCAGGCGATCACCGACAGCATGTCTTCGGTTTCACCTTCGCCGTGATCGTGTTCGCCATCGCTCTTGCCCACGCCACGGAAATTGGGGCGAATGGCCGCATAGCCCAGATCGCGGTAGCTGCGCGCCAGCGTGTGCGCCACCTTGTTGGTGTTGGCGCCGCCGAACAGCGGGTGCGGGTGACAGATCAGCGCGACGCCACGGACCGTTTGCGGGGCGTCGATCAGGACTTCGATATTGCCTGCTGCGCCGTGCAGCAGGGCAGATTCGGTGGGAAGCGCACGGGTCATGCCTTGTCTCCATCGGGCAGGCGCAGGCGTTCGACGATGCGGCCGTGCACAAGATGCTGGTCGATGATCTCGTCGACGTCGTCCTTGTCGATATACGTGTACCAGACGTTGTCCGGGTACACCACCATCACCGGGCCGTCGTCGCAGCGCCCGAGGCAGCCGGCCTTGTTGATGCGCACGCTGCCCTTGCCCTTGAGGCCGAGCTGGGCGCTGCGCTCCTTGGCATAGGTCTGCAACTCACTGGCCTTGAAATTGTTGCAGCAGTCGTCGCCGGCTGCACGCTGATTGCAGCAGAAGAACACATGGTGTTTGAAATAGCTCATTCAGGTCTCCGTTGGTGTGCCGATTATAGGCGCCGCGGATTGTCGAGGTGTTCGCCCCGCCACAGGCCGAGTGCCGACAGGTAGGCCAGGGCGACGAAGGGCCAGATACTGGCGACGAGCTGGGTCAGACCGTGGAAATTGAGAAAGTTGCCACGGCTCAGGATGGTGTGGCCGTTGCTGAGGTAGGGGTTCTCCGGCATCAGGTTCACCAGCGCGGTGGCGGCCAGCAGCATGGTGCCGGCCACGGCGTGCTGGATCACCCGTGGCAGCAGCAGGGCCGCGGCGAGCAGGCCGGTGCCGACGATCAGCCCTTTCTCCGCACCCGGCGTAACCCACGCCAGGGGATCGGTGGGCATGAAGAAAGTAGCCGCCGCGAGCGTCTTCGCCCCGATGCCGAGCGCGAGCAGAACCAGGATTGGCCATGGCGCGGCCGTGCGCATCATGCAGCGGGCAAAAAGGCCGATGGCGACGATGGTGCATGCGGTGAGCGCGGCCTCGAAGGCGATGAAGCGCTCGGGGCGGAAGGGCAGCGGAGGCGGAATCGACAGCATGCGGCGGATGTCGCCGCTGCCGAACAGCAGGCTGTCGGGTGTGAGCTGGGTGAGCAGCCACAGTCCGAGCAGAATCAGCCCGACATCGCCGGTATGGCCACCGATGAAGTGTTCGCTGCGCCAGCGTGCCAGTCCGGCCTGGGGGGCGAACAGGCGCCTGCCGCAGCACGCGCCCAGCGCCGCGCCGATCAGGCCGCCAGCGCTGTTGGCGCCGAGGTCGATGTTGCTCGATACCCGCGATGGCAGAAAGTGCTGAACGGTCTCGAGCCCGAAGCTGAACAGGATCGTACCCAGCGTCGTCACCACGATGATGCGCAGCGCCGGCCAGTTCGCGGGCAGGCCGGCAGCGACAATGAAGCCCAGCGGGATGTAGCCGAGCACATTGAACACCAGATCCTCGATCTGGAAATACTTTGGCCACGGCGCAGTCAGGTAGTCGAACAGCGGCAAACCGCTCTCGCGCCAGCCGGCAAACGGGTGCAGGCAGGCGTAGGCCACCAGCAGGGCGTATGCGAAGGCGAGATTGTGGGAGAGCGATGAGCGCGGCACGAACTGGAGAACGGGTGTGATGGTGATGCCCGAGTCTATCCGACTGGCGCAGACGCTGCAGTCTGCTGTCCGCGCCGGGCTAGGAAAAATTTAGGATTCGCGTAGGGCTCTTTTAGCAAGCCGGGATATGGCAGCGGATTAACCTTGCCGCGTGGAGTTTCGACCACGTAACGTATGGTGAGGAAGACGATGAAAATGACTTACATGTCCTGGGGCGCACTGCTGGCGCTGGGGCTTTTCTGCGGCATGCCGGCCCGCGCTGCGGACGGTGCGGCGGCTCAGGCACACGACCGGGGACGCTATCTGGTCGTGATCGGTGGCTGTAACGACTGTCACACACCCGGCTATCCCGAGGCCGGGGGCACGTTGCCCGAGAAGCAATGGCTGGTCGGGAGCCCGGTGGGATTCCAGGGGCCGTGGGGCGTGACCTATCCATCCAATCTGCGCCTGTCGGTACAGAAGATGACCGAAGCGCAGTGGATTGCCCATGCACGTACCGCGATGCGACCGCCGATGCCGTCGCCCAGCCTGATCGCGATGAGTGACAGGGACCTCAAGGCCATCTACCGCTACATCCGCAAGCTTGGCGGGTCAGGCGTCCCGGCGCCCGGCTACGTGCCACCCGGACAGGCAGTGAGCACCCCGTACATCGAGTTCGTGCCCAAGAACCTGCCGCCGGTCATTGCCGGTGCCGGCTCATGAGGCCTTCGCATGTCAGGCCTCACCAGGCCTCACTCGCAGGCGCGATGCCATCGGGATTGCATCCGGTCCGCTGTCGCGGTGGCGGACCGGTGCGCCCGGTCAGGGCATGGCCTCGCGCGCACGCTGGCTGATTGCCTGCATGGCGGGATGGGAGAGTTTGCGTTCGGTCGTGATGGCAAAGATCTGCTCCCTGACCTTGTCGATCTCTCCCACCACCTGCACCTTGTACTGCTCGCAGATGTACGTTGCGATTGCGCGTGGCCCCACGAACAGCCCGGCACCCGCCTGGCCGAATGCCTTCATCAGCGCGCTGTCGTCGAACTCGGCCACGATCCGGGGCTGTACCTTGCTGCGCTCCAGCCATTGCAGCAAGGCTGGCCGGTAGGCGACGTCTTCGCCCGGCAGCAGAAACGGTGCGCGGTCGAGCAGTGCCGGGAAGCCGGCCGGCAGGCGGGCAGCGAGGCCCGAGCTGGCGAAAACCGATAGCGGACTCTCGCCCAGCAAGTGGCTGAAGCCACGCACGCTGACACCAGGGGGCAGGGGGCGGTCGGCGATGACGATGTCGAGCCGATGCACGGCGAGTTCTCCGAGCAGGTTCTCCAGCCGGCCTTCTCGGCACACCAGGCGCGGTGCGTTGTCGAGCTGGAGCGCGGGCTCGATCAGCTGATACACAACCGATTTCGGCATGGCGTCCGCAATGCCGATGCGAAAAGGCAGCGGGATGCTCAGGGACTCGTCGCGCATCAGCTCGACGATCTGGTCGCCGAGCGCGAAGATCTCATCGGCGTGACCCAGGATGCGCCGCCCGGCATCGGTGAGCTCGAGTCGGCGTCCGACGCGGCGGAACAGGCTGGCACCCAGGCTGGTTTCCAGGGTCGTGAGCTGGGCGCTGATCGAGTGCGGCGTCAGGTGCAGCAGCCTGGCGGCCTGCGCAATGCTGCCCGCGCGCGCAACGGTCCAGAAGTAGCGCAGATGCTTGTAGTTGAGCGTCATCGTGCCAATACATCCAAAAAGTCGATGTGATGCGTCAATATATTCGACTTTATCGTGCATTGGCCATCGCCTATCTTGATTACGCAGTCAGCGCATTTCGCCTGACCGTCGATGGACCCGCAGCGCTCGGCAGCAATCGCAGCCGACTGCGTGGCCCGATTCGATCATGGAGAAACAGACATGCGTCAATATGCAACCGATAGCACCCAGGCCGCCGCCCGTATTCTGGCCCTCACCATCCTGGCCGATGGCGGGCTGGATCAGACAGAACTGAATTCCGTCACCCGCTCGGAGGCCGCCAGACGGCTGCAGATCGCTGAGGCGGATTTCGAGCAGGTGTTGCAGGAATATTGCCAGGACCTGCTGCAGGGCGCCGACTATCTGGACGGCATCGCCTTGCGCCTGGCACCAGAGGTGTTGCGCGGACTGCTTGATGAAATTCGCGACCCGGCGTTCCAGCAGCTGATTCTGCGCACGATGCACGACATCGTCGAAGCGGACGGCATCAGTACGGAGGAAGAGGTCGCCCTGCTGTCGCAAACCGCAGCCGTCTGGGGCACGACGGCAACCTTCACGCCGATCGCCGAAAGCCGAACCGGGTAAGGCGTCCGTCCGTCCGACCGGGCCGAGTCCGGTCGGCAGCACATAATCGGGAGTTGAAACACCACATGAACCATCGAGACGCACCGGTAGAGCACGACAACCATCTTGCAGTGCGAAACGAAGACCCTCTGATCGATCGCCTGCACTGGGTGATCCGGCAGGCAATCCGGCTACTGGCCGTACTGATGGTTGCGGTCATCCTTTGGTGCGTTGCAGACGTGGTGCTGGTGCTGTACGAGAAGCTGTCCGCGCCGCCTTTCATGCTGCTCGACCTGAACGACATTTTCGTGGTCTTTGCGGCTTTTCTCGCAGTGCTGATCGCGATCGAGATCTTCGCCAACATCACGCTCTACCTGCGCGACGACGTCATCCACGTCAAACTCGTCCTCGCCACCGCGCTGATGGCGATCGCTCGAAAAGTCATTGTGCTGGATCTCAGCGTGCTTGAACCGAGCTATCTGTATGCCATCGGTGTCGTCGTGCTGGCGCTCGGCATCACCTACTGGCTGGTTTCGCTGAAGCCGGAGCGGACCTGAGGGGTGTCAGCCGGTGATGCGCAGGAAGACCTTGTACAGCGATGGTGCGCCGACCGTGAGCACCATGACCCGCAAGGCATGGCACACGGTCACCATCGGCACGCCGAGGTGCAGTACCTTGGCGGTGATGCACATCTCCGCCACGCCACCCGGTGCGGCAGACAGCACCAGGGTGGCAAACGGGGTGTCCGACACGCTCGTGGCAATGTAGGCGAGCACGCAGCCAAGGGCGACGGCGAACAGCGCGGAAAGGGTGGCGACCGCCAGAAAATGCGGTGCTGCACGAAAGAACGAGGGTGAGAAGCGGCAACCCAGCGCGCAGCCAATCAGCAGTTGGCCGCCGTTGATCACCCACCAGGGCAGCGCCGACAGGCTGATGCCGAGTGCGGTCACCAGCCCCACCCCGATCAGGGGCCCCAGCACCCATGCATTGCCGATGCGCAGCGCTGTCAGCAGGCCCACCCCGCACAGGCTGGCGCCGACCAGCGCAGGCAGTTGTTCCGGCAGCACCGCGGTAGACAGCGGGGTGTACAGGTCGGAGCCGTGTGCGCCGAACCAGCTCAGGCCGAACGGCACCACGGCCACCACCACCATCACCCGCAGGGCGTGGGCGGCGGCAATTCGGTCGATGGCGCCGCCGAAGCGCTCGGCGACCACCGCCATTTCGGAGGCGCCGCCGGGCAGCGACGCAAAGAAGGCTGTGGGCTTGTCCACCGCTGCCAGGCGGGCGGTGAGCAGGGCACACAGCAGACCTACCACCAGCGCGCCCCCCGAGATGATGGTGACCAGCAAGAGGTTGTCGAGCAGCAGGCGGATGACCTCCGGGGTGAAGTACAGCCCGAGCGCGGTGCCAATGGCCCACTGGCCCGCGTGCCGTCCGCCGGGTGGCCCTTGCAGCGGGGCGCCGAGAATGCGCAGCAGCGCGATCGCGAACAGCGGCCCGATCATCCACGGCAGGGGGCTATGAACCGCCTGTGCGGCGGTGCCGGCGGCGGTGGCGAGGACCAGCGTCAGACAGATGAGGGCAGGCGCGCGGAGATGGCCGGCGAGCGGACGTTGAGCCATGGAATGATTTCGGTTCGATGCGGCGCTTCACGGCTGTGGCGCGATGGTGTCGCGCCACTGGATCAGGAAGTCACGGCCCTTGAGTTGGTCTAGGTAGGTGAGCAGGCCGGCGCCGATGCGAATCGGGCGGAATGCGCTGCCGAGCTCCCTGTCGAGATTGTCCGCAGCTTCGTCGTTGGGTACGTCGGTCCGCACCGAGTAGAAGCCGGGGCTGCGCGACAGCAAGCGTTGGCCGCGCATCGACAGCAGGTAGTCGAGCCACAGGCGTGCCGCATTCGGATGCTTCGCCTGACGCGCGATGAAGGCCACCCGGCTCATTACCAGGGTGTAGTCGTGCGGCAGCACCACCCCCAGTCTCGGATCCTGTTCCGCGCGGAGCTGGGCATAGGAGCCGAGCAGGTTGTAACCCAGCGTGGCCTGGCCTGCCGCGATGCGGTCGAGCATGTCCGCGGTCGAGGGTTCGGTCTGCACGCCGAGGCGTCCGAACGCTTCGGCGAGGCGCCAGAACACGACCGGATTGGCGAGCACGTCCTGACTGTGGAGCAGAAAGCCGAGGCCCGAGCGTGCAGGGTCGTAGGTAATCAGCTTGCCCCGTAACTGCGCCGGGGCGCGGGCCAGCAGGCGCAGCAGCTCCGCATGACTGCGGGGCACATCGTCGGCATGCATGAGCTCGCGGTTGTACACCATGGCGACCGGCTCGAGGCTGGTGCCGAAGGCTTCGTCCTTCCATACCGCCCACTTCGGCAGCGCCGCAGTCTCGTCGGAATGGTAGACCTGAGCATGGCCGTCGTTGACCAGCTTCACCTGCAGGTCCATGGCCGAACTCCACACCAGATCGGCACCCCCGCCTGTCCTGGCTTCGGACACGAACTGGCGGTAGAGATCGGTGGAGCTCATGTCGCGATAGTCGACGCAGACATCGGGGTAGAGCTTGCCGAAGTCCTCGATCAGGGGGCGGGCGACGCTGATGTCGGTGGCGGCGTAGATCACCACAACGCCCTCGCGCCTCGCTGCAGCCTCGATGTCGGACGTGGTCGCGGCAAGTGTCGTCTGCGCTGCACAGAACAATGCGCATGCGAGGAGGAGCAGCCCGGTCAGGGCGGGTGGCAGTCGAATCACGAGCTTCCTCCGGTTTTCATGGGCGAAGCTTTGCACGAAAGATTTTTTCCGGCAGGATAATCGGCCTTCAACCTTTCGATCCACTTTCATTACCATGCGTCTGCTTCTCGTTGAAGATCATGCGGACCTGGCCGAGTGGGTGTCGAAGGCCCTGATTCAGGCCGGTTACGCGGTCGACGTGATGACCCGCGGCGACCATGCCGACCATGCGCTGGTGACGCAGCCCTACGATGCGGTCATCCTCGATCTGTCGCTGCCCGGCCTGGATGGCCTCGAGGTGCTGCGGCGGATGCGCGAGCGCGAGGCGACCGCGCAGATCCCGGTGCTGGTGCTGACCGCACGCAGCAGCACCGAGGACAAGGTGCGTGGCCTCAACCTCGGGGCGGACGATTACCTGCCCAAGCCCTTCGACCTTTCGGAGCTCGAGGCCCGCATCAAGGCCTTGTTGCGACGTGCGGGCAACCTGGTGCCGACCGTGCGCATCGGCAGGCTCGAGTTCGACATCACCTCCCGCCTTGCGAGCGTGGAGCGCAAGCCGCTGGCCCTGACGCCGCGCGAACTGGCGGTGCTTGAAGTGCTGATCTCGCGCCAGGGGCGGCCGGTCGCGCGCGAAACCCTGTTCGAGAAGATCTTCGCCTTCGACGAGGAGGCGCGCGCCGAAGCGATCGAGATCTACGTTCACCGCTTGCGCAAGAAGCTCGAAGGCTCCGGTGCGGTGGTGACCACGCTGCGCGGCCTGGGTTACCTGATCGATGAAGCCGTCGAGGACTGACGCACCGTGGCGGTAAAGCGCAGCGTCAGCCTGCGGCGACGGGTTGCGGTCTGGTTGCTGCCCTCGCTGCTCGTGCTGCTGCTCATCAATGCCGTGCTCTCCTATCTGGGCGCGCTCGCCGCGGTCAATCGCGCCTACGACCGCTCGCTGACGGCCTCGATCCAGTCGATCGCCGAGCAGGTGCATTCGCTGGAGGGCACGATCTCGGTGAACGTCCCGTATTCGGCGTTCGAGGTGTTCGACGAAGGCATGCAGGAGCGCATCTTCTATGCGGTGCTCGGCCCCAACGGCAGCCTGGTGACCGGTTACGACGATCTCGTGCCGCCCGACGGTCTGGTCGACGACGGTCCGCTGCGCATCTTCGACAGTCAATACCGCGGCGAGGGCGTGCGCGTCGGTGCCATCAAGAAGCGGCTGTACGACCCCGCCCTCGAGGGCGGCGATGCAGCAACAATCGTCTTTGCCGAAACGACCGAATCCCGCGTGACCCTGGCGCGGGAGCTGTTCTTCGACAGCCTGCGCCGTCAGTTGCTGCTGGTGGTGCTGGGTGCGGTGGTGCTGGTGTTCGTGATGACCTCCGCGTTCAGACCGCTGCTCGAATTGCGCGAAGCCATTCGCCGGCGGGACGAAGAGGATCTGACGCCGATCGTGGCTGACGGGGCGCCGAGCGAGGTGCGGCCCCTGATCGACGCCATCAATCACCACACCGAGCGTCTGTCGGGCATGCTCGCCGCACGCCGGCGCTTTCTCGCCGATGCCGCACACCAGATCCGCACGCCGCTGGCCGTGCTCAGCACCCAGGCCGAGTATGGTCTCCGCCTCGACGACCTGACCGAGATCCGCCATGCCTTCAAGAGTCAGCTCGGTACCATTCGCAGCACGCGCAGAATGGCGGACCAGATGCTGGCGCTGTCGCACGCCGAGTCGGTGGATCGCTCGGTCGAGGGGCTGCAGGCGGTGGATGTCAGCCGGCTTGCGCGCGAGGTGGCTGGCGAGCTGGTGCCCGTGGCGCTGCGCAAGCGCATCGACCTCGCCTTCGAGGACGGTGGCGAAGCCGTGGTCGCCGGCAACCTGCAGATGTTGCGCGAGCTGACCGCGAATCTGCTCGATAACGCGATTCGCTACAGCCCCCCCGATACGCAGGTGGTGATTGCCACCGGGGTCACGCCTGACCGCGTGGCACTGTGCGTCAGTGATCAGGGGCCGGGGATTCCGCCTGCGGAGCGGGGCAAGGTGTTCCAGCGCTTCTACCGAATTCTTGGGCAGGACAAGGCGCCGGGCAGCGGCCTGGGGCTCGCGATCGTGCGCGAGATCGTCCTTGCGCATGGCGGCAGCATCACGCTCGACGCTGGAGCCGATGGCCGTGGCCTGATGGTGCTGGCGGAGTTTCCGCGTGCGCAGTCCGCCGCTTGAGCGCGGGCAAAAAAATCGGGGCGCCGAAGCGCCCCGAATAAGGATGTGCCGCAAGTTTGGACACGACACATCATTGCAGGCCTGACGGGGAGGAGGTCCGCCAGGCCATTGAACTACGCGGCAGCCTGCGGGTTGCGGCGTGCATCGATCGCCTTCGCCAGACGGGGGCCGACGAGCATCGCGATTGCGGCTACCCACAGACCGATCGAGATCGGACTCGAAACCAGAATGTCGAGCTCGCCATTGCTGATCGACAGCGCCCGGCGCAGGTTCTGCTCCATCATGTCGCCGAGCACGAAGCCGAGGATGAAGGGCGCCATCGGGAAGTTCATCGCCCGCAGCAGGAAGCCGAAGCCGCCCAGCAGGGTGCCGACGATGAGGTCGAAGGTGGTGCCATGCACCGCATACACGCCGACCATCGACACCGCAGCTACGCCCGGTACCAGGACCCAGTTCGGGATCTGCAGGAACTTCACGAACAGCTTTACCAGCGGGATGTTCATCAGCACCAGCATCACGCTGCAGATGGCGAGCGAGGCGATCAGGCCCCACACGATCACCGGCTGGTCCTGGAACAGGGTCGGGCCCGGCGTGATGTTGTACAGCGTGAGTGCGCCGATCATCACCGCGGTGGTGCCCGAGCCAGGTACGCCCAGGGTCAGCATCGGGATCAGCGAACCGTAGGCCGAGGCATTGTTCGCCGCTTCCGGCGCTGCCACGCCGCGGACGTCGCCTTCGCCAAAGCTGTGGTCCTTGCCGGCCATGCGACGCTCCATCGAGTAGGTCATCGCGGATGCGATCGAGGCGCCTGCGCCGGGCAGCACGCCAACGAAGAAACCCACCACCGATGAACGCAGGATGGTCCACTTGGCGCGCATGAATTCCTGCGTGTTGAACATCGTGCGCCCGGTCACCTCGACCGGCTGCACGCCGCCATGATGGCTCTGCAGCATCAGCATCAGTTCGCTGACCGCAAACAGGCCGATCACGACCACGATGAAGGGGATGCCGTCCGACAGATGGAGCAGATCGAAGGTGTAGCGATAGACGCCGCTGTTGGCGTCAATGCCCACGCACGACAGCATCAGGCCGATCAGCACGCCGACCATGGCCTTGAGCAGCGAGTCGCCCACCAGGCCGCCGAGGCAGGACAGGGCCAGCACCATCAGCGCGAAATACTCCGCGGGTCCGAACGCCAGCGCCCAGTTGGCGAGCAGCGGGGCGAAGGCGACGATGCCGAAGGTGGCGATGATGGCGCCGGTGAACGAGGCGACGGCCGAGATCGACAGCGCCGGTCCGGCCAGTCCCATCTTGGCCATCGGATAGCCGTCGAGCGTGGTCATGACCGCGCCGGCATCACCCGGTACGTTGATCAGGATGGCCGAGATGCGGCCGCCGAACTCGCAGCCCGAATACACTGCGGCGAGCAGGATCAGCGCCGACTCGGGCGGCAGTTTCATGGCGTAGGCGATGGGCAGCAGGATGGCGACCCCGTTGATCGGCCCCAGTCCCGGCAGCATGCCGATGATCGTGCCCAGAAAGGCGCCGATCAGGCAGATCAGGAGATTGGTCGGGGTCCCGGCGACGGCGAAGCCGTCAAGCAGATGCGAAATGACTTCCATGATTTACCCCAGTAGTGGCTTGAGCCAGAGGCCCGTCGGCAATACGACGTCCAGCAGCCGGTCGAAGATCAGGAACAGCGATACGCCGAGCCCCGCGCCTGCGATCAGTGACTGCTTCCAGGTGCCGCCGAAAAAGCGTGCCAGCGGAATGCTCATGAGCGCGGTGGAAATGACGAAGCCCAGCTTGTCGAACAGGAACGCGTAGGCCAGGATCACCGCAAACATGCCGCCAACGCGCACCAGCGTGGGCGATGGCGCCCATTCGGTGGCCGGACGCTTGCTCAGCATCAGGCCGAGCGAGCACACGCCCAGCAGGGCGAAGACCAGCAGCGGGAAGGCACGGGGGCCCACCGGTTCATACGAGATCGGGGCCTTGAGGTCCCAACCGGAATAGATGCCGCCTGCAGAGAGCAGGAGCAGAAAAACGCCGAAAATGCGTTCGCTCATGGTGTCCTCCAGTCGCGTGAAATGGGCCCGTGTACAGTCGCGGGCACCGCCGTGGCGGTACCCGTCTGGTCAGCACACCGGGACCGGTACAGAGATGCTTACTGCGCGACCATCCCGAACTCCTTGGCGAGTTCGGCGTAGTGCTTGACGCGTTCCTTCACGTAGGCGTCGAGCTTGGCGCCGGTGAGGTCGAGCGGGAACAGACCCTGGGTTTCACGCAGCTTGGCGAACTCGGGGGAGGCGAGCATCTTGTCGAAGGTTGCAACCCACCATTTGTAGTCGGCGTCGGAGACCTTCGGGCCCATGTAGTAGCCGCGGATGATCGGCCACTCGACGTCGTAACCCTGCTCCTTGGCCGTGGCCACGCCACTCAGTTCGCCCGGCAGACGGTCCGCGGCCAGCACGCCCAGCACACGGATGCGCCCGCCCTTCATCTGCGCTGCCACTTCCGAAGCGTCGCCCGAATACACCTGGACGTGACCGCCCTGCAGTGCGGTCATGGCCTCGCCACCGCCTTCGAAGGCAACGTAACGCATGGTCTTGAAGTCGATGCCGGCCGCTTTGGCGACCAGCGCGGACTTCATCCAGTCCTGGCTGCCGACCGAACCACCGGCACCGAACACGACCTTGCTCGGGTCGGCCTTGATCGCGGCCATCAGTTCCTTGAGGTTGGTGAAGGGTGAGTCGGCACGAACGATGATGGCACCGTAGTCGGCACCGGCCGAACCGAGCCACTTCACGTCGTCGACGCTGTAGCGGCCGAACTTGCCGATGGCCAGGTTGAGCAGCGAGCCACCGGAGAAGGCCACGATGGTGCCGCCTTCATCGGGACGCTGTGCGATCACGGTGTTGTAGGCAACCGCGCCGATACCACCCGGCATGTAGGTCACGCGCATCGGGGCATCGATGAACTTGCCGTTCTGCAGGCCACCCTGCACGAGCTTGCAGGTCAGGTCGAAACCGCCGCCGGGCTTGGCGGGCGCGATGCACTCGGGCTTCTCCGGCGCGGCGGCGTGGGCGCTGCCCAGGGCAAGGGTGGCGGCAATGGCAATAAGGGTCTTGTTAAACATCTCGGGTCTCCTCCGTTATGTAATCTCATCCAGCCGTCGCGCAAAGGGCGCTGACGACGCGTGACGGAAGATACGAGGCACTGCTTTCGATCTGCTTTCAGTCTGAAAGAATCAGCGCGAACCCATCCTGCCGGCGAAGCAGGCCTCGCCGCGCCGGTCAGCATTCCGCCGCGCACGCGCCCGCCGCACCCGACACCCGGATCTCCCGTCACTGCCGCGCCACGGGACATTCGCGGCCCATCGTGGTGCGCATTCAGGCCTCAGGCCGCATTTTTGTGCATGAATCAAATATTCATACAGGTAAATCGTTGATTTTTCATATGGTGCTGACTTGGCACGGCTCCTGCTTTTCATGTGAGGAAACATTTTTTCTTTACGCGTAATACAGGGAGTTTCTAGAACATGAACATGAACATGAACAGGACAGCAGCGGTGCCGATGCCGGCGCAAAGGCGTGCGCAATGAAATTCATCAGCGCAATTATCAAGCCGTTCAAGCTCGACGAAGTGCGTATGGCACTGGCAGAGGTGGGTGTGCAGGGGCTCACCGTCACCGACGTCAAGGGTTTCGGACGCCAGAAGGGGCACACCGAGCTCTACCGCGGGGCCGAGTACGTGGTGGATTTTCTGCCCAAGACCAAGGTTGAGGTCGCGGTGGACGATGCGCTGGTCGATGTCGCCGTCGCCGCGATCGAGAAGTCTGCCGTCACCGGCAAGATCGGCGACGGAAAAATCTTCGTTTTCGATCTTCTCGATGCCGTACGAATCCGCACCGGTGAGTCCGGTGCGCAGGCCCTGTAAGGAGAACATGATGCAAAAAATTTTCGCGCCGCTGGCGATGCTGTTCGCCATGCTGTTCATGTCGCCCGCCTGGGCAGACACGGCCGCTGCACCGGTACCCGACAAGGGCGACGTCACCTGGCTGATCGTGTCGACCCTGCTCGTGGTGATGATGGCTGCACCCGGCCTGGGGCTGTTCTACGGTGGCATGGTACGTGCCAAGAACATGCTCTCGGTGCTGATGCAGACCCTGGTGGTGTTCTGCATGCTCGGCATCCTGTGGGCGATCTACGGCTACTCGCTCGCCTTCACCGAAGGCAATGCCTTCATTGGCGGCTTCGACAAGCTCTTCCTGCAGGGCGTGACGGCGGATTCTCTGACCGGCACCTTCAGCAAGGGCGTGGTCGTGCCCGAGTTCATCTACATCGCCTTCCAGCTCACCTTCGCTGCGATTACCCCGGCGCTGATCGTGGGTGCCTTCGCCGAGCGCATCAAGTTCTCGGCCGTGCTGGTCTTCATGGCGCTGTGGTTCACCTTCTCCTATCTGCCGCTGGCACACATGGTGTGGTTCTGGGCCGGTCCTGACGCCTATACCAGCGCCGAGGCTGCCGATGCCGCAACCGCGACGGCAGGCTTCCTGTTCCAGAAGGGTGCGCTCGACTTTGCCGGTGGCACGGTGGTGCACATCAATGCCGGTATCGCCGCGCTGGTCGCCGCGATCATGGTGGGCAAGCGGCTTGGTTACGGCCGCGAAACCATGGCTCCGCACAACCTGCCGATGACGATGGTCGGCGGCTCGCTGCTGTGGGTGGGCTGGTTCGGCTTCAATGTCGGTTCCAACATGGAAGCCACCGGTGTCGCCACGCTGGCGGTCATCAACACCATGCTCGCAACCTGCGCCGCCACCTTCGCGTGGACGCTGACCGAGTGGGCGCGCAAGGGCAAGCCTTCAATGCTTGGCGCGATCTCGGGTGCGATCGCCGGTCTGGTGGTCATCACCCCCGCGTGCGGCTTCGTTGGCCCGATGGGCAGCCTGATCATGGGCGGTCTGGTCGGTGTGATCTGCTACTGGGGCGTCAATGGCCTCAAGCGTGCGCTCGGCGTGGATGACTCGCTCGACGTGTTCGGTGTGCATGGCATCGGCGGCATCGTCGGCGCGCTGCTGACGGGCGTGTTTGCCGCGCCTTCGCTTGGCGGTACCGGGGTGTGGGACTACGTCACCGACTCGGTCGCCGAGTACGACATGATGTCGCAGGTGATCGCCCAGGCCTGGGGTGTGGGTACAGCCGTGGTGTGGTCTGCCGTGGTGTCCTTCATTGCCCTGAAGCTGGTCGACCTGACCATCGGTCTGCGTGTCTCTGAAGAAGAAGAGCGCGAAGGCCTGGACATCAGCTCGCACGGCGAAACCGCCTATCACTCCTGATCGCAACGCTGTTCGTGGCCTGCCGCCGGTATCGGCGGCAGGCCGCAGGCATTCAGGGTCAGGCCGGGTTCGGGTACATCAGGATGCTCAGAAAGCGGATCGGGCACTGGATCATTCTTTCCGGCCCATGCGGAACCTCGCCATCGAAGGTGAGGGCGTCGCCCGGGTTGAGCACATAGGTGTGCTGGCCATGACGGTATTCGATGCTGCCCTCGAGCATGTAGATGAACTCGGTGCCGGGGTGCTCGAAGATCGGAAAGGTTTCGGATTCGTGATCAATCGTGATCAGGAAAGGTTCGAAGGTCTTTGTTGGCCCCTGGCCGTAAGACAGCAAATGGTAGGTGTGGCCGCGCTTCGTGCCGCGCCGCACCACTTCCATGCCGTCGCCCTTCGGCACCAGCTGGGCGCTGCCGGACGGAACGTCATAGCTCTTGAACAGCGTTGCGAGTGAAACACCCAGCGCCTGCGCAAGGCGGGACAGGGTTTCCAGGCTGGTCGCAGTCTGGGCGTTCTCGATCTTGGACAGCATGCCGCGGCTGATGTTGGCGAGCGTGGCGACGTCGGCAATCGTGAGTCCGTGCTTGAGCCGGATCTCGCGCAGCGTGTTGCCCAGATAGCGCTCGAGACTCCCCGTCGAGGTCGACTCGGACATGTTTTCTCCTTTGAAAAACAGGCGTTTCCAGAATTATTGCATAAGGTCCGGAAACTCGGGTTTCCTGTGAAGAAATAAAGTTGACTTAGAAAATGCTGCTGTGCAGAATGTGAATCATTAGTTCGTCACATGAAACTTCAGAGGCCTTGCATGTCACCACCGCGTCGCTACACCTTGTCGCTTTCCTGCCCGGATCGGGTGGGGGTCGTCGCCGCTGTCAGCAGCTTTCTCGCCGGCCACCAGGGCTGGATCACCGAGGCGAACCACCACGCGGACGTGGACGGCAAGCGCTTCTTCATGCGTCAGGAGATCCTGGCCGACTCGCTGCCCTTCGACATCGATGTGCTGCGCGAGAAGTTCGCGCCGATCGCACGTGAATTCGACATGGACTGGAAGATCAGCGACAGCGCGCGCAAGAAGCGCGTGGTGGTGATGGTGAGCAAGCAGGAGCACTGCCTGTACGACCTGCTGTCGCGCTGGCATGCCGATGAGCTGAACATCGAGATCCCGTGCGTGATCTCCAACCACGAGACCTTCCGCGGGCTGGTGGAGTGGCACGGCATTCCCTTCCATCACGTGCCGGTCACGCCCGACACCAAGGCCGAGGCCTACGCCAGGGTCGAGGACCTGTACCGCGAAGCCGGGGGAGACGTGATGGTGCTGGCGCGCTACATGCAGATCCTGTCGCCGGGGCTGTGCGATCGCTACCCGGGCCGGATCATCAACATCCACCACAGCTTCCTGCCCAGCTTCGTGGGCGCCAAGCCCTACCACCAGGCCTATGAGCGTGGCGTGAAGCTGATCGGCGCGACCTGCCACTACGTGACCTCGGAGCTCGATCAGGGCCCGATCATCGAGCAGGACGTGATCCGCATCGACCACTCGGACGCACCGGAAGATCTGGTGCGCTACGGCAAGGACATCGAGAAAGCGGTCCTCGCCCGCGGCCTGCGCTACCACCTGGAAGACCGGGTGCTTGTGCATGGCAATAAAACCGTCGTTTTCCGCTAAGGAACAGCCATGCCCTGGCGTCTATTGCGCTTCGCCCTGAACAGGAAGCATCCGGAGCCCCGGATGTTCACCACCCACGACAAGCTCAAGTCGAGCTACGACGTCGTGATCATCGGTGCCGGCGGCCACGGCCTCGCCGCGGCCTACTACCTGGCCACCGAGCACGGCATCAAGAACGTGTGCGTGCTCGAGAAGGGCTATATCGGCGGAGGCAACACCGGCCGCAACACCACCATCATCCGCTCCAACTACCTCACGCCCGAGGGCGTGAAGTTCTACGACGAGTCGGTGAACCTGTGGCAGGACCTGTCGCGCGACTTCGACCTCAACCTGTTCTACGCCAATCGCGGCCACTTCACGCTGGCGCACACGGATTCGGCGCTGCGCACCATGCGCTGGCGTGCCGAGGTCAACAAGCACTACGGCGTCGATTCCGAAGTGGTCGGCCCGGAAGCGGTGAAAGAAGCTGCGCCGATGATCGACCTCTCGTGCGCCGGTCATTCGCCCATCCTCGGTGCGCTCTATCACGCACCGGGTTCGGTGGCACGTCACGACGCGGTGGCCTGGGGCTACGGCCGCGGTGCCGACCAGCGCGGGGTGGAGATCCACCAGCAGACCGAAGTGCTCGGCATCGATGTGCAGGGCGGAAAGGTGAAGGGGGTCAGCACCTCGCGCGGCTACATCTCCACCAACAAGGTGCTGTGTGCGGTCGCCGGTTCGACCCCGCGCATCCTGAAGATGGTCGACGTGCGCACGCCGATCTACATCCATCCGCTGCAGGCCATGGTCAGCGAGCCGGTCAAGCCCTGGCTCGATCCGATCCTGGTGTCCGGCAGCCTGCACGTTTACATCAGCCAGTCGGCACGCGGCGAACTGGTGATGGGCGCCTCGCTCGATCCGTACGAGTTGCATGCGACGCGCTCGACGCTGGACTTCGTCGAGGGCCTCACCTCGCACATGCTCGACATGTTCCCCTTCATGTCCAACGTGAAGGTGATGCGGCAATGGGCCGGCATGGCCGACATGACGCCGGACTTCGCGCCGATCATGGGCAAGACGCCGGTGGAAGGCTTCTACCTCGATTCGGGCTGGGGGACCTGGGGCTTCAAGGCCACGCCGGTGTGCGGCAAGACCATGGCCCACACCCTCGTCAATGACACGCCACATCCCCTGATCACCGGCTTCTCCCTCGACCGCTTCAGCAACTACGCGCTGACCGGTGAAAAGGGTGCGGCTTCGGTCGGCCACTAAAGGAATCACGCCATGAAGATCATGACCTGTCCCCTGAACGGCCCGCGCCCGGTCTCCGAGTTCTTTTACTGGGGCGAAGTGCGCCCGATGCCGGACCCCGACGCCTGCACGGACGTCGAGTGGGCCGACTACGTATTCAACCGCAACGGCGCCCCCGGCGTGAAGCGCGAGTGGTGGTGCCACACCCCGAGCAACACCTGGTTCATCGCCGAGCGCGACACCGAGAAGGACATCGTGCTCAAGACCTACTTCTATCAGGGAGATGCGTGATGCGATTGCCCGCCACCAGCGGCGAGTGGATTGACCGCTCCGCACCCATCGAATTCAAGTTTGAAGGCCGCACCTACACCGGCTACGCCGGCGACACGGTGAGCTCTGCCCTGTGGGGTGCGGATGTCCGCGTGCTCGGCCGCAGCTTCAAGTATCACCGCCCGCGTGGCGTGCTCTCGCTCGCCAACCACGACACCAATGCGCTGCATCAGTGGGGCGACCAGCCCAATGTGCGTGCCGACGTGGTGCCGCTGCAGGCCGGCATGGATCTCACCGCGGTCAACACCTTCGGCGGCCTCGACGGCGACAAGGGTCGGGTGCTCGGCCGCTTCGCCCGCTTCCTGCCGGTGGGCTTCTACTACAAGGCCTTTCACACCAAGCGTCTGTTCCCGATGTGGGAGCGCATGTTCCGTGCGATGACCGGCCTGGGCAAGGTCGATCTCAACAGCCCCACCCGTCGTACCCCCAAGGCTTACGATTTCTGCGATGTGCTGGTGATCGGTGCCGGTCCGTCCGGTCTGTCCGCTGCGCTTGCCGCCGCTGCCCAGGGTGCCGAGGTCGTGGTGGTGGATGAGAACGCACGCGCAGGCGGCAGCGCCGGCTATCAGATCGGCAACGATCCGGCGCGGGTCGAGCTCCTCACCGGCCTGATGGCCCAGGTGTCTGCCAACCCGCGGATCCGGGTGCTCACCAGCACCTATGCGGCGGGCTACTACAAGGATCACTGGCTGCCCCTGGTCAGCGCCGAGCGCATGCTCAAGATGCGTGCCGGCAGCGTGGTGGTGGCCAGCGGCGGCTTTGAACAGCCGGCGGTGTTCCGCTACAACGATCTGCCCGGAATCATGCTGGCTTCGGCCGCCCAGCGTCTGATGCACCGCTACGGCGTCAAGCCGATGCAGCGTGCCCTGGTGCTGGTGGCCAACGCCGACGGTTACCGCGCGGCACTTGATCTGCTGGCGCGTGGCGTGACGGTTGCGGCCGTGGTCGATCTGCGTGCGGATGCGGGCATGGCGGCTCCGCTGGCGCGGCAGTTGCGCGATGCCAAGGTCGAGGTGCTGATGTCGAGCTGCGTCGTCGAGGCGGTACCGGGTGCGGATGGTGCCAGCGTGGCCGCAGCGCGCGTCGGCGCGGTGCAGGCGGACGGCTCGCCTGCCGCCAGCCTGCGTGACATCGCCTGTGACGGCATCCTGATGAGTGTGGGCTGGGCGCCGGCTGCCAACCTGCTGTACCAGGCTGGCACCAGGATGCGCTTCGACCGCGCGGTCGAGCAGTTCGTACCCGATGTGCTGCCCGACGGCGTGTTCGCCTGCGGCCGTGTCAACGGTGTGCATGAGCTCTCGCGGCGCATGGCCGATGGCACCCGCGCAGGCAGTCACGCCGCAGCGGCTGCAGGTTTCGGCGAGGCCGTCGGCAGCGCGCTTGCGCCGGAAGTGGAATCGCCCAGCCATCCGTGGCCGATCGTGGCCCACCCCGAGGGCAAGAACTTCGTCGATTTCGACGAGGACCTGCAGCTCAAGGATTTCCACAACGCGGTGCAGGAAGGCTTCGACAACATCGAGCTGCTCAAGCGTTACTCCACCGTGGGCATGGGCCCCAGCCAGGGCAAGCACTCCAACATGAACGGCCTGCGCATTCTGGCCCGGCTCTCGGGCAAGGAGCCGCAGCAGGTCGGCACCACCACGGCGCGTCCCTTCTACCACCCGGTACCGATGGCGATCCTGGCCGGGCGCGGCTTCAACCCCGAGCGCCGCACCCCGCTGCACTCGCGCCATGAGGCGCTGGGCGCGAAGTGGATGCCGGCCGGCGTGTGGCAGCGTCCCGAGTTCTACCAGGTGGCGGGCAAGGCGAGGCTGGACTGCATTCGCGAAGAGGTCGCAGCCGTGCGTGGCGGCCTTGGCCTGATCGATGTCGGCACGCTGGGCAAGCTCGAAGTGATCGGGCCGCAGGCCGCCGAGTTCCTTGAGCGCGTCTATACCTCCAACTACGCCAACCTCAAGGTCGGCATGACCCGCTACGCGGTGATGTGCGACGAGTCGGGCGTGGTGATCGACGACGGCGTGGTCGCACGACTGGCAGAGGATCACTTCTACTTCACCACCACCACCTCGGGTGCGGCGACGATCTACCGCGAACTGTCGCGCCTCAACACGATGTGGGGGCTGGATTGCGGCATCGTCAATCACACCGGCGCCTTCGCCGCGATGAACCTGGCCGGTCCGCGCTCCCGCGAGGTGCTGGCCACACTGACAACGACCGATCTCTCGGCGGCTGCCTTCCCCTACCTCGCGGTACGTGAATGCACCGTGGCCGACATCCCCGCCCGGCTGATGCGGGTGGGCTTCGTCGGCGAGTGGGGCTACGAGATTCACGTTCCGGCACGCTTCGGCGGCGCGCTGTGGGACGCGCTGATGGCGGCTGGCGCTGCGCATGGTGTTCGCCCCTTCGGTGTCGAAGCCCAGCGTCTGCTGCGGCTGGAGAAGGGCCACATCATCATCGGCCAGGACACCGACGGCCTCACCACACCGCTCGAAGTCGGCATGGGCTGGGCAGTGAAGATGGCCAAGCCCTTCTTCGTCGGTCAGCGCAGCCTCAAGGCCATCGCCTCGAAGAAGCTGAAGCAGCAGTTGGCAGGCTTCACGCTGCCGCCGGGCTACAGCGGTGGCGTACCGCTGGAATGCAACCTGGTCATCGCCGACGGCGACATCGCCGGTCGCGTCACCAGCATTGCCTGGAGCGCGGCCCTTGGTCGCCACATCGGACTGGTTTTCCTGCGCCCTGACCTCGCCACCGTGGGCTCCAAGGTCAGCGTTCGCCTGACCGACGGCAGCATGGTCGAAGTCGAGGTCAGCGCAACCCCGTTCTACGACCCTGAAAACATGAAGCAGAAGGAGGCGGTATGAGTCAGGCGCTAGCTAGCAGCCCGGTGGCGGAGATCGTTGCCGAACTGCTGACCGACGTAGCGCGGCAGGCCGAGGCCGCCGCAGTCCTTGGCATTGCCGACGTGTCGCTGGATGTGCGCTGTGGTTGCAAGGGCCCCGGCACCATCGCCTGGCTCGACAGCCTGGCGGTGCCGGTGCCCGAGAAGCCCAACACCTGGCTGCCACTGGGCGAGGGCGGGCGCATCGCACGTCTGGGAATGACGGAGTTTCTGGTCGAGGGCGATGCGGCCGTGGTCGAGCGCCTCACCACGGCGCCGCGGGCCGCCGGTGTGTATCCGGTGCAGCACGAGGATGCCGCGCTGGTCCTCGGCGGCGAACGGGTGAGTGAACTGCTACGCCAGACCTGCAACGTGAACTTCGCCGCGCTCAAGCCCGCCGACCGTCCGGTGGTGCTCACCAGTCTGGTCGGCGTCGGTGTGACGGTGCTCCCGGAGCAGAGCGCAAAGGGACTGATTTACCGCATCTGGTGTGACGGCAGCTATGGCCGGTATCTGTTTGAAACGCTTCACGACATCGCGCACGAGCTCGGTGGCGGCACGGTATTACCCCAGCATCTATACGCATAACCCAATCCCAACATTCCTATCCGGAGAGTGTCAATGACGCCCATCGAAGCCAAGCAGTTCCTCGCCGACAACAAGGTCAAGTACATCCTGGCCCAGTTTGTCGATATTCACGGCACTGCCAAAACCAAATCCGTTCCTGTCTCCCATTTCGACGAAATCATCACCAACGGCGCCGGCTTTGCCGGCTTCGCGGTGACGGGTCTCGGTATCGAACCCAACGGCCCCGACTTCATGGCGGTGGGTGATCTCGACACCCTGTCGCTGGTGCCCTGGCAGCCGGGCTATGCCCGCATCGCCTGTGACGGCCACGTCAAGCGCGAGCCCTGGCCGCTGGATACCCGCGTGGTGCTGAAGAATCAGATCAAGCGTCTCGATGCCAAGGGCTATACCTTCTTCACCGGGCTCGAGCCGGAGTTCTCGCTGCTCAAGAAGGATGCCGCGGGCAACATCATCCCGACCGATCCGACCGACACCCTGCCCAAGCCCTGTTACGACTACAAGGGGCTTTCGCGCAATCGCGAGTTCCTCGAAAAGCTGGTCGAGAGCCTGCGCGAGGTCGATGTCGATGTCTATCAGATCGACCACGAGGACGCCAACGGCCAGTTCGAGATCAACTACACCTACGCTGACTGCCTGACCTCGGCCGACCACTATCTGCTGTTCAAGATGGCGGCCTCCGAGATCGCGAACGACCTCGGCATGATCTGCTCCTTCATGCCCAAGCCCTTCGCCAACCGGCCGGGCAACGGCATGCACATCCACATGTCGATCGGTGACAAGGAAGGCAACGCCAACCTGTTCGCCGACAGGACCGACAAGTACGGCCTCGGGCTGTCGAAGCTGGCCTACCAGTTCCTCGCCGGCATCCTCGCCCACGCGCCGGCGCTGGCCGCGATCTGCGCGCCTACGGTCAACTCCTACAAGCGTCTGGTGGTGGGCCGTTCGCTGACCGGCGCCACCTGGGCACCGGCCTACATCAGCTACGGCGACAACAACCGTTCGTCGATGGTGCGTATCCCCGGCGGACGTCTCGAACTGCGCCTGCCGGACGGCGCCTGCAACCCCTATCTGGCCACCGCTGCGGTGATCGCCGCCGGCCTCGACGGTATCGAGCGCAACCTCGACCCGGGTGAGCCGCACAACCAGAACCTGTACGAGATGAGCCCGGCGCAGCTGAAGGAAGCCGGGATCGGCATCCTGCCGCAGAACCTGCATGAAGCGCTGATCGCACTCGAGCAGGACACCGTGCTGTGCAAGGCACTCGGCCCCGTGGCCGACGAGTTCCTGCGCCTCAAGCACATGGAGTGGGTGGAGTACATGCGTCACGTGTCGGACTGGGAAGTCAAGAACTACCTCGAATTCTTCTGATTCGGCCTGACGCAAAAAGATTGGAAACAAGGAGAAGCAAACATGTGTGGAATCGTCGGATTGCTGGTCAAGACACCGGCATTGCGTGAAAGACTGGGCGAGTTGATGGTCCCGATGCTGATCGGCATGACCGAGCGCGGACCCGACTCGGCCGGCCTCGCGGTATTCGGTCAGCCCTTGCCCGAGAGCGAGCGCAAGATCAGCCTGTATTCCGGCCTCACCGAAGACGGCGCCGACTTCAACTGGCTCGGCCTCAGTCACGAACTGAAGTCGCACCTGGGTGTGAGCGCTCAGGTCGAGGCCAAGGGCAACCATGCGGTCCTCAGCTTCGGCCTCGCGCCGGAGGTGGTGAAGCGCTGGGTGAAGGAGCATTACCCCAAGCTGCACATCCTTTCGACCGGTCGCAGCATCGACCTGTACAAGGACATCGGCACGCCGGCTGAAGTCGCTGCGCGTTACGGTTTTGCCGGTCTCAAGGGTTCGCACCTGGTCGGTCACACGCGGATGGCGACCGAATCGGCGGTGACGCCGGACCGCGCCCACCCTTTCACTGCAGGCGAGGATTTCTGCCTGGTGCATAACGGCTCGCTGTCGAATCCCAACGGCATCCGCCGCATGCTGGAGCCGCGCGGTATCAGCTTCGAGACCGACAACGATACCGAGGCTGCGTGCCGCTTCCTGGAATGGCGCCTGCGCGAAGGCGACGACCTCGAAACCGCGCTGCAGAAGGGCTTCGAGGAGCTCGACGGCTTCTACACCTTCCTCATGGGTACGCCGGACAAGCTCGCGCTGATCCGCGATCCCTTTGCCTGCAAGCCCGCCGTCGTGGCGGAAACCGATGACTACGTGGCCATTGCCTCCGAATTCCGTTCGCTGGCCCACCTGCCGGGCGTGAAGCACGCCCATGTGTTTGAACCTGCGCCCGAGGAGATGTACGTATGGAACGCCTGACTTTCGATCTCGCCACCACTTCGCTGCGGGAGCTCAACACCTTCCTGCACACGGATGCCAAGGAAGGCAAGGTGGAAGCGGTGACCGTCGTCAATCCGGACGGCGCCCACAACATCGCAGTCGGGCTCGACTGCCCGATCAGTGTCGAAGTGGTCGGCCACGCCGGCTATTACGCCGGTGGCATGAACAAGTCGGCGACCATCACCATTGACGGCAGCGCCGGTACCGGTGTGGGCGAGAACATGATGAGCGGCAAGGTGCACGTGAAGGGCTTTGCCTCCAACGGCGCCGGTGCTTCGGCCCAGGGCGGACTGCTGGTCATCGAAGGCGACGCCGGGCTGCGCTGCGGCATCTCGCTCAAGGGCGGCAACATCGTGGTTGGTGGCTCGGTCGGCAGCTTCTCGGCCTTCATGGCCCAGGCCGGCACCATGGTGATCTGCGGCGACGCGGGCGACGCGCTCGGCGACTCGCTGTACGAGGCGGTGCTGTACGTGAAGGGCTCGGTGAAATCGCTCGGCGCCGATGCGCAGTACGAGCCGATGACCGACGCCGACATCGCCACCGTGGCCGGACTGCTCGACAAGGCCGGTCTGGATCACGACCCCAAGGCATTCAAGCGGATCGCCTCGCAGCGTTCCCTCTACCACTGGAACGCCGACGCGAACCAGGAATATTGAGCAGGAATCAAGAGGAGCTCGATGATGGAAACCAAACCCGTGCATTTCAAGAACGTATCGCGCGAAGAGTCCCACGGCTACGACCGCAAGACGCTCGACTACATCCGCAACGCTGCCGCCCATGGTCTGTACGAGATCCGTGGCATGGGCGCCAAGCGCAAACTGCCCAACTTCGACGACCTGGTCTTCCTCGGTGCGTCGATGTCGCGTTACCCGCTCGAAGGCTATCGCGAGAAGTGCGTCACCAAGACCCTGCTCGGCACCCGTTTTGCCAAGAAGCCGATCGAGCTGGACATCCCGATCACGATCGCCGGCATGAGCTTCGGCTCGCTCTCGGCCAACGTGAAGGAAGCGCTCGGCCGCGCTGCGACCGAGATGGGCACCTCCACCACCACCGGTGATGGCGGCATGACGCCGGAAGAGCGCCAGTCTTCCAAGACCCTGATCTACCAGTGCCTGCCCTCGCGCTACGGCTTCAACCCGGACGACGTGCGTCGCGCCGATGCGATCGAAGTGGTGATCGGCCAGGGCGCCAAGCCCGGCGGTGGCGGCATGCTGCTGGGTCAGAAGGTGTCCCCGCGTGTGGCCAAGATGCGCACCCTGCCGGAAGGCATCGACCAGCGCTCGGCCTGCCGTCACCCGGACTGGACCGGCCCGGACGACCTCGCGATCAAGATCCAGGAACTGCGCGAGATCACCGACTGGGAAAAGCCGATCTATGTGAAGGTGGGCGCAACCCGTACCTTCCACGACGTCAAGCTGGCAGTGCATTCCGGTGCCGACGTGATCGTGGTTGACGGCATGCAGGGCGGCACCGCTGCCACCCAGACCTGCTTCATCGAACACATCGGCATCCCGACCCTGGCTGCAGTGCGTCAGGCGGTGAATGCGCTCGAAGACCTCGACATGATCGGCAAGGTTCAGCTGGTGGTGTCTGGCGGCATCCGCACCGGTGCCGACGTCGCCAAGGCGCTGGCCATGGGCGCGGACGCAGTGGCCATCGGTCAGGGCGTGCTGGTTGCGCTGGGCTGTAACGGCGAGACCTACTACCAGAATGGCGCCCTGCATGCTGCCGAAGCCGACTACACCGCCATTGGTGCAGCCCCCGGCTTCTGCCACCACTGCCACACCGGCAAGTGCCCGGTTGGCATCACCACGCAGGATGCGATCCTCGAGCAGCGCCTGTCGCCGGAAGTCGGTGCCAAGCACCTCAGGAACTACCTCAAGACCCTGAACATGGAGCTCACCACCATCGCCCGTGCCTGCGGCAAGCAGAACGTGCATCACCTCGAACGCGAGGACCTGGTGGCGCTGACCATCGAGGCTGCCGCGATGGCCGGCCTGCCGCTGGCCGGCACCAACTGGATTCCCGGTCAGGGCTTCTGACCTGCTGATTTCCACCGTCGCCTGACGAGGCGATATCGGGCCGGGCCGGAGATTCCGGGCCGGCCTTTTTTTCGGAGAAGGGACAGCCATGACGGCACAGATCATCGACGGCAAGGCGCTGTCGAAACAGCTCCGAGTGGGTTTTCGCGAGCGCGTGGGACGGCTGGTGGAGCAGGGCGTGCGCCCCGGCCTGGCGGTCATCCTGGTCGGGGACAATCCGGCCTCGCGGGTGTATGTGGGCAACAAGGTGAAGGCGTGCGAGGAGTGCGGGGTGCGCTCGCTGCACGTGGCGCTGCCGGCAGACACGCCGGAAGCGGAGATGCTGGCACGCATCGCCCAGCTCAACGCCGACCCGACGGTGCACGGCATCCTGATCCAGCTGCCGCTGCCCGGCCACATCGATGTGCGCCGGGTGCTCGAAGCGATCTCGGTGCATAAGGACGTCGACGGCTTTCATCTGTACAACGTCGGCGGGCTGGTGGTGGGCAACACCATCTTCCCGCCATGCACGCCCTACGGCGTGCAGCTGCTGCTCGACACCACCGGCACCGAGGTCGCGGGCAAGAACGTGGTGGTGGTGGGGGCGAGCAACATCGTCGGCAAGCCGATGGCGCTGATGCTGCTGCAGCGCGAAGCCACGGTGACGATCTGCCACGCGAAGACGCGGGATCTGGCTCAGCACACCATTCTGGCCGACATCCTGATCGTGGCTGCGGGCAAGCCGGGTCTGATCGTGCCGCAGATGGTCAAGCAAGGCGCCATCGTCATCGACGTGGGCATCAACCGCCTGCCGGACAACCGCATCGTCGGCGACGTGGATTTCGACGGGGTGAAGGAGAAGGCCTCGTGGATCACACCGGTGCCCGGTGGGGTGGGGCCGATGACGGTGACGATGCTGATCGAGAACACGCTGCGCTCGGCCGAACGCAGCCTGCAGGCGAGCCCAGCCGACGACTATCAGGACTGGGAAGCCCCGGTGCTGAAGGCGGTCTGAGATGGGCGCCGACGAATGCGTGATCCGTCTCGAAGGGCTGGCGCTTGAAGCATCGATCGGCATCTACCCGCACGAACTGGCCGCGCGCCAGCCCCTGCTGGTGGATCTGACCCTGTGCATCGACGGCGCCGCATCCGGGCGCAGCGACGACATCCGCCACACGGTGGATTACGACGAAGTGGTGGCGTGCCTCGAAGCCTTGATCGCAGCGCGCCACTTCAACCTGCTCGAACACCTGAGCCAGGTCATGCTCGACACCCTGGGCGAACGCTTCGCCATCCGGCGGCTGGAGGTAACAATCGCCAAACCGGCTGCGGTACCGGGCGCGCGCCGGGTGTCGGTGAGCCGCATGGCGGTGTGGCCGGCGGCTGTGGCGACGAAGGTGCCGGCAGTCAGGGCTGCGGCCTGAGCTTGATGCGGGCCCACTGAGACCTGCCTGCCCGGTGCGGGCAGGTCCCATTCTTCCGTTCTTCCACCCCCCGCAGCGGCCGCCCCTGCAGCCGCCTGGTTCGTCCATTTTCCGTCTGCATGTGTCGAGCGCGCCTGCCTCCACATGCGGGCTTACTCCACCGGCTTACTCCCCCGGGCTACTCCCAAAGTCGGATTGTGCGTCGCAGCACCAAAGCGGACATTGAAGGCCATGCCGCGTTCAGCGGTTTGCGATTTTTTTCGACCTTCAGGAGAACTCGGATGAACACAACGGTGCTTGACCCGCTTGCCGCCGGTTTCGCAGGGGGCAGCCAGCAGAGCGCGACGCTCCACCGCAAGATCGGATGGGCGGGCGCGTTCTGGGTGGCCAGTGGCGTACCTGCCCTGGTGCTTTTTTCAATTGGCTCGATTGCCGCAACGGTGGGCAAGCCGTCGTGGGCGATCTGGATCGTGTCGATCGCCTTCGGCTTTCTGCAGGCATTTTCCTATGCCGAGATCGCGGGACTGTTTCCGCACAAGTCGGGCGGTGCGTCGGTGTATGGCGCCGTGGCCTGGGTGCGCTACAGCAAGATCCTCGCGCCGCTCTCGGTGTGGTGCAACTGGCTGGCCTGGTCGCCGGTGCTGGCCATCGGCTCCGGTCTGGCTGCGGGCTACATCCTGAGCATCCTGTTTGCGCCCGATGCGGCGATCAACACCTGGCAACTCACGCTGCTGGATCTGAGCTGGATTCGTGCGGATCTGGCGCTGCGCATCAACGCCACGTTCGTGCTCGGCGCGGCGGTCCTGCTCGGCGCGTTCGCGATCCAGCACCGGGGCATCCTGCAGGCTGCGCGGATGCAGATGGTGCTCGGCATTGCCGCACTCGCACCGCTGATGCTCGTCGGTCTGTGGCCGCTGCTCTCGGGTGATGTATCGACCGCCAATCTGGCGCCGATGTATCCGCTGGCCCATGACGCTTCCGGTGCGGTGATCGACGGTGCCTGGGACATGGGTGGCCTGACCCTGATCGCCGGTGGCCTCTTCATCGCCGCCTGGTCGACCTACGGCTTCGAGACGGCAGTGTGCTACACCCGCGAATTCAAGAACCCGCGCACCGATACCTTCAAGGCGATCCTGTATTCGGGTCTGCTGTGCATCTTCGTGTTCACCGTGGTGCCGCTTGCCTTCCAGGGCACGCTTGGCCTCGGTCAGCTGGTGACGCCGGAAGTGACCGATGCCGCTGGCAACGTGGTGAGCGCTGCCGTGTATGACGGCATCCTCGCGCCTGAGATCTACAGCGGCATGGGCGTTGCGCAGGCCATGGCGCACATGATCGGTGGCGGGGCGATGGTCGAGCGCGTGCTGATGGCGATGCTGGTGCTGGCACTGGTGCTGTCGATCATGACCTCGATGGCGGGCTCCTCGCGCACCCTGTACCAGGCCTCGGTCGATGGCTGGCTGCCGAAGTACCTCTCCCACGTCAATCGCAACGGCGCACCGACCCCGGCAATGTGGACCGACCTCGGCTTCAACCTGCTG